>BLLW01000043.1 GCA_011959285.1 Lachnospiraceae bacterium | reverse complement strand
GCTCACCAGCCTGCTCAGGGCATCGTATCCGTACTCGTACCGTCCGCTCTCTGCATGGAGCCCCCGTCTTTCCCTAGTGACGGCGGTCTTATTCCCCATCAGGTCATACTCATACCGGTAACGGTCCAGGATTCCCTTATCGTCCTCATGCACCAGTTCCGTCAGCTGACCCTTTCCGTCATAGTGCCACAGGGTCCGCATTCCCTCCGGCAGGCGCTTTTCCGTAAGCCTCCCCGCCCCGTCATACCGGTAACATATCTCTTCCGAATCGCCTCTTCCAGGCAGGCTGCCGCCTCTTTCCACCTGCATCCTGTTCAGGCGAAGCTGATCGTCGTAATGATAGAAGCCCTTCTCCCGTCAGGATAGGTGATGCTCCTTCTCTCACCCATACTCCCCCATTCATAAGATACAGTTCTTCCCTTATGGTCTGTAATATCTGTGGGATTCCTTACAGCATCCCTATCTATCCTGGTCTCTCCAAGCCAGTCCTTCACAAGCGCAAGCTGACGCAGGGCAGTGTATTCCATCTCCACGCTGGTACCATCTCCATAGAAGATATGATTTATCTTTCCGTCAGCAGCATAGTCATATCCTGTCCTATACCCGTCCCGGTCTGTCTTGAGCACCGTCCTTCCAAGAGCATCATACTCATAAGATTCCTCATTCCCCAAGGCATCCCGCATGCACACCACCTGTCCTAAGGGATCCCTCTCATAGAAGGTCTCCCTGTCCGTTTCCCCTGTATTCCCTTTCTGGAGTATATGGATCAGCCGGTCCTCAGTGTCATAGGCATACTCCGCCCTGTTCCCCAGCGCATTTACTACTTTGTTTTTTTCCTTTTCTCCTTTAATTTTAGCATATTTTCATAATAAATTAGTACTATTTCATGTCTACGCAACAAATCATTAGTATTCTTTCTTCTCCATGCGGTGATGATATCCTGTAATGGATAAACACTGGCAAATGTACCAAGAAGTTCCTCTATAAGACAGGCATTTGCCTTATCCTTCCACACCCACTTTCCCTCTTCCCCTTCATTCAACGCATAAGCATACAGCGCGGAAAGCCCTATTAGGATATCTTCCACTTCATTAAAAGGCTGGTCCCATATTTCCGCAATCTTGTCCTGGACTACTCTTATGGCATCCTTCCAAGAATCACATTTCCCACAGAACTTTTCCTTATACTCTTCATAAAGCTCCTGGTGGTGCTCATACAAATATCGGTTTGTCTCTGGTTTGGGTCTGGCTTCTGTAGTCGGTACACTCATTTTTTCCAGCTGTTCCATTCCGTACATCAGCGTCCAGTCCCTAAACTGCTCAATAATCTTCCGCAATTCCTCTTCATTTTCATAATGCCAGTACTCAGGCAGCTGTTCTTCTGGCACAAAATCGTCCAGTCCTTTGGCTTTTTGCCCATAAGCATTGGTCATGAATACCATTCTGATATAACCTTTGCAATACCTTTCGCGTACCACCGAAATACTCTGCCACACTCCATCCTTAACACGCTCATAACTCCATGATGTATTCGGCATATATTCAAACCCCTGCTTTTCCAGTTCTGTACCTAATATTTCTTGTATAATTTTTTTATATTTCATTTCCTTACTCCTTATAAAATTGGGCAGGTCACACTCCCTCCGCCCGAGCCACTAACAGGAAGCATAAAATTTTTTAAAATTGCTTTTATAATTGCTTCTGGTGAAAATAATGCAGAAAAGAAATCGCTGCTATCCGGATCTTCTATCATTCCTGCCGCTATTCCCAGGTTATGCAAAATCATTTGTTCCACTTCCCATTTTATCCTCTCATAAACCATTTCTTCCTGCGCTGACATTGCTGTCTGCTCTTCCGGTTCATTTTCTCCTTTTTCTACAAACTCATAATAAATCATGCCGGGCGAATCAGGATACATCCTATAAACTATCTTTCGGCTTGTATCAAATATAAAAGGTTCTTCCATATACAAAAGCGGCTCAATATCTATTTCATTTCCTATATCTGCTTTTCCTATAAACAGTGAATGAAATGCCACATAATTATCCAATTGATTCTGCCCTGCCATTTGTTTTGCAGCATCATTATGATGGCTTTCAGGCTTAATCTCATAAATATATGCTACATCATCCTTATTCAAAATTACATCAGCAAATCCATTTCCTCCTTTCACTCCTCCTCCTGGTATAAACACATTTACCTCTCCATAGAAATCCTTTGAGATATTGCCCGCATCCCAATTTCCGTACATCACCATAAATTCTGTCTCAAACTGTAAATGTGCATATATACCTTCAAGCCATGCTGGCCATAACCCATTTAAATCCACTAATAAAAGAGGATTATTCCAGCAGTAACTATACGCATTTAATGTCATATCTATTGCAATATTTCCTTTGATTATATCTCTTGCGGCGAACCGTCCAGTGCATGGCTGATACTCTCTCGCTTGAGCAAAATATGTTTTACAAATATCATCATACCGATATCCTGTATATCCAAAAGGTTGTTCCTTGCCCTGTATATCATAAAACTTAGGAAAGGTATATTGTTCTTTCCCCCTTTCCAGATCATTCCCAAATTCGTCATAGCCATAGGTGAGATATCCAGGTTCTCCGATAAACAAATCTCCTTTTCTAAATCCGCTGACACGCAATGGACTTCCCAATTCATCCTGTAAGTAATAGTGTATGCGAGAAAACGCCCCCCTATAATCAGAAATTCCCCTCTTCCTGTCTGTTTCTTCCATTGCTGCCACGTTTCCGTCAAAATAAAAGCATTGGCTGGTCTCCCCTCTATAAACTTCTAAGAGATTATGATATTCTCTCGTTAGATCTAAAAGATAATCTTCTTCATCTTCAGATACACTTTTTCTTATTCTCTGCCCTAAACCATTATAGCAATATATAGCTTTCTTTCCGTTCTCATCCCATGACTTCGTAAGCCGGTTCATAGCTCCATACTCATATCCGTGAATCAGCTGACCTTCTATTTCTTCTTTAATCAAATTTCCTCTGTTATCATAAACATAGTCCGTCCGCAAGCGATTGCTCAATGGCATATTTTCTGCCAGACTGCCATTCGCTCTGTCTGATACATATTCATTCTGTCTTTCCTCCATCCATATCAGTCTGTTCATTACATCATAATGATAAAAAATATTTTCCCCCCGCTCATAATCCTCCAAACGACTCCTATTCCCAAAAGAATCATACGTATACTTTCTTAATTTATCCCCATCTTTAGAAACAGTAGTAAGCCTGCATAATGCATCATATCCATATTCGTATCGTCCACTCTCATTACAAAGTCCTCTCCTCTCCTTTGTGACAGCTATCTTATTCCCCATAAGATCATACTCATACTGATATCTATCAAGCATTCCATGACCATCTTCATGAATAAGCTCTTTTAAGTTCCCCCTTTTATCATATAACCACTTGGTACATATTTCTTCTGGGAACAACTTTTCTGACATTCTTCCCATCTCATCATAGTGATATCGGATTTCTTTATTTTCTCCTGCCACTCTGCTTTCTGACAATCCATCATTCCTTTTTATTTGCATTTTCTGCATCCGAAGCATCTCATCATAATGATATGATACCTTTTTTCCATCTGGATAAACAATCCCCTTTCTTTCCCCCATATTTCCCCACTCATAAGATACGCTCCTTCCGTTATGATCTGTAATCTCTATCGGGTCACCAACCTTATTCCTCTTAATCTTTGTTTCGCCCAGCCAATCTTTTATAAGAGCAAGTTGTCTTAAAGCAGTATATTCCATCTCGACACCAGTACCATCTCCATAGATAATACTTTTTATCTTTCCATCCTGGGCATATCCATAATCAGTCTGATATCCATCCCTGTCAGTTTTTACTATGATTCTTCCAAGGGCGTCATATCTATAATAGTCCTCGTTTCCAAACGCATCCTGAATACATTCTACCTGTCCAAATGAATTTCTCTGATAAAAAATCTTCCTACTCTCTTCACCCTCCTTTCCCTTCTGACAAATACATATCAGCCGGTCTTCACTATCATAAGCATATTCGGTTCTGTTTCCAAGTGCATCCATCATCATTTTAAGTTTACCACTTAAAGTGTATTCATAAGTGGTTTTATTACCATTTGCATCAGTCATGGAAGTAATATTTCCAAGTGCATCATAGGTATAAGTTTTTTTCTGTCCAATGCTGCTGGTAACGCTTATAACTCTTCCCATACAGTCGTAAATGTAATTCAGCACATTTCCTTGTCCATCAGTCTTTACCTTAATCTTTCCAAGCTTATCGTATGTATAAGCCATCTGCCTACCATCAGGATAAACAGTCCTTTCAAGCCGTCCTCCTAACATATAGAAATGCCTGGTCTCCCTGCCAATCCCATCCCTCACAACAGTAAGCTGCCCTAAAGCATTATATTCATACCGTGTAGTATTTCCCCGTATGTCCGTTTCTTCAATCAGTTCCCCTGCATCATTGTAAGTAAAGGTTCGCCGATTTCCTGCCGGATCAGTAATACTGCTGATATGCCCTGCCTTATCGTATGTATAGGCGGTCTTCCCCCCTGCCGGGTCAGTGACCTCTGCTACCCGGTTCAAGGCATCATAAACATAAGCGCTCTCTGAAAGCACCTCATTCCCGTCTCCCGCCCGGGTCTTAAGCAGGTTTCCTGCCGGGTCATAGACATACTCTGCTACCGACACAGCTTCCTCGTCTTTCGCCCCTTTTCTTATCTCTACCCTTGCAAGACGGCTGTTCTTGTCATAGACAAAGCTGGTGGCTGCACCGCTGGGTGTTATCTCTTCTGCCAGCTTTCCCATCTCATTATAGGCGCGCCTGGTCTCCCTGCCTTCCTTGTCGGTCAGTTTCTCCGGTTTTCCCATGGTGTTATATTTAATGGACAGGATTCCTCCGTCATAATCCTCCATCTGCACCGGCTTCCCACTCTCATTATAGACATAGGACCGGGTATTCCCTTCCGGATTCGTCACCTGAAGCAGATGGTTCCTTTCATCATACTGATAGCTGGTAGTATTGCCCTCCGCATCCGTAGAAGACGTTACCCTGTTCAGCCCGTCATATGTGTAAGCAGTCTCGCCTCCATATGGATCCGTGATCTTTACCACATTTCCTCTTTCATCCCGCACAATCTGGAAGCTGCTCCCATCCGGCTGGGTCAGGCACACAGGAAGCCCCTTTTCATCGTAGGATGTTTTCCTGCTCCGTCCAAGGGCATCAGCCGTTTCCGTAAGCCTGCCTCGCTCATCATAAGTATTGCTGACCAGTTTCTTTCCGCCAGCAGCAGCAGTGAGCATTCTTCCTTCTTTATCATAAGTGAACTCTGACTGTTCACCCAGTGCATTGGTGATTCCGGTCAGGTTCCCCTTCTCGTCATACCGGTATCTTGTCTTATTTCCGTTCCGGTCCACATACAGAATGCGCAGGTTCTGGTCATTATACTGGTAGCTTTCTTCCCCGTCCCTGTAGATGGTTCTGAGGTTGCGGCATCTGTCATCGCTTTCATAGGATATCAGATTCCCGTTGGGTTCCATCATATAGGTGCGCATGTTTGCATCGTCATACCTAAGCTCCACGACGCTCCCGTCCGACATGGTCTGCTTCAGCACACGTCCCTCTGCATCATATTCATTCTGAACCCCGGTGATTCCCATCGGCGTCTGCACGCTCTTAAGCTTCCCGTTCTCATTATACTCATAGATATAAGCGTGGCCTAAGGGGTTCACGAACTTCCACAGCTTTCCGTAACGGTACCACAGTCTCACTTCCCTGCCTGTGTGATCTTTTACCCTGATTAGATAGCCTTCTTTATTGTAAGTGAAAAGCAGCTCTCCCCCGTTCGCTCCTTTGACACTCGCCACTCTCCCGCCCGCATCCCGGGTATAGATATCTGCGTTACCATTTTTATCCTTCCTTGTAAGCAGCCATCCTTCCGGGGAAAAAACATACTCCTTGCCGGCTCCGTCCACATACCGGAATCCTTCTTTGGTTTCCGCAAGCATCCCCTTATCGCCCAGTACAGGGACATACAGCCCGCCGGTAAGGGCACGGTAGGGAATTTCCTTTCCGTCCCCCTGACAGAGGAAAAGGCTCCCGATTCCTTCTTTCCTGATATGCATCTCATGGTTATGGTACCAGCCCTTCCCTATGCTGCCGCCGCCCTTATCCATGGAATTATAGAAGATCTTGAAGGACATACGGGTAATCCCAGGTATAATGAGTTCTTCTTTCTCATAGATGAAGTTCCCGGTATTCATATTGATGGGGTCGCAGCCAAAAATCTGGCATCCCAAGCCCTTTCCTTTTGCCCAGAAGAACGCCTTCGCATATCTGAGTGCGAACAGCGGCGGAATCAGCGGTATTCTGTCTCCCTGACCGGAAGTAAGGGGCATGATGAGCCCTCCTTTCTTACAGACCAGCACGCTACTCATTGTAAGGGCTTCCTCATCATTGATTTTTTCTATCTGGGAGGACATGCCTTCCGTATTCTCCCATTTGTCCTCCAGCTCCATGTTGCCCTTGCACATATGGGTCTCTTCGTTTTTCCTGCAGCTGTCAAAATAAGGGATATTGGTTTCTGCAATGCAGTCTTTACAATTGGCTTTTTCCTTTCCGTTCTCCTTATATCCGCGTTCCTCCTGAACATGAAGTTCCCTGACGCCGGTTCCGTTTACACAGACCAGCCTCGCCCCATCTACCAGATAATCCTTTCCCATCTCCCGTTCCCCTTTCTTTATACAATCGCCGTTAATTCCATTCCTTCCGCCCCTCTTGCAAGCAGGCTCTCCGCCACATCCATCCGTACCCTGATTTCCCACTGATTCCTGTTTTTTATGCGATAGACCGGTTCTCTGCAGTCTCCGTCTCCTTCTTTCAGGATCGGCAGGTAATAAGATGCATTCTCTCCTTTAGCAGTGTCAAACAGGACTACAAACAGAAATGGCATGGTCTCCTCATACATTTTCAATACATCCATCACCTCTTTTGACACCAGAAGAAACGGCTCCGTCAGAATATCCGGATATAAGATATCCATCCCTGTCTTCATGTTCAGCAGAAAATATTTGGGCAGTTCCTTATAATGCTCTCTGGTCAGCTTTCGGGTATCTAACTTTCCATACCATGAGACGATCTCCGGAACCGGGTTTCCCCTTTGCGTCTTTAACTGGAAATATTCCATATTTTTTCACCTTCCCCCTGAAATCTGCCAAAAAAGAGGAAAAAATCTTCCGTCTTCTTCAACTCCCTGAATCCCATACTGTCCATAATCTCCTCCGCCATGTCCTCGCACAGCTTTTGGACTGCCGCCAGATAATAATCCGCGCATTGAAGCCTGACGGCATCCTCTTCCGCCCTGCACAGTCTGGGAAAGCTGCCGCCTAATCCCTTTACGATCGATACCATGTCCCCCTCAAGGAACTCAAAGAAATATGGCGGCTTCCATATGAGCTCTGCAGGTTTTTCTTCCAGCCAGAATTCTTTCCCATACAAATAGAGCCTAAACGCATAGGACTTTGTCAAAATACTGCTGAGACAGTAGGTGATTCCGAGGCTTGCAGCCTTCGTTTCATCGGCAGGGTCTTTATGCAGCTCCTTCCACCGGCATGCCAGTTCTTCAAACGTCTGTATCACCGCCCGGCGGTTTTCTTCCTTTCCGTATTCTTCCATGAGTTTCTGCACGCTTTTTCCAAAACACTCTCTTTGCAGTTCATCGGCGGCATGGAGCAGCCGCTTTCTCCGTTCCAAAATCTTAGCCATTCCTTATCCCCATTTCTTACTGCACTTTCAATTCTCCGCCTGTAAAGGTGATGCCTTTGTCCATATTGATTGCAGTTCCCCCCTGCTGCAGGTTGACGGAGGACGTACCTGCCACAATCAGCGAACCGGTATCGCTTAAGATCGTCATGTCCTCTGCCGCCTCAAGCATGACCGAATGGGCGCTGACGATATGGATTCCTTCTGCATCTGTCAATTCAATTTTTGTCCCCTGATTGTTTGTGATTACAATGGAATCCGGCGTAAAGCGCACTTCTTTCTGGTATTTGCTTTTGAAGGACTTTACATCCGGGTCTTTCCGGTCAGCACTGTCTGTTTCCATGTGAACCGAACTGATAACAAATGCTTCCTTTTCCTCTCCTCCCGGGATGGCAAGCCGCACCCTGTCTCCGGGCTCCGGCATACAGTACCATCCCGTTCCGTCAGAAGTAGAATACACTGTGGCATAGGGATACCAGATATTTATATCCTGCTGCCCGTTCTCATCCCCAAGGATAATTGTCTGAACCTGGTCTTCTTTTACCTTTTTCACGATCCCATCGAGAGCTGCACCTGTTATCTCAGCATGTTTTGTTTCCAATACCTCCATTCCTGCTTCTGACTTCAGATAGCATTCGTGGAGCATCTCTCCTGACACAAGGCTGCTTTCAATTTTATAGATATACAGCGTCCTTCCCTGAATCGTCATGTAATCCCCGATTCTGTGGTTTTCCCTGTCAGTCACTGCATAAATCAGTGCATCTTCCTCGCGAAGTTCTGTCAATCCCCCGTTTTTCTTTCGCCGGTACTCTCCCAGTTCCTTTATCACTGCATATTTCCCTGTTTCCGGCATTTCCGCCCTTTGTCCCTTAGGCAGATTGAAGCTGAACCGCCCTCCGTTTATGCGGGACTCTGCCACTAGAAATTTATGTTTTCTGCTGGCAAGCCTTTTTAAGAACTGCCAGTCAGTTTCATAATATTGTAGAATAAGTTTTCCTTCCGCATCTGTCATGGGGCTGTTGAACCTCACTTCTGCGTCCGGATATCCCGCAGTAATCTGTCTGAAAATATCCTCATATGTAACTGCACTGTCCTGAAAGGTCCTAAAATGCTTTTCCTGATCCAGCAGCCAGCTCCCGCTTGCGATTGTCAGGGTCATCTGCTTTTGATGATACTCCGAATCGATGGCAAAATCTGTGATGATGCCCCAGAACAGTACTTCCCTCTCTCCATCTATTCCGACTTTTTCTACCATTTCCCATACATCCCCTGAAAGGAGACGCTGCATATAATTCTCTTCTTCCTCATCTGCTATGAATCCTGTAATGGTCATCACGCCATGCTCATTTATTTCTTCCTTCATCTGAATCTTCTGAACAGATAAAAAGGCAAGCGGTGCAGCAAAAATATTATAATCTTTCATCGATTTCCTCCTTTGTCCTTATGGTGCTCAGCATTTTCAATATCATTGGTTTCCAAATATCATATTTCTCAAATATACAGTAAAAAGTTCCCAGTATTTTCTTTCCGCCTGCCTGAAACAAAAAGATCAGGTTATAAACCGTCCTGCTTTTTGCAAAACTTTTATAATCGAACCACGCTGTCCCTGTTTCTTCCCCCATGTCGTAATACACACATCTTTCATCGATCTGTTCGGTCAGCTGTTTTATCCTCCGCCTGCAGCCAGAAAGCGTTTCTCCCGCCATCTCCTCCGATAAGAATTGAAAGGTAAGTCCCTCCTCCCTTTTAGGCGTGATGAGGATAACTGGAGGACGCTTTTCTGACCAGAATACCGCAGCGGCGCTTTGTGCGTCTGCCTGTTCAAATTCTTTTGGAATCTGAATGGAAAACCCCATTCCATAATCTTCCTGATAGGTATCCTCTAAAAATTTTTGTCCGTTTTCCGTCCCTTTTCCAAACCGCTTTTTCATTTGAATGAGAAAAAGATCAAGGTCTCCATATAGTACCTGTTCCACTGCTATCCTCCTTAATGGATGCAAATATCTCTTCTTTCAAGCTGCACCACTTTATGCTTTCTTCTTCCGGGTAGGTAAATGTCAGAAGCACCATATATTCTTTGATGGGAAATAACGCTTTAATATGCTCCTTCTCCATGTCCTTCATATGCATGAGAAACCAACCCACAGGAACCGCTCCGTCCCCGTATAAATAGACCGGCGAATACGTATATTGCACAAAAGCCTCCTGTGTCAGTTCAAGAACCTGTTCTATTGCATTTCTGACATCCTCTTTCTTCAATACTTTGCGAAAAAACTGGATCGTAATCTGTTCCTTCCCTTGTTCCTCCTCCAGTATGATCTGGGGTCGGTTTGCCAGAGGATAGCTTCCTTCCTGTTTTTCTCCGCTCATTTCTGCAAAATTTCCCGGCAGCGCCAGGCTGAACTTCCTTTCAGCAAAATCCCACTTGACCAGATCAAGTGTATTCTGTATGCTTCCTTCCGCATCCCCGTCAAAAATAGTCTTCATAGCCTTTCCTGCCTTTTAAAACTGACTTTAAATTCTGTTATAATCTGTCTTCTCCTCGAAAGCACTGCCTGTGCTTTTTCATTCTGCGTATCAAATGCTTTTTTCTCCAATGCAGCAGCCGCATGCACCCGGCTGCTCACTTCATTCAGACGATTCATCTTATCTATGGCAGGACTCTTTCCTACCCCACCTGTCTTGATGCTTTTACTCATCCTTTCACCCCTCCCTCATAAACCAGTTTGTTGTCTGTCTCTTCCAGTCCAATCTGATTCACCTGTATGCCGCGTATCTGCTTTTCCAAATCGCCTGCCAAGGCTTTGCATGGGGTCGATGCAATGATATCCATTTCCAGCTCATTCAGACTACATTCTTTTCCGCTTTCACTCTGGTATTCATGAAACACCGGAAACCCAGCATGATCGTTGCCTGCCAGCGTCACTTTATTCGTAGCGCCTATAGAGTCAAAACCATTACACATATTAATGACCGTCGGAGCGGTATTATCTCTCCTCACAAGAGAAATCTCTTTGGGCGATTGAAAAAATAAGCGGTCCGCCTTAATTCCTACGGTGTCTGTAGCAGAAATCACAATCTTTCTGTTGCTGACAAAGTCAGTTCCGCTTTCATCCGTAAGAGATATTTTCAGCGGATTTTCCTGTTTTAAATCCTGAAATCCCATTCTGTCTGGCAAAAGGTGCATCCGCTTCTGATTCATTGTGGTAAAGTATCTGTCCGTCGTTTTCATCTCTGGATGCCCCCATCCATTTGTATGTACACCGCATATTGCTCTTGCCTTACTGTCAAATGGACCTGCCAGCTGAATATAAATCTGTTCTCCCTTTTCCGGCATGCAGTACATGAGGTTTCCCGTGTCCGGTTCCCATGGATACCAGTAAGCCTCCTCCGCCTGCTGAATCTCGTCTATATCAAATTTCACCCTGACAAATTCATCTTTTGTCTCCAGTACACTTGCCGAAAGCAGTCTTCCTGTGGCTTCCTGATTTTCATAAGGCTCTGCGGAAAACGCGCCTTTGGATTCCATCCTGTACCGGAAGCACAGCAGCCCCTTCTTGAGCTGACATTCTTTGCCCGCGATACTATAATAAATTCCTTCCCATTCTACCCTGTCTCCAAGATTCAGGTCTTCATAGGTACTGACATCCCTGCCAATCTTTCTTTTTTGTCTGTCAAACCATGCTCTTTCCTCAAAAGCATCCAGCGTTTTCCGGCTATGAGTTCTTCCTTTAGGGAGACCGACATTGATTTCCGGTCTTCCCGACAGTGCATCCGGTGCTATGGACGTACTAATTCGGCTCGCCAGACGCTTTATAAACTCCCAGTCTGTCTCTTCGAGTTGATAAAGGGGAATTTCTATTTTCTGATCCTCTACATGAAAACGAATGTCCGCCCCGACAGTATCCTGCAAAACTTCTCTCATGATTTCCTGATAAGTCCTATTCACATTCTGGAAAGTCCGGCTTTTCTTCCTGCAGTCTGTCTGCGCCGTCTTTGAAATGCCCCGTACAGATATCTGATATCCCTGCCCTTCCTGTACCTCCCGAATTTCTTGAATCATTCCTGAAAAAAGAAGTTTATCACCAGTCCATACATTTAAACCTGCCTTCTCCACAGGCTTGCATAATGCTTCTTCACCTTCTTTCTCAGAAAGAAATCCCTCAAGTTCAATGACTGCATGGGAGTCTTTTTTAATTTCCATGTGAAGCGCCCTTAAGTCTTCTATTGGTACCGCCGTCTCTATTCTGATTTCTCCTGATGTAATTGCTGCCATATTTATCCCTCTCATAAAGTCTCTCAATCAATAATAATCATCATTCTATTATTGTCATGAGGTACTCTCTTTTACACAACATTGAATTTTTTACTATTGATGCTTTTGTATTTTAGGATTTTCAACATACTTATCTATTATACTTTCATTATCCAAATCATGCATTTTAAGACAATTATGTATAAATCTTTCTTCTAAACAATTTAAATCATATTCTTTCAATTCTTTGAAAAAATTTATCACATTCTTTTTTAACTGATTTAAGCTGTTTTTACGCAAAATCTTCACATCATGTGTAAAATCTGCATCATATGCAACACAGTTTGTCGGAATAATCATTATTCTAAGCACATGTGCATCTGGATATTCTTTGTCAAACCAGCCACAGTGATTATTCATTTGTCCAACTTCTGATTTATAAATTTCCTTTCTTCCTAGCGACACCTCACTTTTACATTCAAACATAACATAATAATTATTCCCCATCCCCCACAGATTATCTGGTCCCTTTCTAATTGATTTGTCAGGTCTTTGACTCACATATCCTAACAATATTCCCAGCTCTCCTACAGCTGCTTCAAATTTATCTGCCGTTACGCCAAAACTCAAGCATTCATTTATCCTATTGATTTCCAGCATCAATTCATCAAAAGATTTAAACTTTTGAATATTCTTTATAATATTTTGTATTCTGTTTAAATTAATGTTCTCCATTTTTTTATATGTAACTCCATCTCTTGGCTTAAGCATCTCAAAATTACTTTCAAAAGCTGCCCTTTGCAATTTTTGCGACTCTATTTTGCTACTATGATACATATAGTGAGCCTTCATTTGCAAATACCATCCTTTATCACTTTTATCGCATTTAATTGTATCCAAAATAGATTGAATAACATTTGCAGCTTCATCATATTTTTTTTGCAAAAACATATTTTCTGCCTTTTGCTCTAAAGACAATATCTCCAATTCATCTTCTCTGTTTTTTTCCGCTACCTCTATACGATTCATTTCACTTTCATAATAAGCCTTCCATCCATTATCTCTTTTTAAACATTGATTCATAAGGGATGCTGTCTCTTTAATCGTTAATTCTTTACCATCTTCCTTCGCCCATTCAGACACTTGTAATCCTATTTCAATTTGCTTTTGTGTCTGATTAGAAAACAATTCCCTAGTCAAACTACTTCGTATGAAACTTACGAGTTCAGATCCAATTAAAATAATACAACTATAATCCTTTTCACTCCTTACGCTTCTTCCTAATCCTTGTTCTATCTTTTGCGCTATTTTTTTCTGAATCAAATGACTTTTACTTCTTGCCTTTTCCTCATATACATCACTCATATTTGTAGAAAATGGAAGCGAATCTAAAATCAAAATGCGGCAGGCATTATCTGGTAAATCAATACCATCATATCTATTAACCAAAACCCTCAATTTTCCTGTTCCGTAATCTCCCCGTTGCAGATTATTCATTTCTTGATATATATTAGATTTATCAATTGGTATACAACCAAACTCACAATAATCCTCCTGCTTTTTCCATGTAGGTGTTAATGCAATCGCACCAAATTTATACGTCATCTGTCCTAAATACTCTATTATAGAGTGTCGTGTAAATTCCTGTGAAATTAGCGAAGGAATTAAAATCATCTTTTCTCCTGACCATTTCAATTTTTCATTTATAATCGGTTCTTTTATTGCATTAATTGAAATTCCTAACACTTTTACAAAGAAACTATCATCCTGTGTCGTTGCCGACATTAATATCCTATATTTCGCATTGGTGAAACATCCAAACATATTAATGGGCGCTACTAACGGCATTATTTGTATTTCATTCCCCTTTATAAATGCTTGACAATTTTCCACACTATTTTTTATAAGTGACCAGACAAATGTAATACAATTTTTATCCTTGCTTTTTGCTAATAATTCAAGTACCTGAGATTTTTTTTCAATCCATGCCCAGTAAGGAATCATCATGATGCTATCATAATCTTCATTATTTTTTATATCCCATAATGTTCCCTCTCCCTGCTCTGATAAATCATCTTCGAATAATTCAAAAATTTTTTCATATAATTCTTTTTCTTCATTCCTTTTTATGCTTATTACAAATGCATCACGTATCGCATCAAGACATGCATGTGCATCATCAAAGACAATTGCCCCTATCTTTTCTGAAGTATTTCCTGTCCCAAATATTGTTTTACCATTAAACATTTTTTGAACATGAGTTATAAGAATTCTTTTGCTTGCAAGAAACTCATTGGGAAGTTGATTGTTTTCCCCTATTGTACAAATAGGAATTCCAAATTTTGTAGCTTCTTTACAAACCTGCTCAACCAAATATTTGTTGGGACATATATACACACATGGTCCGTCTCCTTTATTTAATTTTGTCATTAAAACCAATAATCCTATTAAAGTCTTTCCCTCTCCTGTATGCAGTTTAATGATAACATCACGTTCATCAATTTTTTCTGTATACCATTTAGTCAAAACCTCTTCCTGCGAACCTCTTAAAGGACCTGCCAAGCTTGTTCTATCCAAAGCTGCATAAATCTCTATTGGATTGTCTCCTTTCTTAATTTCTGTCTGCCTCATTTTTTTCGTAAAGTCTATCATGTGTTCTCCTTTTTGCTCAAAATTTCTTTTACTTTTTCTATTATCTCTTTCCTATTTCGTATACATATATACTTTAAATTTCATTCCGTATACTTTTTTATAACATCTTTTGAAATGTGTTCCATATCTGGATAAATAAAACTGGTAGAAATCCCCAATATATTTACACTCTCATACAGTTTCTCTTTAGATTCGCATGGGATAACAAATTTAAAAAGCGTTTCATCATCACAAATATCTTCCAGCTTTTTTGGTGAATTATGTACTGTAAAGGAGGATTGTTGCGAATACATTCGTAAATCTTTCTCCACTGAATGACATGCAATAATTTTATTCATAAACTTATCTTCTAACATCACATTATTCTTAAATGCCGGTAATAACATTTGCTGCACTGTATAGGCATCTATAGGATATACAAATTCTCCAAATCCCTCTTGCACATTTATTCTTCGGGGAATCAATACCCATATACAAGCATCATTTTCTTTATCTATGTTTCTTTCCAAGGCAAAATAGCATGCTACCAGAGGAGAACTGCTCCAATCCAATATTCTTGTCGGCAATCCGTAATGCTGCATTAATGACATCCATGCCGCATAATTATCTTTATTAGGCGTATTATTTTCAATTTGTTTTACATAAATATAAAAATCATTTGTAACATAATTTTCTTTTTGACGTAGTTTTCCCCTAAATATTGATGGCTCAAGATGCCAATTACTATTCTCTTGCCCCCTGAACCATATTGGTTGCTTTCCATACATATCTTTCAATTTTTTTATTTCATCTATTAAATTGTTTATCGAGTTAATTTGTACTTCAATCATTTTTCTATTTCTCCTTATCATTTTTGCATTTGCTATGCCTGTTCCACGTCAACCATTCCCACTTCCGTCAGCTTAATCCCCTGTATCCCCCTCCGCAACAAGCTCTCCACAAAATCAAGTCTGCCAACAATACAGTTCCTTTTAAAATCCTTTATTCTAAAAGCTGCAAATGCGTTGATTTTGTCCTTCGCCAGCACCAGTTCTGTCATCCTGTTCCCTATGCTGTTATACTGGCATTTATCCGAAAGACACTCTATCTCTTCAAATATTGGTAAAAAATAAGTAGCACTGCTTCCACTCTCTTTATCCCACAGCTTGGCTCCTATGTATGGAGTACCAGCATGATACATCAGAGTGGTTTCCATAAAACATCTGGATACCATAATGCAGGGACTGCACAGCAGATCTGGGAAAAATCCCTCCATGGGAAAATTCATCTCCATCACATTCCATCGTGGGAACCTGCGGATCCCCTCCCTTGTCAGGAATCTGATGTCAATCGCCCGATTTTTATTGATATTATAAGGAACCCGGTTCCCTTCTCCTGTCTCAATCAGAAAATACTCCATCTTTATCTTTCTCCTTTGTGTATAAAATAACTGCCTTGTCCATAAATTCTCCGTAAATGATTTTGAAATCATCCGTTACAGAAATGCTGCTCTCTTCCACATTCCGCATAATCAGCCTTGACAGATTCTCAATCATTCTGTAGACAATCGCTTCATAATAATGGGTATACTGCTCCTTTATCCAGAGTAATTCATATCCCTGCAGCCTTACAAATTTACTGCCTGCATCTTTATAAAGGTCTGATAAATCCTCCGCATACCTTTCCTGTAAAAATACTGGCTGATAACTTCCAGCTGTTTCTCTGTTATCCAAATAGAAGTTGTCGTCATAAGCTTCTATTCGGAACTTAAGCCTTTCCTGATGCAAGCCGCTTCTCAAAAAACTAAAAATCAGGTATTGCAGCGCTCCCTTTTGCCTCTCACCTTGAACTTCCTGGACGGATTTCAGCACTTTATCTATTGCCTGCCCTAAATCACCCCATATTTCATTGGCATGAGCCTCAACATATGACTGGAGTTGTCTGCAGGACGAGTTAAAATATTCTTCCATATGTTTTTGAATATATTGCATTATTTCCTTTTTCCGATTATTCATCTGCATTTCACCACACCTGATTGCCTTCTTCCCTTATCCGGTTGAAGTCAACATAAGTTTTCCCTTCTTTTTCCGCATATGCTTCTGCAAACTCACTATCACCGTAAACCAGCTGTAATTCCGTGCACCCTGCAAATGCGTTCTCATCTATGGAGCACATGCTCTCCGGCAGCACTATCTTTTTCAATTCGGTACAGCCTTCAAATATGCCTGCCCCTATATCTGTCATACCTTCCGGAAAGGTCATTTCTTCAAGGCTGGTACATCCGCCAAACGCTCTGTATCCGATTTCCCTTAATTCTTTATTAAGAAAAGCATACTGTAGTTCCACACAGCCCTCAAAAGCACTGTCTCCAATCACAATAATCCCCGTGGGAAAAATCACCTGGTTGATCTGTCCGTTATCCTTAAATGCCGATTCGCCGATTGCACTGACCTTCTTTCCTTCCAGCTTCTCTGGCAGAAAGACCACGGACTCATTTCCAGTATATTTTAATATCTTTGCAGAACCATCCTCAAGGAAACAATATTCGTAATCCCCCACCATTCCATTGTCATCCACTTTTTCCCCTCTCTCCTCATTTACTGCTGCAGCTCCGGTTTCTTTCTCCTGCAGTACCACCCTCTCCTCTTCTGCGGCTGCTTTCCCGCATCCTGCCACAAGGGACAGCATGCATAAGCTGATCAGTACTCTCTTAATCTTTTTACGGCATTTCATCTCCGCTCTCCACCTCCACAAATTCCATGCCCGATGCCTCCGCCACTTCCTGGGCACGGCTTCCTTTCTGACCATAAACTGTAATAGAACCTCCCCATCTGGGATACGCCTCAAAAATATCATCATGAATTTCAACAGTTTTCCCCGGGATATATATCCTTCTCAAGCCGGAGCACCACATCAATCCGTTCAGAATTTCCAGATTCTCCGGAAACTGTACCCTCTCAAGGTTTCCGCAATAATTAAATAGACTCGCCCAGACTTCTCTCACCCCCTCTCCAAAGGAAACATCATGTAAATTGCTGCAATCAGTAAAAGCCTCGTCACCTATCTCAGATACTGAATCTGGTATGATTATTTCTGATAATCCAATGCAAATTCCAAACGCTTGTTCTTCAATAATCTCTACAGAATCTGGTATGATTATGGTTTTTAATTCAGTGCAATCATAAAATGCACCCTGCCTGATAATCTTAAGCTCTCCTGGCAGTTCTACCTTCTCAAGTGCTGCATGCTCAAATGCGTTCCTTGGTATCTCCCTGACTCCATCCGGGATTTCTATTGTTTTTACATCTACCTTCTGAAAACAGTTGAGTCCCAGCTTGACCATCGTCTCCGGCAGTATAATCTGTTCATAACTGCCATCATAATATTGATCCACCACTGCCAGTCCCCTCCAATTGCAGTCTTCTATTTCTGTGATTCCATAAGGGATCTCTATGATGGGACCTTCGTTCCCTCTCCCTTCAACCAAGCAGCTTCCTCTTATCCTGAACTTTCCACCGTCACGTTCCTCCTGCCATAAGGATCCTTCGAAAGCATACTTGTCTATATGCGTCCTCTGGGAATATTCTATCCGGGCAAGCGCCTTGCAGTTTCCAAACGCATTCTCCCCCACATAAACGATGCTTTCAGGCAGAACCACCTCCATCAGGCTTGCATCTTCATAAAAAGCATTGTCCGCGATATACTGCATGCCCTCTTCCAGCTTGATTTCTCTTAGTCCCATGCATCCTGCAAAGGCATATTCACCGATGTAGCGCACCCCTGACTGTATCACCACCTTCTCAATATCCGCCCTGCCTCGGAATACCCCCTCTGCTATCCCTACTACCGGATATCCGTCAAGCATAGATGGTATACAGAGTTCTCTCTCTGCACTTTTACCCCCCGTGATGATAATCTCTTCCTCTGCATTCACCATATAAACCAGATCAGGCTCCTCCCCCTGCATCGCCCTTGAAGGCAGGCTGGGACCCAGCGATAAAATGCCGCATATAACTGCCATTACAATTAGTTTGATTTTTCTCATCTCTTACTCCTTCAGGGACTCTACTTCATAACCTTCGTGTTCCAAACATTGAAGATTGTCTTCAATACTCTTTACATAAGAATCCTCTTTTCCCGTTTTTCCTTCCTCCCCTCCGCCATTGAACTGCCTTACGCCTCCCATTTCACTTCCCGCATCTTCTTCACAGTATGCCAGATAAGCCACTCCGCACGCTATGCTCATATTAGGGGTCTCTTTGTCATAGCAAATCAGATATTCTCCTTCATATCCTTTCAGCCTGTTGTCAGAACCATCTATGATTGTGACTACATTGTTTCTCAGGATTCCCAACCCCTCCCCAAACCCGGCATGGCTCGTAGCAGTTATTGTATTTTGGATATCTACATAATAATCAAATTCATCTCTCATACTCCCTTGTTTATACTCTGTGCCATCCCTGATCCATACTACTTTTTCGTCCTGTCCATCATGATATCTGGGCGTTTTATCAGACTTCTTATCTCTCGGATTATATCCTGACAATATCCACAATGCATAATCGCCCGGCACAAGGCACTGCATGACATCTCTTGCGCTGTTTTTAGCCCCATTACTCCCCCAACGCGATTCCTGCATGATAATTGCCTTGACTACATCCGTTCTTACCGGAATCTTATTATTTCCAAAAGCGCCTTCATCGATTTTAAGGTTCCAGTAATAAGTCCACGCGATTATATTGTCATCAAAATTTCTATTTACATCTTCTCCTTTCAGCTCGCCGTCGCTTATTGCTGCTATCTTCAATCCGCATCTTTGGGCTACGAACTGAATGTATGCAGCTGCCTCACCTTCGCTCAGATCACCGTCTAAATATGCTTCCATCTGTTGTAGTGCGCTTTCCATGGTAATGCTGAAGAAGCTCTGCCCTGAATCAATCGGGGTAATTATTCCTCCATGGCTGCAAAAAAGCATTGATGTCATTGTGATGCCATCCTTTTCGTACGGCGGTTCATCATCCTGTTTGCTCAGATACGACCTGCCTAAAGAGAAATTCTCCCACGCATCGTTTAATTGTATAAGATGCCGGCAGACTCCATGCTTGCTGCACTCCGGATCCTCCCTTATCCTGCTCAGCTCGTATTGCCGATCAGCAGGCTGCGCGCAATTACAATTAAAGGGAAAAATATTTTTTCCTAAGATATAATCCCCAACTGTTGCATATGTCTTATCATTATCTTTCATTGCGTTCTCTGAAACCCTTAAAACAGTTTCCTTTCTTTTCTCGCTTATTTCAGCGCTTTCTTTTCCTAATTCTAAAACAATCTTAGACTCACCTGGTATTTCAAACGGTTCCAGCACAGCCTGATTGCATTGAAGCCTTGCTCCATCTACGAGATACTCCGCATAATCATCATTGGACGCATAATCTTCAAGAACTTTATCAATATCGGCTTGTGATACTTCTTCCTTATTTAAAATTCTCCTGACCTCATCCTTTATTGCCCCGTCCTGAATGTCTTCTGCTTTCTTCGCTATTTCAAGCGCTTTCTGCTCATCATCCTTCATCTGTTTGTATTTTTGAACTACATTTCCCTCATATTGTTCTTCTAAATACTTCTCATATTCCTTTTCCATAGGCTTCCCTTCTCTCTACTGTATCCTAAACTCCCCACCAGTAAACGAAATATCCCCACTCAATGTCATAGTCGTCCCGCCCTGTTTCACCTGCACCTTATCCTCCGCCGCAATCAGCAGGGATTCCGCCCCGCTGGCTACAGTCAGGTTCTCCTTTGCCTGAATCACGATATCCTTATCACTGGTGATGGTAATCCCTTCGCTGTCGTTCATCTCTACCATCATTCCCCGATTGTTGGTCATCAGGATGGAATCGGGCGTGAACAGGATTTCCTTTCCATACTTCGTCTTAAGGGACTTATAGTCGGGATTCTGTCTGGCAGCGTCTGTTTCCTTATGTACCGCACTGATGATGAAGCTGTCCTCCTCCTTCTCCGGCACATACATGCGCACGCTGTCCCCAGGTTCAGGCATGCAGTACCAGCCTGTCCCATCGGGAGATGAGTATACCGTGGAATACAGGAACCATTTCTTTCCGTCCAGAGCCTTCCACTCATCATTTATGATTTCCACCTGTACCTTATCCTTCCTGACAGCCGAGATTACCGCATCAAAGGAACATCCCGTCAGCTCCCTGTGCCATGCAGGCAGCACCCTCAGACCGGCTCTGGTCCTTAATGTGTATTCATGGCAGCACTCCGCTCCCTGATAGGTTGTTAAAACCCTGCTGACCAGATAATCCCTGCCCTGATAAGTAACCAGATCGCCCATCTGGTAGATTTCCCTGCTTATAAGCACCAGTTCCATCTGGTCCGCAGGCTGGATGGACGGCATACCGTTGCGCAATTTCTCCATATATTCCCCGAGATCCATCCTTACCTGAATCCTGCCGGTTTCCGCCTCCCGTTTTCTTCCCTTCGGCATCCCAATGGTATATCCGGCTCCTTCTGAAAGCGCATCAGGGACAAGATACATGCCTGTCCTTCCTGCAAGGCGTTTTAGGAATGCCCAGTCTGTCTCCTGATACTGAATCAGCGTCCCCATGGTGCGGTCCTGCTCTCCCTCTGTGCAGGATTCCCGTCCGCCTGTATATGTGCCTGCTATTTTCTGATGGATGGATGTGCACAAGGCCTCTTCATTCTGGAAGACCCTGAAGTGCGGCTCTAAATCCATCAGTATCGTCCCGCTTTTCAGCTCCAGCGCCAATATCGTCTCATACCCGTCATGGATAAATGAAAAATCCGTAACGACGCCATGGAAAAGGATCGTATACACTGCAATTTCCTCCTCTTTGTCGACAGCCGTGATGCGCACCCAGGTCTGTTTTATCAGGGCTCCCATATACTGCTCTTCCATGCCGTCTTTGATCCTCAGTCTGACCTCTGCCCCAGCATGGCAGTTGACCTTCCTGTCGATTTTAAGTTCTTTCAGTGCAATGTATTCAAAAGGTTCTATCTTGATTTCATAATCTCTCATGGCTCTCCTCCTGTATCTCTAAAGTTGTAAGTATGTTTAAGACGGCTGCTTTCCAGATATCATACCGCTGGAATCTGCAGTGGAAATTTCCCAGTACCATATCCCCCTGCATCTGAAAGAGAAAGATAAGGCTATAGAGCTGTCCATTCAGGCAGAATGCCTTAAGATCCATCCATGGAATCTCTTCCTGCCCTGCCTTCACTTTTCCTGTATCGTAAAATACATTCTGTTTCCAGATCCGTTCCATATCCCGGCGGATTGTCTTGAGCCTGTCCGGTGCTCCCATCTCTTTCATCGTCTCTTGATAAAGTGGGAGCAGGCTGAAAGTAAGCGCTGCATCCCCTCCGGCTTCCGCCTTGATGATCTGGGGTCTTTGCCGGCTCCTGTAGCGGGCTGCTGCCTGCGCATCCGCCATATCGGTCATGCTATCGGGCAGAAGGATGGAGCATCTTCCTTCAAACAGGCTCTGCCTGTGTGCCGGTATCCTCTTTGCACCGATTCTTATGTCCTTAGCTGCTTCCAGATTCTCTGGCTGTCTCTGCTCATATTTCTGCCTGAGCGCCAGAATGAGCTTATCCCCATATGTTTCCTCCCACATACCATCCTCCCGCTTTTTCCTGCTTTTTCTTCTTCACTGCCGCACTCCGTATGATCTTTTGAAATGTCTTTCTCTCCTCTGCCTCATCCCCTGCCGGAAAATGATAGCTGCCGAACATCATCTTTCCTTCCAGAGATAGAACGAACAGGATATGGATGCAATCCTCTGTAAGCCCTCCTGTTGCGAAGGAGAACCATCCTGCCGTCTCTTCCTTTGCCCTGATACATGCTGCCTGCTGACGGATGCTTTCGGGATAAAGATGCCCAATCAGCACCTGTATCTCCCTGACAGCACTGTATACTTGCTTTTCCTCCAGTGCTTTATCCAGTAAATTAAAGGTTATGATCTTTTCCCCGGTATGATCCATATAGATTTCCTGGGGTCCCTGCCCGTACGGGAACTTCTTTTCCACTTCCTTCCCTGTCACGGCTTCAAAGCCCCCGGGAAGCTGTATCTCCAGCTGCCCGTTCAGGCAGACCACCGTCTCCCATCCGGTCTCTTCCCTAATGTTCTCCATGCTCCTTTTCCTCCCATACCGCCCTTGAAAAATCGATGGGGACCTCAATGTCATAGACCTGCCCTTTCCCACCGTCATCCAGCAGCAGTTCCTCCATCTTTTTCACCGCATACCTCTTAATATCAACTTCATTTAGTCTGTTTATCTTGTCAATCGCAGGATTTTTGCCGATTCCTCCGATTCTTACGCTTTCACTCATAGGCATCCTCCTTATCCTTAAATAATGACCGGCATGCTCCCTGCAATCTTTTCCATGACCGGGTCTCCTTCACCGTCCATGGGAATGTTAGACAGGATTGCCGACACAGCTCCCTCAATGGGATATCTGTCCTCCCATATCTCCCCACCGGGAGCACGCTTCTTTTTCTCCGCCAGGGGCTCCGATGCCGCAAAGCTGCCCTTTCTGCCTATAGCATCAAACGCATTGCAGAGGTTGATGACCGTGGGGGAGAGCATGTCCTTCCTCACCAGCGTGGCTTCCTTGGGCGCTGTGACTGTCACATTCTTTCCTTTCAGCTCCACCCTTCCTTCCGCCAGCATGGATATCCGGTGCTCTGATCTGACCTGCACGAGGGAATCGTCCTTCAGGGCTATCTGCGCATTATTCCCTTCCCTGTTCAGGAGACCCATTTCCGAAGGCTTCAGATACATCTGCTTCTTATTTTCTGTTGTAAAGAACCGGTCATGATAATCCGCAAGCTCCCCGCATGATTCTCCGTTTTCCCTGATATTATAAATGACCTCCCCGGATTCCTCGCATGCCCTGCCAAAATAGAGGGCTGCCCTCGTCCCCGGTTCCGGCATGGAGTAGAAAAGATTCCCCGTAAAAGGCTTCCATGGAAAGTCATACGCTCCGCCGAAAGACTGCTCCCTGTCGATGTCAAGATGCAGCCTGACAAGTTCCTTCCCCGTGCTTAAGACCTTACCCTCCAGAACGGCTCCCTCCAGGGTATGCGCAGGTATTTCCTTCTGCGTGAAGCACTGCGCCGGGAACACCCTGCATGTGCAGCTTAAGACATTATGTACAAAGATCGTTTCCGACGCCATGACGAAGAACTCCCTGCCCTGGATACGCAGCATATCCCCCGTCTGCATGTAATCCATGTCATGAATTTCATATCCGGCACTCTGTCCCTCCCCAATTGCCTGTTCCATGCATCCTTCGCTGTGATGAACCAGAGAATGTGCATATCTGCCGACATCCAGATCGCCCCTGTGGATCCCTTTTCTCATCCCTGCATGAACGGCAGTTCCTGCTTTTAAACCCTCCGCCGTCACGCACGCGCCCAGATGACTCATGATCCGTTTAAGGAAAGCGTAATCCGTTTCTTTGTACTGAATCAGAGGATGCGTAAGCTGCCGATCCGGGATATTCCATACAGCCACGCCCTGATAGTCCTCAAGGACTGTCTCTGCAACCTCTCTGTAGGTCTGCGACAAATCCTGAAAAGATCGTGATTTCCGCTGGATATCCATGCGCCACGTATGGGATGCTGCCCAGAGGCGGAGGCTGGCATAATCTCCCTCTTCATCAAGTTCCAGCCTGCGGATCACACCGGAAAAAAGAATCTCTTCTTTACCATCTTCCTTCCTGCCGACTATTTCCAGTGTATCCTCCCCGGTCTGGGTAATGACTGTCTCCGCTTCGTTTCCCTTTACTATACAGACGATTTCCGCCTCCGTATGCCTGCCGCATTCTGCATGGATGCGGCACTGCTCCACCGTTACGACTGGAAATCTGCACCTTATCCTCAGGTTTCCTAATGTGATTTTATCTGACATATACTGCCTCCTCTCCTTCCATTTTCCATCCTTTTATCCAGTAAATTCCTGCATTTTTAGCACGGCTTTCTAGTCCAGGACAATCATCCTGTTATCTGCCACCATTCTGCCAGCCCCCCTGCTGCTTCCCCCTTTCCTGATCCTCTCCAGAATCTCTTCCATTTTTCTAAAAACTTCTTTTCCCTCAAAATCCTTATCTGTCTGTTCATCATCGATCTTACTGCTTATGTATCCCGCAAGGATTTCCCATGGAACTGCTTCCCTTCCCTGCAGGAGCAGGCTGGCAAACTGGATATCCTCCCCCGCTGCTTTTCTGCTTGCCAGAACTTTCTTTGCAAAGTAGTCTGTTATCTCCTTCGACAGAGTCCTTCCTCCCCGCCCTGCCCAGCTGGCATCTGCCAGATTGACGGTATCAAATTCTGTCTGGATATCGTAAAAATCCTTATACTCTGTCCGTAGCCTCGCCCCTTCTTTTAGCTTAAACCGGCAAATCTCCAGTTCATTCTGCGCCCGTCCCAGATTTTCATCCAGAACGAACTCCGTCACATATCTGGTGTAGTCAGGCATCTCTTCCACTGATTTCACCCTGAATTTCAGACTTACAAACACTTCTGTAGACGCGTACGCCACCTGCTCTTCTTCTGTAAGTAAAAAGATAAAGTCCTGACACTTGATGATACCTGTCCCCACGATTAGCTGATCATCCCTGACCTTTATCCTGCATCCGCTGATGATTCCGTCCGGATACTCCTGATACTGCAGCTGCAGGGCGGAATAGGAATAATCCCGGAGTGCCCAAAGTAATTCTTTTTTCATGATTCTTCCGCGTTCAAATGCGGGATAGATATGTTCCATGCCTTTTCCTTCCTTCTATCAATACTCTCTGCCTACTTCATCCCATCAAAATAGTTCCTAACCCATCCTTCATGCTCAAAAGGATAAAACTGCTCTTCCCCCATATATAGCCTCTCCTCTTTCCTGCACACCGGCACGATTACATACCCCCAGTCCCTACACCACTTCCACGCAAAGAACCTAATCTCCCGGTTGACGATGCTGTCCGTTTCCTTCTGCGGGATATTCTCACCGTGCACCTGTCTGATATCCTCATAGGTCACTTCCCTGAACTTCTCCGGCTCACAGTCGAAATGAAAGTGGTACCGCACCCTGCCTTCCGTGTCCTTCAGATACAGCTGCAACGTCACATCCTCCAGATTCCTCGATACCGCCCTGGTCTCATCTTCCCGCAGGAAACCGTTGACCAGCTCCACTTCCCTGCCATTATGGGTGAAAGCGCTCACCGTGTAGGGAAGGACTGGCTTATCCGAATGCAGCTCGATCTCTGCATATCCAAGCCGCTTGTCCCGTATGAATTTCAGCGCGCCGTCCACGCAGTTCATCTTTAAGTCGATGTCTCCTGCCATATCCCTGTTCCTGCGCTTGAACTGGATCATCCTTCCGGGGATGAATTCCTTCAGCGCTTCCCGGAAGATATCAATCTTGCAGGACTGCCCTGTCAGCTTCAGGAAAGAATACTCTTTAAGCCGGTCCTGCCTGTATAACGGCTCCATAAATTTACAGATGATGCCATAGATATCCCCCTTTAGGAACAGTTCCAGTTCATAGAGATTAATCACGATCTCCGGCAGCTCCTTCAGCATGCGGAATCCCTCTCCCTCCTGCAGGGACAGTTTCCACTTATCCGCCTGGATCCATGCAATATCATCGTCCCCATCGTCCCTGGAGGTGATTCCCACCCTCAGGATGCCCGCCTGCTCGTAGAAATGCTTCTTCACCCGTTCAGCCAGGAAGAAGAGCAGATAAAAGTTGTTCTTCACCTTGAAGTAAGCCTCCCTGCTCCTCGTTTCATATTCTTTGAAACGGGTGGGTATATATTTTTCCGCCATGCCGTATACCTCTTCGAGACTGCGGTACAGTTCTTCTGTCCCATGCCCGTCAACATACCGGAAGATGTCCATATCCAGCTCCCGCAGGATATCCCCCGAAGTCTTCTCCATGGGGAGGCGCAGCTTTTCCGCCAGCAGTATCTTGATATACTGCATGATCCGGTAGGTCAGATTGTTCCCCCCGAAATCCGTATCCCCGTTTTCATAGGCAGTGTCAATCCTGATATGGTACGCCACCCGATCATCCCTTACCCTGAAACGGCACGCGCATAAATCCGTGGTCCCGCCTCCGCAGTCGACGATCAGTGCCTGATAGGTCATGTCGGGCTGGAGCTTCCGGCTCTCCAGCATGTTCGAGATGGTATTATAGATGACCGCAGCCCCCTCATCCAGCATCTCCTCTGTCTGCGCGATATGTTCGGGAAGAATCTCCGCGAACAGCCTGCGGAACAGGAATTTCTGCTTGACCGGGCAGGATATATGCATCTGCCTTACCCGGCATTTGAACTGGTTCTCCGTCCTTTCGATGATATGCAGGAAGAAAGCCCTGATAATCTCTTTCCGTGTAAGGAAGGTCCGCCTGCCCTCCCGGTCCGTGACCTCTTCTTCCTTTTCATAGTCACTGATCCACCGCTTCATGTCATAAAAGATACTGAACCCTTCATCCACGTAGCAGGATTCCCCCAGTTCCTCCGCACTCCGCCCAAAGACAAACTGCGGGCTCCCCTTTTCCACCGATATCACCCCTGCCACGGAAGGCATCAGCTTCCTCCCATCTTCAAAGACCGTGTAGTGGATGGCGTTCTTTTCCATATTTTCCGTAAAAAGGGCGCCTTTGGCATCCTCAAAATAAACAGAATCAAGATAGACCCCGGCAGTGGTGTTGGTGGAACCGAAATCCACCACGAGCGGCATCCGTAAGGGAATCGGTTTCCTGACCTCCACATCCATGAGCGGGATACGGCAGGCAGTGATCCCTTCCGGCTCTGTCCCGCTCTTCCCATAATAGATGGAAAATATCCTGTCGGAATCCTGCTGGCTGAAGCAGTACAGGTCATAATCCTTCAGATCCGCTTCCCTGCATGGGACCTTCCCGCTTCTCATGACATAGAGCCGCTCCCCGTCTTCCTTTTTCTTATGCAGGTAAAAGAGTCCACAGACTTCCCGCCCTCCGCTCACAAGGAGGGCGTTGGTATTCTCCATGATGCTCCTGTATGGGATATATATCCTGTCGTTCTCATCCATGGAAAGCCCTTCGTAGACGACGAGCCTGGAGGGTATGTGCAGCGTCCCATCCTGCACCGCTGATATTTTCCCCTTTGCCAGCAGATGCTCCAGGCGCTCCCTTCCATTTTTGTCCTCCTCCATGATCAGCCGCTGCTCCCTTGTGCCGCGGTAACGCATGATGATGTGGATGAGCTCCTCCTTGTCCATGGGATTGATCATGCCCTGTATGATCTTCTCCCGCCTGCAGATCTCCCGAAGCTGGTGCGTTGTCATCAGTTCCAGTTCACGCTGCCTGTATAAGGTTCTTTTTTCTTCTTTTTTGATGCCGTCTTTATTTAAAATGTATCTGTCCATCACATGACCCTTCTTTTTCTACATCATTTGTATATCTTTCACTTGCCATTCCTTTTACTTTAAATTATTCATCTGCTTGTAACTCTTGCTTATACTTTTCTATTTTTTCAAGTATCTCTTTCTGCCAATCCTGATATTCCAGAATCTCTCCCTCATTTAAATCATAGACTGCAATCGCTTCTCCTTCTCCCGTTACCATCATATTGATTTTGTAGTGATAAATTACTCCAAATCTGCCTTCATTATTATAAAGAATTTCCGTATCTACATAACAATAATATCCCGGTTCCCCAAACAATGCCTCCACATCATGCTCTGATCTATACTCAACTTCATCAAACTGATTCTTGACACATTCACCCGCCTCCTGCGCCAGTTCATTAAAAAATCTCCCCATATCCTTCCTCATCAATGCATTAATTGCTGTTACTTCTTCAGAATATTCTAAAATTTCTGGCAATTCATAATATACATCTGCTATCCACAGTCCGTTAGACGAATATAAATTTCCTTCTTTCTTTTTCATGCTATAACCGTGAAATTCTATTTTTCTTTCCTCTGCTAATTCACTGCCATCTTTTCCATCCTTAATGGCATACAAAGTATTATTATCCATATAAAAGTCATACAAACTCCCTTGTTCTTCATCCGTGGCAAATACAGTTTTGGGAAGCATCTGTCCATTACTCATAGACATCGTCAGTCCGATTGCCATATTCTTTTGCCATTCACCATTGTCATATATACCATGGAGCAGAATGCTATATATATCATTATTCAGTGTTTTAATTTCATAGTCTAATGTTATCTTACCTTTTTCATAATGCGCCTCTTCGCTAAACCAGTTTTTTATTCTTTGCCAAATACACTGATTCAGTTCATCCCAATCAGCGCCTTCTCTCTGTGAAAAAAGCGGCACTGTAGCATCCAGATAAAGCTCCGTTTCTTCATCATAAGCTTCCACATGATATTCCGCTATCCTGCACCCGTGATATATATAGTCTTCCCCTGATGCATATATGCAAAACCCAGCTTCTGGATTCGTCTTGATTGTATTTTCTAACATTTCCACTGAAAAATCCGGGTGTATTAAAATCTGAGCCTGATATCTTTCGCTATGATCCATTGCGCAATCATAAACGAGCGCTACATAATCCTCTTCCCGCTTTTCGAAAATATACGTACCCCAACGCTCCATATCAGGGAAATAATAGTTTACCAGTTCTTCATATGTGCTCCAGACCGTTGATTTATAGTGCGTACTTTGGTCAATATAATAATTTTCTAAATACTCCCATACCTCTTCTGATGTCATATCGGCTGTGCTGTCATATTCTTGATTAGCAATATCCGGCAATGCTTCCCCCTGGAGAGTATTCGGTATCGCTTCTTTCCTTTGACATGCGCTGACAGCAAAAATTACAATCGAGCTTATTATTATTTCTCTTAATTTCATGCTCATTCCAAATCCTTTTCCTCCAGTTCTATAATATAATCATATATTTTCCCAGCATTATCTTACCGTTCGAAACTTGCTTGAATATCGTCATAATGCATTTTCCTATCTGAATCAAAATAATATCTTGTATAGCATCTTTCAAAGGAAGTGGCAAAAATTTTTGCTGCTTCCTCTGGACTCTTTGCATTTTCAAGCGCTGTATAATTGCACATCAATTCAGAGGAATTATTTTCATTTACATCCAATATAACAGATAACATTCCACCGTTTTTCATTTCTTCATATGCGTACTCACATTGCGCTGATATCAAATTAATATCCCTCCCATTATCTTTAGCCCACTTATTAAATGCCTGCAGCCTTCCATCACTATTGCCCCATTGAAATAACCCAAAACGATTAGGATTTATTCTCTTTGCCTCTGCCAAATTAAAACTGCATTCTGACTGCACATTACCAACAATTCCAGCAACTGCCTCTCTTGACAAACCTTTACTTCTGAAAAAAAGGCACATGTATTTCTTTACTGCTTCAGGATCCGATGCATCCGGCTCTATCAGCTCCTGTTCTTCTTCCGGCTCATCTATAATTATATTATCAGTTGGAATATACCCTGATGTGTCTGGATATATAAATCCCCCATGCTTGCAAAACAGGATAGCCTCCATCGTAATACCTTCTACCCCGGCTTCATTGAGTTCTGCTGTTTCTGCGTATCCTACTTCAGAAATCATATTTTCCCACTCGTCATTTAGTTCCATCAAATACCTGCAGTTTCCAAGCTTTAAAAGTTCTTCTGATTCGCCTGCCATA
>BLLW01000042.1 GCA_011959285.1 Lachnospiraceae bacterium | reverse complement strand
ACCTGGTATTCGGTTTTGAGGGCACGGCATTTTTTTATTATAATTGCAAGTGTAGATAAAAAGCAGTATAAACTGCTTTTTTTTATTGTTAGAAGTAAAGATGTATGTTATAATTTTCTCGAAGGTAAATGCGGGTGTGAACCTGAAAAGAATGAGGTGGAAAAAATGGATACAAAAATTCTTCTTGAAAACGGAACTAATGAACTAGAGGTATTGGAATTTACGCTGGATGGTAATGCATATGGGATTAACGTTGCAAAGATTAAAGAAATCATTCCTTATCAGCAGATAACACCTGTACCGAATGCGCATCCCAGTATTGAAGGGATATTTATGCCGAGGGATACAATGATTACGGCAATTGATTTAAAGAATTGTCTCCAGCGAGGTGTGTCTACGGAGGGCGGTCTGTTTATTATTACAAATTTTAATAAATTGGATATAGCTTTTCATGTTGATGCTGTAATGGGGATTCACAGGGTTTCATGGGAGAACATTATCAAACCTGGCGCAACTGTTTCAAGTGCAGAGGAGAGTATTTCTACAGGAATTGTTAAGTTAAATAATAAACTGGTTATCATTCTTGATTTTGAAAAGATTGTAACAGATATCAATCCTGAAACAGGACTTAGAGTAAGTGAAATTGAAGAGATGGGTGTGCGTGGCAGAAGCAATGTTCCAATTCTGATAGCTGAAGATTCACTGCTATTGAATCGTCTGATTGTTGATTCCTTAAAGCAGGCAGGCTATGTAAATCTGACACATACCTGTAATGGTCAGGAAGCATATGATATCATCATGAAGAGCAAGCAGAATGGTACATTAAAGAGTACCGTGCAGTGTATTATTACGGATATTGAGATGCCAATTATGGATGGTCACAGGCTTACCAGACTTGTAAAAGAAGATGAGGAGACGAAAGATATTCCGGTTATTATTTTCTCATCGCTGGTAAATGATGAAATGAAGAAAAAGGGTGAATCTTTAGGCGCTGATGCCCAGTTATCAAAGCCAGAAATTGCTAATCTCGTTAGACTTATCGATCAGTTGGTTGGTCATGAACAATAAGCAATTGTACATCTAAAAAGGGCCGGAATTTTTCCGGCTTTTTTAATGTGACGGAAATAATGAAGAAAATCTTGCTGTGCAAATTGCATTATTGCAGTACATAAATATATTTGGGATGATGAAAATGGTGGAATATATAGCTGAGAAAATAAAAAAAGCAGATCTTGTCTTAGTCGGTTTGGGAGAAGAAGCAGATATGCTTACTGATTTAAAAAAGAATCTTCATTATCAGAATTTGGCACAGAAATTAGATAAAGCATGGATTCTTCCTTTTGTAAATAAAATGAAAATAGATGAGGAATCAGCCAAAAGAATGGAACTTTACCATTTATTATCGGAAGGTCTTCAAAAAAAGAATTATTTTGTTGTATCGGTCTGCATGGATGGAAGAATTCATCAATCTGGGCTTGAGCAAGAGCGTATAGTGACGCCATGTGGGGGATATGAGAAGCTACAATGTAGTGAAGGCTGTAATGCTGATTTATATGACGTTCCGAAGGAAGTCATGGAGCAAGTGAAGTTACTTTTTTATGGTGAAAGGCAGGAGCAGGAATTGCAAGAGCCTGTTTGCCCGAAATGTGGAAGACCATTGGTATTTAATAATGTAGATGCCTTTCATTATGTGGAAGAGGGGTATCTAGAGCAATGGGCTGTTTACAAAAAATGGCTGCAGGGGACGGTAAATAAAGAGGTCTGTCTTCTTGAAATTGGAGTTGGAATGAAATATCCTACTGTAATAAGATGGCCATTTGAGAAAATTGTCTTTTATAATAAAAAAGCAGAATTGTTTAGAGTTCATAGCAGGCTATACCAGATTTCTGAGGAAATAAAGGAGCGAGGGCATGGTATATGTGAAAAGCCAGAAGATTTTATTAAGGAATTGTCTAAAATGCTTTAGTATGTTAAACTAAACATGTGTTGCCGTCTTTGGCGTGCATATAGAGTGGAGAAAAAGAAAGCAGAGGGGTTTTATCAATGGCTACTGATGAAGAATATCTTGATAGTTTGTTAAAATCAATGACTGATAATGAATCGAACAGATCAATGGAAGAGGTTATGAGGGAGGTCTCAAAGACTCCGAAGGAAGATGATATATCTTTTGGTGTTGAAGATTTTTTTGAAAGTTCTCCAGAACTTAGTGAGGACATTTTGGAGAATATTTCACTGCTGGATGATTCTGCTATAGCAGTCGATAGCGATAGTGCAGATGGTGTGGGAGAATTGCTTGAGCAGGATGAATGGAAACTCAGCCTTGACGATATACTGGCACAAGCGGAGGCTCAGAGTGGCGAAGCGGAGGCAGATGGTCTTTTTGACGCTCCTGATTGGGGGGATGGAGAACCATCCATAGATATTCCTGATATTCCGGAGATTTCAGATGTTTCAGAAACAGCACAGGAAGCGGATCCAGTGAATGCGGAAAACATAGATGTGACCGACTTAATTGACGGTATGGATAATACGGATGTGGATTTGGCAGAAATCAATGGTCTGCTAAAAAGTGCAGACAGTAAAGAGAGTGCCAATGATGATATGTTGGCATTGCTTGAAGGGGTAGACGTGGATCAGATGGATGCTTTTTCAGATCCGGATGCAGATTCAGAATTTTCTATTTTTTCTGAGAGTGATTTGGAAAAGAGCGCCAGTTATGGAAGCGGTTCGCTGGACCAGACAGATAAAAAGAAAGAGAAAAAGGCTAAGAAAGAAAAAAAGAAAAAAGAAAAAAAATCAAGAATATTTGGCAAGAAGAAAAAAGAAACGGGTGCAGATTTTGATGAGCAAATGGAGGATACTGCACAGGACGGCTTGAGTCTAGACGGTCTTTTGGATAGTGCGGAAAACGGCGAGGGCAGCGATGGCGATGGAGAGAAGAAGCTGGGACTATTCTCAAGAGTGATAAATTATTTGATGGAGGAGGAAGAGGAAGAAGCTTCTGATGAAACGCAGGAAGCTGCAGATGGAACTGGCGAAGCAGCAGACAAGAAAGCATCGAAGAAAGATAAGAAAAAGAAAAGTAAAAAAGGCAAAAAGGGTAAGGAGCAGGAAGCAGATTCAGACGAAGAAATTGACGAAGAAGAGGATAGCTCAAAATCCAAGAAAAAGCCTAAAAAGGAGAAAAAGGAAAAGAAAGAAAAGCCACCAAAAGAAAAGGTTAAGACAGAAAGAGTTTTAAGTACCAAAAAGCTGTTAGTGTTAATTGCATTTTGTGCAACGATTACTGCAAGTATTGTAGTTTTTAGTACTTTCCTTCCTGAATATGCAGATAAGAAGAATGCAAATGAAGCTTTTTATAAAGGAGACTATGAGACGGTATACAAACTTCTTTATAATAAGCAGCTAAACAGCAGTGACTCTATTATCTTTAACAGGGCAAGAATTGTTTTAAAGCTTGAAAGAAAGCTGCAGTCTTACGAGAATAATATGACGCTCAACAGGCAGGTAGAGGCTGTTGATGCGCTTATGCAGGGTGTCAAGTGTTATCATGAACTGACTGGTGCGGATACGTATGGAGCCAGCGATGAACTGAATGCGCTGTACCAGCAGATTTGCGTGATTCTTCAGAATAATTATGGAATCTCTCCTGAGGAGGCTGTTGAAATTAATGCTTATGATAATGTGTCGTATACTACGAAATTAAATTCTATTGTAAGTGGAACAGCATTTTCCATACCTGAAGAGACAGCAGCGGAGTCTGAATAGACTACTTTTGACGGAGAAAGAAATGACAGCGATTATTGACTATGACGCAGGGAATATTAAAAGTGTTGAAAAGGCGCTTCTGAAGTTAGGCGAGGAAGTAATTATCACTAGAGACAGGGAGGTGATTTTGGGTGCAGACAGAGTCATTCTGCCTGGTGTAGGCGCTTTTGGAGATGCCATGCATAAGCTACGCGCTTATGGTCTTGAGGAAGTGATTTGTGAGGCAGTCCGCAGAGGGATTCCCTTTTTAGGTATCTGTCTTGGGCTTCAGCTCATGTTTGAGAGAAGTGATGAAAGTGACGGTGTAAAAGGTCTTGGTCTACTTAAGGGAGAAATTCTTCGTATACCTGATGGAGATGGGATTAAAGTTCCGCATATCGGATGGAATTCACTTAAGTTCCCAAATGGAGGGAGGCTTTTTCAAGGGATATCAGAGGATTCCTATGTATATTTTGTACATTCCTATTATTTAAAGGCAGAAGATGAAGGTATTGTGACAGCATCCACGGAATATGGGGTGCTCATTCACGCATCCGTGGAGAAGGATAATATCTTTGCCTGCCAGTTTCACCCGGAAAAAAGTTCACAAGTTGGTCTGACGATTTTAAAAAATTTTATCGGTGTGGAGCGGTAGAGAAGAATAGCCTTTTTAGGAAATTGCGGAGGAATGAGAGATGCATACAAAGAGAATCATTCCCTGCCTTGATGTAAATAACGGCAGGGTGGTAAAAGGAACAAATTTTCTAAATTTGAGGGATGCAGGAGATCCGATTGAAGTTGGAAGGGCATATGACAGAGCAGGCGCAGATGAACTTGTCTTTCTGGATATCACAGCCTCATCCGATGCAAGAGCAATTAAGGTGGAGATGGTTAGAAGGGTTGCGGAAACAGTGTTTATTCCTTTTACCGTGGGAGGCGGCATCAGAACGGTGGATGATTTTAAGATGATTCTGCGGGAGGGTGCGGATAAGGTGGCAGTGAATACGGCAGCAATCATGAATCCTGCCTTAATCAGTGAGGCAGCTGATAAATTTGGCAGCCAATGTGTTGTTGTAGCGATTGATGCCAAAAGAAGAACGGATGGAACAGGTTGGAATATCTTTAAAAACGGCGGTCGTGTGGATATGGGGATGGATGCCGTGGAATGGGCGATGAAAGCAGATCGACTGGGGGCTGGGGAAATTCTTCTGACCAGCATGGACTGTGACGGTACAAAGGAAGGTTACGATATTGAGCTTACGAAAGCAGTGGCAGAGAACGTATCGATTCCAGTCATCGCATCAGGAGGAGCTGGCGAAAAAGAGCATTTTTATGAAGCGCTTGCACATGGAAAGGCTGAGGCAGTGCTTGCCGCATCTTTGTTCCATTATAAAGAACTGGAAATATGTGATTTAAAGCATTATCTTATGGAAAAAGGAATATCTGTAAGACTTTAGGCGTGAAGCACAGGAAAGAAGGATAAAGCTATGGCGATGATTGACAACGATTGGCTTACGTGTATTCAGGATGAATTTAAAAAGCCGTATTATAAGGAACTGTATACATTTATACGGCAGGAATATAATACGCATGTAATTTATCCGCCGGCAGATGATATTTTTAATGCGTTTCACCTTACGCCTCTTGGCGAAGTGAAGGTTTTGATTTTAGGTCAGGATCCTTATCACGGAGAGCATCAGGCGCATGGACTTTGCTTTTCTGTTTTACCAGATCAGCCAGACCTTCCGCCTTCGCTTCAAAATATTTATAAAGAACTTCAAGACGACTTAGGCTGTGAGATTCCCAATAATGGTTATTTAAAGAAATGGGCGCAGCAGGGGGTTTTGATGCTAAATACGGTGTTAACTGTGCGGGCTCATCAGGCTGGATCCCACCAAGGAAAAGGCTGGGAGCAGTTTACGGATGCGATTATTCAGGCTGTGAATGCACAGGACCGTCCAATTGTGTATTTGCTATGGGGAAAACCCGCCCAGAGTAAGATACCGATGCTTACCAATCCGAAGCATTTGATTTTGAAAGCGCCGCATCCAAGTCCGTTGTCTGCTTATAGAGGCTTTTTCGGATGCAGGCATTTTAGCCAGACGAATGAATTTTTGAAAAAGAATGGGATTGCGCCAATTGATTGGCAGATTGAAAATATTTGAAATAAAAAATTGCGGCAGCCTCCCTCAAGGCAGGGCGGCTGCCGCAATTTTTTTAGGATTAAGTGTTGACAAAATATTAAAACACTATTATAGTAGTTCTGGCAAGAACTACTATAATTCGTGGCGGAATCTATATAGTTAATTTGGAAAATAGGGAGAGGCGCGCAGGATGGAAGAGAATGTTGTGTTGGAGAAGCTTGGCGCTTTTGGGCTTACCAGGCAGGAGGCAAATATTTATCTGTGCTTATTCAGACAGGGAGAGCAGACTGGGTATGAAGTTGCCAAATATACGGGAATCTCTCGATCTAATGTTTATAGCGGTCTCTCGGCGCTGACGGATAAGGGAGCGGCTTATTTGATTGAAGGGAATTCCAGCAAGTATATGGCAGTTCCCGTAGAAGAGTTTTGTGAAAATAAAATCCGTAATCTTAAAGAGGAAAAGGCATACTTGATGGAGCATATGCCTGTTACTAATAAGAGGGAGATTGGTTATATTACCATAGAGGGAAGTCAAAATATCTGGGATAAGATGATTTGCATGATTAAGGAAGCGGAAAAGCGGATTTACGTGTCTGCATCCATGAAAGTGATTGAAAAGCTTAAGAATGAATTTTGTGAGATCATTTCCAGGGGGATAAAGCTGGTCATCATTACGGACGGTGAGATGAAAGATTTAGAGGAGCTGAAAGGAAGCATCTGGTATAATGGCAGTACAAGAGAGAACAATATCAGATTGATTATTGACTCTGAGTATGCACTTGCAGGTGAATTGACAGGTGGGAAGGAAGATACCTGCCTGTATACAGGACAGAAAAATTTTATTACTGTTTTTAAAGAGAATCTCAGAAATGAGATGGAATTGATTCAGATACAAGGAGGAGAAATGAATGAGTAAAGTACCATTTATCACAAAGGAAGAAGCACAGGAGATTGCAAAGACATATCCAACCCCCTTTCATTTATATGACGAGAGGGGAATCCGGGCAAATGCCAAAGCTGTAAAGGAAGCGTTTGCGTGGAATCCGGGTTTTAAGGAATATTTTGCGGTCAAAGCAACGCCAAATCCCTGCCTGATTCAGATTTTGAGAGACTATGGCTGTGGCTGTGACTGCTCTTCCATGACAGAATTGATGCTTAGCAAGGCGATGGGAATGGAAGGGGCAGACATTATGTTTTCCTCTAACGAGACGCCGGAGGAAGAGTATGCATACGCTGCAAAGATAGGGGCGATTATTAACTTGGATGATATCACGCATATTGAATTTGTCGAGAACATCCTTGGAAAATTACCAGAGACAATGAGCTGTCGTTATAATCCCGGAGGTGTATTCAAGATGAGCAATGGGATCATGGACAATCCGGGTGATTCCAAATATGGCTTTACCACAGAGCAGATGTTTGATGGGTATCGCATTTTAAAAGAAAAGGGAGTAAAGAATTTTGGTATACATGCGTTTCTGGCAAGTAATACAGTGACTAATGAATATTATCCCATGCTGGCAAAGCAGCTGTTCGAGCTGGCAGTCAGATTGGAAAAAGAGACAGGCGCTGATATTAAGTTCATTAATCTTTCCGGAGGAGTTGGTATTCCTTATCAGCCGGACCAGGAGCCTAACGATATAAAAGCTATTGGGGAAGGGGTGCGTAAGGTTTTTGAGGAAGTTTTAGTCCCCGCAGGTATGGGAGATATTGCTATTTACACGGAGATGGGACGTTTCATGATGGGACCTTATGGGCAGCTTGTGACGAAAGCAATCCATGAAAAGCATATTCATAAAGAATATATTGGTGTAGACGCCTGCGCAGTAAATCTGATGCGTCCTGCAATGTACGGTGCATACCATCATATAACCGTTCTAGGCAAGGAGAATGCCCCTTGCGATCATCAATATGACATTGCTGGTTCCTTATGCGAGAATAACGATAAATTTGCAGTTGACAGAATGCTTCCGCAGATTGACAAGGGGGATTATTTGGTCATTCATGATACAGGTGCCCATGGATACGCTATGGGATATAATTATAATGGAAAACTGAAATCTGTCGAGTTGCTTTTAAAAGAGGATGGAAGTGTAGAGATGATAAGAAGAGCAGAAACACCTAAAGATTATTTTGCAACATTTGACTGTCTACCCATTTATCAAAATCTTGAAAAGGAATTTTAAAAAAAACTTGTCAATAGCTGCTGGGTATGGTATTATAATATTCGGCTGCTAAAGGCTGACGCCGGCGTGTCGGAATGGCAGACGAGGCAGACTCAAAATCTGTTGTGGGCAACCACGTATGGGTTCAAGTCCCATCGCCGGCAGTAATTAAAAGCTTGAAAAATCTAGTCAAAGGGAGATTTTCAAGCTTTTTTATTTTGCAAATGACAAAAATAGTCAGATGTTTTGAGGGGGAAGATGATTTGTACAATTGATATAACGAAAAAAACAGAAAATTTATCATTAATTGTATAAATATATAAAAATAATGACAACATAATTATAAAAGCAGACAAAATGACGAAAATGTATTATATTGCACTTGACATTTGTTGGATGGAATGCTAAGATATGGACATAAGGGAAATATATGGGGTGTTACTGTTCGGCAGGCAAGACCAAATTTTGTAAATGAATCACATTAGGTAGATTACATTATGAAATTTGGTCCTTTTTATTAGTTTTTTGAGCAGAATGCCTTCCGGCAGATAATCCCTGCAGAACAAAATTGTTTTATAAGGGAAATACGCAGGAAAAGTTATGAAAGTCACAAAAGTTATCAATAATAGTGTAGTATCATGTGTCGATCAGGATGACCGGGAACTTGTGGTCATGGGAAAAGGGATTGGTTTCGGTAAAAAGCCGGGTCAGGAAATAGATGGAAATCTTGTAGAAAAGATTTTTAGGATGGATAACAAAGACAGCTTAGAACGGTTTAAGGAACTGCTTTCTAATATACCGTTAGAATATATTCAGCTATCGAATGAAATCGTTGCTTTTGCGAAGTCGTCTGTGGGAATAGAACTGAATCAGAATGTATATCTTACACTGATAGATCATATAAATTTTGCCGCTGAAAGATTCAAAAAAAAGATGCATTTTGCAAATGCTTTATTCGGTGAAATTAAATTATTTTATCCTAAAGAATATCTAGTTGGAAAATATGCGCTGCGCCTGATTGAAGAAAGAACAGGGCTGCAGATGCCGGATGATGAGGCAGCATCCATCGCGCTTCATCTGGTCAATGCGGAGTATGATTCCAGAATAAGCGACACATTCCGAATGACGGAAATGATTCGGGAAATGTTTGAACGGATCGAAGACAAATTTCCTCAATTTAAAGAAAATTCCATGCATAAGGACTGGCTGGCGAGTAATTTGAAATATATGGCACATCGTTTGCTTAAGCTTGAACCGCTTGAGGGACCAGAAGATGAGGAATATCAAAACGCAATTAGGAAAAACTGTAAACAAGAGTGCAGTGTGGCAGATGAAATTAATGCATTTTTGATAGAGAAATATCAGTGTTCTATGACGATGGAAGAAAAGCTCTATCTTGCCATAAGCATAAAAAGGACCAGAGACACTTACAAAATTTGAACAGACTGCATTTAATCGGTCAGATATGGAGGGTTTAAGGAATGGGTATATTTGATTTAAAGAAAAGAAAAAAAGGAACTGTAATTTCTTCGCCGCTTAAAGGTGAATGTATTCCTATCAAGGAAGTAAAAGATCCTACTTTCGCAGAAGAAATTTTAGGAAAAGGAATTGCAATTATACCGGCAGAAGGCAAGGTGTATGCACCAGCAGATGGGGTGGTAAGCACGGTGTTTCCTACAGGGCATGCGGTGGGAGTGACCACGCCCGACGGAGTGGAAATCCTGATTCATGTGGGAATGGATACCGTTGAACTGAAAGGTCAGTTTTTCAAAACAGTGGTGGAGGCAGATCAGAAGGTAAAACGGGGAGATCTTCTTCTTGAAGCAGATATGGAGGAAATCAGCAATGCAGGGTACGATACAGTGACTCCCATGATTATTTGCAACAGTTCTGATTTTTCCGAGATTACATGCAAGACGGAAGGAATGGTTGAAGCAGGGGAGGAAGTGATGACCTGCTTTAAGTAAAAAACGCAGTACATGTGCTGAAAAGCACAGCGATATCTTAAAATGGTAGAGAGACCGGACGAAGTAACTCGGGGATCATCAACGAGGTTTCGGAAGGCAATCTATAGAAGCAAAAAACAAATCATCATTTTGTGGCTAGGGCAAAATGAAAAGACAAGGGGGTAAATTTTTATGATGAAATATTTACAAAAACTAGGTAAATCATTGATGCTTCCAGTAGCATGTCTGCCTATCTGCGGTATTTTGATGGGAATTGGATATGCATTGTGTCCGGCGACTATGCAGGGCGGCGAAATTACTGGATTTCTGAATCTCTTAGGATTCTTCTTAGTTAAAGCGGGTGGTGCGCTGATTGATAATATGGCATTGCTGTTCGTTATTGGGGTAGGCGTCGGCATGGCAGATGATCATGACGGTACAGCGGGTCTTGCAGCATTTGCATCATGGCTGATGATTACAAATCTGCTTTCTACAGGAACGGTTTCAACCTTGGTGCCTTCTATAGTAGAAAATGCAAATAAGACGCTTGCTTTTGATAAGATTGCAAATCCTTTTATTGGTATCCTTGCAGGTATTATCGGAGCAACCTGTTATAACAAATTTAAATCAACTAAATTACCGGATTGGCTTTCCTTCTTCAGCGGCAAGCGCTGCGTAGCAATTATTTCCGGTGTTGTTTCTATCGTTGCAGCAGCAGTTTTGTTGTTTGTATGGCCGGTAGTATTTGGTGCTCTTATTGCAGTAGGTCAGGGAATTGTAGGTCTTGGTCCTGTGGGTGCAGGTATCTATGCATTCTTGAACAGACTTCTTATTCCGACAGGTCTGCATCATGCGCTTAATAACGTATTCTGGTTTGACACCATTGGTCTTGGTGATCTGACACACTTCTGGGCAGGCGAAACAAGCGCAGACGTTTCATGGAGTCTTGGTATGTACATGTCAGGTTTCTTCCCTTGCATGATGTTTGGTATTCCTGGTGCAGCACTTGCAATGATCCAGACAGCAAAAGAAGGCAAGAAGAAAGTTGCAATCGGTCTGGTAGCTTCCGCAGCAGTTTGTTCTTTTGTCTGTGGTGTTACAGAACCATTTGAATTTGCTTTCATGTTCCTTGCACCTGTTTTATATGTGATTTATGCATTGTTATATGGTATCTTTACCGTTATCGTTACATTGATTGGATTCAGAGCAGGCTTCAGTTTCTCCGCTGGTGCAACTGACCTTGTTTTCTCAGCTTCACTGCCTGCAGCTGCAAACACATGGATGATCATTCCTCTAGGAATTGCAGCATTTGCAGTATTCTATCTGGTATTCCGCTTCGCTATCGTGAAGTTCGACTTAAAGACACCTGGTAGAGAAGATGATGATTTAGAAGCAGAGAAGAAAGTGGTTCTTTCTAATAATAACTTTACAGAAGTTGCAAAAGTTATTTTGGAAGGTCTTGGCGGCAAAGGAAATATTAAGTCTCTTGACAACTGCATTACAAGACTTCGTCTGGAAATCAATGATTATACATTGGTTGATGAGAAGAAGATCAAATCAGCAGGTGTTGCAGGCGTAATGAGACCGAGCAAGACCGCGGTACAGGTAATTGTCGGAACAAAGGTACAGTTTGTTGCTGACGAAATGAAAAAGATGTTATAAGGTATTATAGATAAATCATAATACCGAAAACCCTAGCATGTCGGAGGTCCCTTGGGACCTCCGGTATTTTCACTTATCAAAATAAGCAAAAGGAGTATTCTAAAATGAAAATCATCAAAGCGAAAGACTACAAGGACATGAGCAGAAAGGCGGCTAACATTATTTCTGCCCAGATTATTATGAAGCCCAACTGCGTGTTAGGGCTTGCTACTGGCTCCACCCCTATTGGGACTTATGACCAGTTGGTGGAATGGTATAATAAAGGCGACTTGGATTTTAGTGAGGTGACAACAGTTAACCTGGATGAATATAAAGGGCTTACAAGAGAAAATGATCAGAGTTATTATTATTTTATGAATGATAAGCTGTTTTCCAGAGTCAATGTCAATAAAGAAAGGACGTTCCTGCCAGATGGAATGGAGCCAGACAGTGATAAGGCGTGTAGGGATTATAATGAGATTATTGCATCGGTAGGCGGCGTTGATCTGCAGCTTTTGGGGCTTGGTCATAATGGACATATCGGATTTAACGAACCAGGGACGACTTTTGAAGCAGAAACGCATTGTGTGGATCTGACTGAATCTACCATAAAAGCCAATCAGCGTTTTTTTGCATCTATGGATGAAGTTCCGAAACAGGCATATACTATGGGAATTAAGACGATTATGCAGGCAAAGAAGATTTTGATCGTGATAAGCGGTGAGGATAAAGCCGAAATCGTAAAGGAAGCCTTTTTCGGACCGATTACACCGAAGGTACAGGCTTCTGTATTGCAGCTTCACAATGATGTCATAGTAGTTGCTGATGAAGCGGCATTATCTCTGGTGAAATAGGAAAAATATTTTTAACAGGGAAGGGAGAGTCATTTTTTATGATTATTAAAAATGCCAGTGTATATACAGAAGACGGAAGATTTTTAAGCAAGGATATATGGATAGAGAAAGATTATTTTGTGGATTGCGAGGAGAAGGTAAGTGATAAGACCGTCGTTGACGGAACGGGATGTTACGCGATACCAGGACTTACGGATATCCATTTTCATGGATGTGTGGGACATGATTTTTGCGACGGAACGAGAGAAGCAATTGATGCGATGGCTGCTTATGAAGCTTCTGTGGGTGTGACCAATATTGTGCCGGCAACGATGACTCTTGGAGAGGATACGCTGCTGGAAATTTGCAAAACGGCAAAGGCATATAGGGAAGAAGGACTAAAGGAGAAGCGGGCAAGGCTTTGTGGAATCAATATGGAGGGTCCTTTTGTAGCGGCATCCAAGAAGGGAGCACAGAACGGTGCCTATATAAAAACGCCGGATTTGGAGATGTTTGATAAATTGAATGAAGCTTCCGGCTTTATGGTGAAACTGATTGCAATTGCGCCGGAAGTAGAGGGGGCGATGGAGTTTATTGAAAAAAGGCATGATGAGGTAGTTATTTCTCTTGCGCACACAGCAACAGACTTTGATACTGCGGTTCGGGCGTTTGAAAGGGGAGCGAATCATGTCACTCACCTTTATAACGCAATGAATCCATACACTCATAGGGCGCCAGGATTGGTCGGGGCAGCAGTGGATACGCAGAAGGTTGAGGTTGAACTAATCTGCGATGGCGTGCATATTCATCCTGCAGCGGTAAGAACCACTTTTAAAATGTTTGGTGATGAGCGTATCATATTGATTAGTGACAGCATGATGGCAACAGGACTTGAGGATGGTAATTACAGTCTGGGCGGTCAGGCTGTGAAAGTAGTTGGTAATTTAGCAACGCTTCAAGACGGAACCATAGCAGGCTCAGCTACGAACTTGATGGATTGTCTTAGAACAGCAGTGCTTAAAATGGGAATTCCATTGGAATCAGCAGTCAAATGTGCAACAGTAAATCCCGCCAAAAGTGTGGGTATTTATGACCGCTATGGGAGCATTGCTCCTCAAAAAAAGGCGAATGTTGTCTTGTTAAAAAAGGAAGATCTATCACTAAAACAGGTCATCTTGGAAGGACAGTTGTTATAGCTGTTAAATTAAAAACTGTCTGAAAAGTAAAATGCACATAAGAGGAATACAGTTTTTTGCTGTATTCCTCTTTATACGTCCCATATTTACTTTGGCGTTGTTTTAGTGTATATTTATTAAAGTGAGATTAAGTGTAGGCATTACAGTGAGGAACTGTCATGACATGTAAAGATGCAGAGAAAATGATTCCGCTATTTCTTGAGGATGATCTTGAAATGGATGATTTGCGGAAATTTATGGAACATATAGATAATTGCGAAGAGTGTAAGGAAGAACTTACGATTCAGTTTCTTGTTCTGGAAGGAATGGCAAGGCTTGAATCCGGCAATGTGTTCGATCTTCAGAATGAAATTAAGTATTGTATGGAAGAGGCGGGGCATACTTTAAAATTAAGGGAAAGCATGCGGCTGCTTTTGCATGTGATTCAGGGGCTTACAGTAGTTGCTGGAATTACACTAATTACATTATTGGTAATTTTATTTTGATTCTTGGAAATCGGATTTGGCGGGAAGGATGCAGGTATAATAATGGAAAAGATTGTTTTGATAGATGGACATAGTATTTTAAACAGGGCTTTTTATGGAGTGCCCGATCTTACAAATAGTGCAGGACTTCATACAAATGCCGTCTATGGTTTTTTGAATATTTTGTTTAAGATACTGGAGGAGGAGACACCGGATTATCTGACAGTGGCTTTTGACGTGAAGGCACCTACCTTTCGCCATGAAATGTTTAAGGAATATAAAGGTACCAGAAAGCCTATGCCGGAGGAACTGCGGGAGCAGGTGCCGGTCCTAAAAGAGGTCCTTTCCGCAATGGGAATTAGAATGATGGAAAAGGCAGGTCTGGAGGCGGATGATATTCTTGGCACGCTGGCGAAAAGAGCGGAAAGGGAAGGCATGGCGGTCTCTTTGGTTTCCGGAGACCGGGATCTTTTACAGATCGCAACGGATAAGATTAAAATAAGGATTCCCAAGACTAAGGGTGGAAAGACGGAGATAGAAGATTACTATGCCGCCGATGTGGAAGCGAAATATCAGGTGAATCCTGTCCAGTTCATTGATTTGAAAGCACTGATGGGAGATACGGCGGATAACATTCCGGGCGTTCCCAAGGTGGGAGAAAAAACAGCGACGGAGCTTATGGTGCAATTTGGTTCGCTGGATGATATTTATGCCCGGGTTGAGGAAGTGAAAAAAAATTCCATACGCGAATCGCTTAAGAATAACGAAGAACTTGCCCGCCTGTCCAAGGCGCTGGCGACAATCAATGTTGACAGTCCCATAGAATTTGTCTTTGAAGAGGCGAAGGTACATGATTTCTATACGGAAGAGGCATATGTAATATTTAAGAAATTAGAGTTCAAGAATCTTTTGTCTCGGTTTGAAAAAGGCATATCTAACGAGGATATAACGGCAAAATTCCAGCTGGTTGAGGAACTGGACGTGTGCGAGCATGTCTTTGAACTGGCGATTGAAAAGGCAGAACAGGAGATTGGATTTGCTGTTCTTAGAGACAAAGGAGATAATGCATTAGCAGGTATTGCGATTGCATTTGCAGATGGAAAGAGTTTTTTCGTGCGTTGTCAGGGGCTTTTAACGGAAGGATATCTGAAAGAAAAGGTGGCAGGAATGGCGTTGAAATGCAGAATTTCCTGCGGAAATATCAAAAATTCCTACGATTATCTTAGCAGTGATGCTACAGAGCGGTTTTTCGATGTGGTGCTTGCTGCTTATCTGATCAATCCGTTGAAGAATGATTATACGATTGCAGATGTGGCAAACGAGCATTTGGGTTTGATGATTCCGGAGCGGGCACAGCGTTTTGGAAAGGCATCTCTTTTAGAAGCATTGGAGGATAAGCCTGAGGAGTTTACACAGTACGCCTGCTTTCTTGCATATGTAAGTATGGCGGCGGCGCCGGTACTTCGGGAAAAGTTAAAGGAGGCAGGAATGCTGTCTCTTATGGATGAGATTGAAATGCCTCTTACTTATGTGCTTTATGATATGGAGAAGGAAGGTATTCTGGTAAAACCGGAAGAATTGAAGGCATATGGAGAGGCGTTGACGGGAAGGATTCATGAGCTGGAACAGAAGGTTTACGAGCAGGCGGGGGAAGAATTTAATTTGAATTCTCCCAAGCAGCTTGGTGAAATCTTATTTGATAAAATGAAACTTCCCGGCGGAAAAAAAACAAAGACTGGCTATTCTACGGCGGCGGAGGTACTTGAGAAAATGGCGGAGGAGCATCCTATTGTGGCGGATGTGCTGGAGTACCGGGGGCTTGCCAAATTGAAATCCACTTATGCAGATGGACTGTCGGCGTTTATAGGGGAGGATAATCGTATCCACTCTACCTTTAATCAGACAATCACGGCAACAGGACGCATCAGCTCTACAGATCCTAACCTGCAGAATATTCCTATGCGTATGGAGCTTGGCAGAAAAATCAGAAAAGTGTTTGTCCCGGCAGAAGGCTGCATTTTTACCGATGCAGATTATTCCCAGATCGAGCTTCGGATTCTGGCGCATATGTCGGGGGATGAGCAGCTCATCGAGGCTTACCGCATGCATGCGGATATCCACAGAATAACGGCATCTCAGGTGTTCCATATTCCCTTTGACGAAGTGACAGATTTACAAAGGCGTAATGCGAAAGCCGTGAATTTTGGTATTGTGTATGGAATCAGTTCCTTTGGTTTAAGTCAGGACTTAAGCATTACAAGGAAAGAGGCGGCAGAATATATCGAGCAGTACTTTGCTGCGTATCCGGGAGTGAAGAATTTCCTTGATACGGCAGTGGCGCAGGCCAAAGAAAAAGGATATGTGACGACCATGTTCGGCAGACGAAGACCGGTGCCTGAACTTAGTTCCAGTAATTTTATGCAGCGCTCTTTCGGAGAACGGGTTGCCATGAATTCTCCTATACAGGGAACAGCGGCTGATGTGATTAAAATCGCCATGATTCGGGTATACCAGCGTCTGAAAAAGGAAAATTTAAAATCTAAATTGATTTTACAGGTGCATGATGAACTACTTATTGAGACGGTAAAAGAGGAAGCGCAGCAGGTGAAGATGATTTTGGAAGAGGAAATGAGTCATGCGGCGCAGCTGATGGTTCATCTGGAAATTGATCTGCATGAGGGAAATGACTGGTATGAGGCAAAGTAGCATGTGAGAGCTTAAAAAGTGGCGGAATGAGAGGAAATATGAAAGTGATTGGTATTACGGGCGGAGTCGGCGCAGGAAAGTCCGCCCTCTTACAGTATATAAAGGAAAAGTATTGCTGTAAGATTCTCATGGCGGACGAAATCGCCCATAAGGTAAAGGAACCAGGGCAGGCTTGCTATGAGGAAATTGTAAGTCTTTTATCGCCGGAGATTTTAGAGGAAGATGGCACGATACATAGAGGAAAAATGGCAGTGAAGATTTTTGGATCGGAAGAGTTGCTTCAAAAAGTAAATAATCTGATCCACCCTGCGGTCAAGAAAATGATTCTTGATGAAATAACGGTGGCAAAGGCAGAGGGAAAGCTGGATTTTCTGTTTGTGGAGGCGGCGCTTCTTATCGAAGATGGTTATTTGGACATTGTGGATGAAATGTGGTATATTTATGCAAGAGAGGAAGTACGGCGCAGGCGGCTGAAGGAATCGAGGAATTACACGGATGAGAAGATCGATGCAATTATGAAATCTCAGCTTAAAGAAGAGATATTTAGAAAGTATTGTAGCATTGTGATTGATAATAGTGAGGGTCTGCCTGCCGCTTTTAGGCAAATTGACAGAAAATTGGGAGAGTATCTGTGATGGATGGGAAGAGATATACGGGACAGCTGGTTTTTGGACTTGATATTGGAACCAGAAGTATTGTGGGGACCGTTGGGTATAAAAGCGGAGACCAGTTTGTCGTAGCGGCTCAAAGGGTAAAGGAGCATGAGACCAGAGCCATGCTGGATGGACAGATTCATGACATCCAGAAGGTAGGGGACACCATTCGTTATGTAAAGGAGCAGTTAGAAGCGGCTGTGGGGCGAAAACTCTCCGAAGTGTGCATTGCGGCGGCAGGCCGTGTGTTAAAAACGGTGACGACTCATGTGGAATATCCATTTACAGGGGATAAGGAAGTGGATCAGGAGGATATATATGGTCTCATTTCAGCCGGAGTGGAGAAAGCCTATCAGGAATTTCTTGAAGAAAAGGAAGAGGATGAAATCAAATTTTATTGCGTGGGACATTCTGTGGTCAGATATTATTTAAACGGATATCCTATGGGAAATTTAGAAGGGCATAAGGCAAGGATCATAGGTGTTGATCTGATTGCCACGTTTTTGCCGGATGATGTTGTGGACGGGCTGTATAAGGCGGTGGAACTTGCCGGGCTGTCGGTGAGCAGTCTTACCTTAGAGCCTATTGCAGCGATTCAGCTTGCTATTCCTGAGCGGTTTCGCATGCTGAATATTGCATTGCTTGATGTGGGAGCGGGGACTTCAGATATTTCCATCACCAATGATGGATGCATTTTGGCATATGGTATGATTCCGGTTGCGGGAGATGCCCTGACGGAGGAGATTGCTAGACATTGTCTGGTGGACTTTGCCACAGCGGAGCAGATCAAGCGGGATGCGGGAGAGATGGAGACGATTTCCTATATGGATATTATGCTTCTGCCGCAGACAATCACCAGTGAAGAGGTGAAAAAGATAACGGCGAATCTGGTGGAGGACATGGCGATTCAGGCAGCAGACAAAATAAAGGAGTTAAATGGGGACAAGCCGGTGAGCGCAGTATTTGTGGTAGGCGGAGGTGGAAAAATTCCCGGCTATACGGAGGCAATTGCGGATAAACTCGGTATTGCAAGACAGCGTGTGGCGCTCCGGGGTGAAGAGGTGATGCAGCAGATTGTGTTTGAAGAAGACATTAAGAAGGATAGCCTTTTGGTTACACCCATCGGCATCTGCCTTAACTTTTATGAGCAGAGCAATAATTTTATTTTTGTCAGCTTCAATGACAGCAGAATTAAAATATATGATAATAATAAGTTGAACGTGGCAGATGCCGCTATGCAGGTACAATTCCCCAATGATGGATTGTTTCCAAAGAGGGGGAAGGAACTGAATTTTACGGTAAACGGTAAGCAACGCATGGCAAGAGGACAGTTGGGAGAAGCTGCCGTTATCACAATCAACGGGCAGACGGCAGATATCCATTCACCGATTCATGCCAACGATATCATTAAGGTGATAGAATCCACTGCTGGGGAAAAGGCAAAAATGACGGTTGGCGATCTGTCGGAAACCACAGAGAACCTTACTGTGCTGGTCAATGAGAAAAAGATTGAAGTACCCAGGTTTGCATGTGTCAATGGTGTTTTGCAGTCAAAGTATTATGAGATTCAGGAAGGCGATTCCATTGAAATATTAAATTATTATACGGTAGGACAGATTATTGCATTTATGGATGTTGTCCTTGATCCCCATATGAATCTGTATGTAAATCATATGTTGGCAGATAGGGATACTCCCGTATATGAAAATTTTTCAGTGTCATGGACATTTGGACAGGCACAGCGGATGGATGCAGACGTTGGAGATATGGAAGAGGCGGATGAGATAGAGGATGCATACATAGAACCTGCAGACATGGAAGAGACAAAAGATGAGGTTAAGCAGGAGTATGTAAAAGATAAAGAATCAGGGAGTGCAAGAGGAGAGAATGTGCCGGGAGAAGAAAGCGCAGGGGAATCAGAAGCGGATAAAAAGTCAATCCAGGTGATTGTAAATCATAGCCCGATTACCCTAAGCGGTAAAGACAGATATATTTATGTGGATGTGTTTGATGCTATCGATATCGATTTGTCAAGACCCAGAGGAAAAGGGATTGTCACCACTTTAAACGGACGAAGGGCGCAGTACATGGAACCCATTGCCCAGGGAGATGTGATAGAAGTGTATTGGCGGTCATAGAAAGTCACAGGATGGAGAGGAAACATGAGAATTTGCAGTATCGCCAGCGGAAGCAGCGGAAATTGTATTTATGTAGGCTCTGATACCACCCACCTTCTGGTGGATGTGGGAATCAGCGGAAAACGGACGGAGGCAGGACTTAAGGAACTTGATTTATCCATGCGGGATATTGACGGTATTTTTATTACCCATGAGCATGCAGACCATATTGCAGGACTTGGCGTGCTTGGAAGGAAATACGGTGTGCCCATTTATGCAACCAGGGGAACCATTGAAGCAATTAAAAGGACCTCTTCGGTGGGGGTGATACCGGATGATTTATTCCTGCCGGTGCAGGCGGATGAAAAGATTATTATTAAGGATCTGGTGTGCAACCCCATGAAGATTTCCCATGATGCAGCGGAACCGGTAGCGTACCGAATTTCCCACGGAAAGAAAAAAGTGGGGATTGTAACGGATTTGGGTACTTACAATGATTACACGGTGGAATCCCTGCGGGGAATGGATGCCCTTCTCTTAGAGGCGAACCATGACGTGAATATGCTGCAGGTAGGACCCTATCCCTATTATTTAAAACAGCGTATTCTGGGAGATAGAGGGCATTTGTCTAATGAGAGGGCTGGACAGCTCCTGTGCAGTCTTTTACACGATAAACTGCAGGCAGTCATACTGGGGCATTTAAGCAAGGAAAATAATCTGCCGGAACTTGCCTATGAGGCAGTGCGGGTGGAAGTGACGATGGCGTGTCGGCAGATGGAAGAGGAAGAAGGCATGCCTTTGGCGAAGACCGCTGATTTTCCCATGTATGTGGCGGCGAGGAGCGAAGTATCGAAAGTAATACATATCGCATAATTTAGATGAAATAAATAGGAAGATAAGGAAGGTATAGTATCAAATGAATAAAACAATTATTACAGTAGTAGGAAAAGACACGGTGGGAATCATTGCAAATGTGTGCACCTTTCTTGCAGAAAATAAAATTAATATCCTGGATATATCTCAGACCATCGTACAAGGATATTTTAATATGATGATGATCGTGGATACCAATCAGATGGAAAAGCATTTTGGAGAGATGGCAGACGAGCTTAGGGCATTGGGAGAAAAAATTGGAGTTGACATCAAATGCCAGAAGGAAGAGATTTTTGATAAAATGCACAGAATCTAGAAAGATTTTTTTTGATATGGGAAAGGATAATTATGATTAATTTATTTGAGGTAGTGGAAACAAACGAAATGATTACCAAGGAAAATCTGGACGTGCGCACGATTACCCTTGGCATCAGCCTGCTCGACTGCATCGATTCAGATTTAAATAGGATGAATGAAAAGATTTACCACAAGATATATGATGCGGCAAAGGACCTGGTAAAGACAGGTGAGGAAATTGCAAGGGAATTTGGAATCCCCATTGTAAATAAGCGGATTTCAGTTACGCCGATCGCGCTGATTGGCGGTGCAGCGTGCAGGACGACGGCAGATTTTGCGTCAATAGCGAAAACGCTTGACAAAGTGGCGAATGAGGTGGGAGTCAATTTTATTGGCGGTTATTCTGCATTGGTTTCAAAAGGAATGACAGCCGCGGATGAACTTTTGATTCGTTCTATCCCGGAGGCGTTGGCAGCCACCGAGCGGGTGTGCAGTTCTGTGAATCTGGGGTCCACCAAAACAGGAATTAATATGGATGCAGTGCGGCTTATGGGAGAAATCATCAAACAGACGGCACAATGCACTGAGGCACAGGATTCGCTGGGGTGTGCCAAGCTGGTAGTCTTTTGTAATGCGCCGGATGACAATCCCTTTATGGCAGGTGCCTTTCATGGCGTGACAGAAGCAGATAAGATTATCAATGTGGGAGTCAGCGGGCCGGGGGTGGTGAAAAATGCGCTTTCAAAGGTGCGTGGAGAAAATTTTGAAGTTCTCTGCGAGACCATCAAGAAAACTGCGTTTAAAGTGACGCGTGTAGGACAGCTTGTGGCACAGGAGGCTTCTAAGCGGCTGGACGTTCCTTTTGGCATTGTTGATCTTTCGCTTGCACCTACACCGGCAATTGGCGACAGTGTGGCAGATATTCTTTGTGAGATTGGACTTGAATATGCCGGTGCACCGGGAACCACGGCGGCACTTGCGCTTCTAAATGATCAGGTGAAAAAGGGAGGCGTCATGGCATCTTCCTATGTGGGCGGCTTAAGCGGCGCCTTTATTCCCGTCAGCGAGGATCAGGGAATGATCGATGCAGTGGAGGCAGGGGCGCTGACACTGGAAAAGCTTGAGGCGATGACATGTGTGTGCTCGGTAGGATTGGATATGATCGCTATACCGGGTGACACGAAAGCGACCACCATTTCCGGTATTATTGCGGATGAAATGGCAATCGGAATGGTGAATCAGAAGACCACGGCAGTGCGCATTATTCCGGTAATCGGAAAAGATGTGGGGGAGACGGTGGAATTTGGCGGACTTTTGGGGTATGCGCCTATTATGCCTGTAAATCCGTTCTCATGTGATGCGTTTGTGAAAAGGGGTGGCAGGATTCCTGCACCCATACACAGTTTTAAAAACTAGGGGCAGCAAAAATCATTGTGCAGGGAGGTTTCCATATGGATTTTAATGCGGTTTATCACAGAGCAAATGACAATTATTGTTATCCTTTGGATGCAGAGCGGCTGGTCATCAATATCAGGACAGGATGTGATGTGCAGTATGTCAATATCATCCAGGGTGATCCGTTCAGCGCAGGAATTTTAGGCGGCGGTGAGATGTGGACAGGGGATGCCATGAACATTCCTTTCAAAAAACGTTTGAAGAATCAGTTGTGGTGGACGACCACCATAGAGCCTTACTATAAGCGGCTGAAATACTTTTTTGAGATTAAAACAGAAAATGAAAAGTGGTTTTACTTTGAAGACGGTATCGTAAGCGAAGCGCAGATGAACTTGGAGGGCAGGAGCCGGCAGTGCTTTGTCTATCCGTGGATGAATCCGGGGGACATCAACGAAACGCCTGAATGGGTCAATAAAACGGTTTGGTATCAGATTTTTCCGGAACGATTCTGCAATGGGGATTTGTCCAATGATCCGGAGGGAGTGCTTCCATGGAGAGAGGTAGGAAATGTCCGAAATGAAGAGTTCTTTGGGGGAGACTTGCAGGGAATCATCAATAAGCTGGATTATCTGGAGAATCTTGGCATTACGGGGCTGTATCTGACACCAGTCAATGAGTCGCCGTCTTCCCATAAATATGATACTTCAGATTATACGAAAATTGATTCTCATTTCGGGGATGAGCACACCATGTGCACCCTAGTACAGGAGGCGCATAAGCGGGGAATACGCATTATGCTGGATGGGGTGTTTAATCACTGCGGCGCAAATTTTGCGCCTTGGCGGGATGTGGTGGAGAGAGGACCTGAATCAGAGTTTTATGATTGGTTCATGATACAGGACTGGCCCTTCCATTTTGATCAGGGCGCGGCGCGGACAAGGCAGTACTACAGTTTTGCATTTTATGATGATATGCCTAAGCTCAACACCAACAATCCGAAGGTGAGGGAGTACTTCTTGAATGTGTGTGAGGAATGGGTAAAAAAATATGATGTTGACGGCATCAGACTGGATGTAGCAAATGAGATATCTCATCTTTTCTGTAAGGAGCTGCGTCGGCGCATGAAAGCGATCAAACCGGATATTTATATTCTGGGGGAAATTTGGCATGACGCGATGCCCTGGCTAAGGGGAGACGAGTTCGATGCGGTTATGAACTATCCTCTTGCCGAGAGCATTAAGGACTTCTGGATTGACAAGTCGCTCTCTAATGAAGACTTTGAATATACCATCAACAGATGTTATACGGGTTATATGCAGCAGACCAATGACGTTATGTTTAACTTGTTGGATTCTCATGATACCAAGCGTCTGCGCTCCGATGTGAAAAATATGGATGAATTTTTCCAGCAGCTGGCGGTATTGTTCACCATGCCGGGAAGCCCTTGTATTTACTATGGAACAGAGATTGCCATGGAGGGCGGACACGATCCGGACTGCCGCAGATGTATGCCTTGGGGGAAAATCGAGGCGGGCGAGTATGACGAGCGGATTGAAATGGTGCGCAGCCTTATAAAGCTTCGCAAGGAGGAACCCCTCCTTCGTGATCGCAATTTTCATTTCCCTAATAAGATCAACAGGCGCAGGGTCATTGAATTTACCAAAGTGGGATGGATGGACAATTATGTGGAGGTCATCATCAACTGTGAGGAGGATGATATAGAGATTCCAAGGGAAGGAGAAGTGCTCTATAAACGTCATTATATCGACAGTACGCTTCTGAAAAATGGAATTTTGATACGAAGAATTAAGAAATAAGTTAGGAAAAAATTAAGATTATCTGCGTTGTCTCGTAAGACTTTGTATGCTATAGTTTGTATGGAAATGTTTACACAGACACAAGATTATGAGGTATGACATGAAAAAGAATAGAAAATTCATTTTGGCAGCAGTGTTCTTTGGAATCTTTTTTACAGTGCTTGCCGGCTGTGGAAAAAGCGGCGGAGAAAATCAGGAAGGAGAAGACGGCGTTAAAGAGGGAAGCATTTATGTTCCCGAGTACGCACAGATGGATCTTGTATGCGATTATATGGATTCGTTGGCAGTGTCGGGAGATACTCTTTATATCAGCGCTTCTATCTGGAATGAAGATACGGGAAGCAGCGGCGAGGTATATAGATATGATCTGGTTGAAAATAAAGCGCAAAAGCTGTATGAACTGGGAGAGAATGAAAATGTCTATGGCATGGTCGCAAATGAGGATGGCAGCCTTACTATGGTTTGCGGAAGCGATGACTATGTTTATGATGAGAATTGGGAAATTGTAAGCGGCGGTTTTAAAATGACCGTATACAAAATATCTTCGGAAGATGGAACGGTCATTGAAGAAAAAGAGATTACAGAGTTGTTTCCCGATTCAGAATACATATATATACAGCGCGTATGCGGTGACGCACAGGGAAATCTTTATTTAAATGATGGAAATAGTATGATTTATGTGTTGGACAAAAGCAATCAGCTGCTGTGTGAAATCAACACAGGGGATCAGTGGTTCAACAGCATGGCGTCTTCAAAGGAAGGGGATGTATATGTCTGTGCTGACGGAAAATTAAAGAAAATCGATTTGGCAGGGAAAAAAATCGGAGAGGCTGCCCAGAACATTGAAGTTGGCTGGGGGGATAATTTGTATACTGGTCTTAATTCCAGCTTTTTCGCGAGCAGTAACAGTCAGGTTTCTGTGTTGGATTTGTCAGCGGGAACCAAGGAGGTCTTATTTAACTGGCTGGACGTGGATGTCAATGCAGACGAAATACAATATGTGGGCGAACTTTCCGACGGTCGGATCTGGGCGATTACCAGAGCATACAAAGAAGAGGGCGGAGCCGATTATGAATTGATTTATTTTACGAAGAAAGACAGATCCGAAGTGGCAGCTAAGGACGAAATCGTCTTTGGTACCATGTGGATGGATTCAGATATCAGAAAACGGATTATTGATTTTAATAAGTCTAACGAGCAGTATCGTATCGTTGTAAGGGAATACGGCGCAGATGACTATGAGTCAGGTCTGATACAGTTTGGCGCAGATTTAACCACGGCAAACTGTCCCGATTTGATTAATTTATCTCAAGTGGATTTTGCTCAGTATGCAAGTAAAGGCGTCTTAGAAGATTTATATCCTTATATGGAGAAAAGTGGCATCAAGAAGGAAGAATATCTGGAAAATATTTTGAAAGCATATGAAGTAGAGGGTAGTTTATATGGAATCATGCCCGTGTTCTATGTCAATTCCATTGCAGCTAAAACTTCTCTGGTGGGAGAAGACAATGGATGGACGCTGACAGAAATGCTTGATCTGGTGGATGAGGTCGATCCGCCCTATGTGATGATGTATGATTCCAGAAATACCATGCTCTGGTACTGTGTATATCAGGATATCGATGAGTTCATTGACTGGGAGAACGGCGAATGCTTCTTTAACGGGGAAGAGTTTGCGAGAGCGCTTGAATTTGCGGCAAGATTCCCGGATGATGAGGATGTGGATTACAGCGAGCGTGAGTCGGTAGAGACACTGCTTCACGAGAACAAGGTCCTGCTTATGCAGACTACACTAAGTTCGGTGCAGGAATATCAGATGATGAAAGGAATGTTCGGGGAGGAAATCACTTATGTGGGATTCCCTAACAAGGAGGAAAAAGGAAACCTGATTGTACCTGCCAGCGGAAGCTTTGGCATATCTTCCAAATCACAATATAAAGACGGTGCATGGGAGTTCATGAAGACGCTCATTGATGAAGAGTATCAGGACGGTCTGGTGCAGCAGCATGGAAGCTGGGGATTTCCGATAAGGATAGAATCCCTTGAAAAGCAGTTTGAGCAGGATATGACGCCGGAGTATGACGAGGATGAGGAGGGCAATCAGATAGAAAGACCCAAGACTACGTGGGGATATAATGATTTCACCATTGAGATCATGGCTGCCACACAGGAGGAAGTGGATGCTGTAAAGGCACTGATTGCATCCGCCGACAAGATTTCAGGAAATACGGATCAGCAGATCATCAATATCATTACAGAAGAGACGGAGCCTTTCTTTAAAGGACAGAAGTCGGCGGCTGATGTGGCAAATATCATACAGAACAGAGTACAGATTTATGTAAATGAGAACAGGTAGATCGAGAGGATAGGAATGCATATTCTTAAGAGTGGGGAAAAAAAGAGAACCCTGCAGCAAGAAAAAGTCGGGACGAAAAAGTCTGTCCAGAAAATAAAAAAAACCGGCAGTAATCCGAGAACGCGCAGGGGGAAATGGATATCCGCAGGGTATCTGTTTCCCAGCGCCGCCGGCGTGCTGCTATTTTTCGTGTTGCCTTTTATGATTGTCATTTACTATTCGGTGGTGGACAATCCAATCAGCCATCAATTCGTATTTTTAGATAACTTTGTGATGGTTTTTCAGAATGCGGCTTTTCAGCAGGCAGCCAAAAATACACTGACTTTTTCGGCGGCGGCGGTTCCCTTAGCGGTGGTCTTGTCCCTGCTGCTTGCGATGATGCTGGAAAGCAAGATTCCATTTAAAAGTCAGTTTAGAACCTTCTTTTTAAGTCCCATGATGGTCCCCATTGCATCGGTGGTTTTGATCTGGCAGGTTTTATTTCACTATAATGGTATGATGAATGAAATATTGGCGTTTTTTCATGCAGATAAGGTTGACTGGCTGAATTCTTCTTATGCACAGGTGGTCATCATTATTCTTTTTTTATGGAAAAATCTGGGATACAATATGATTTTGTTTATGTCTGCACTAAGCAGTATTCCAAAGGATATTGTTGAGGTTGCAGTGCTGGAGAGTGCGTCTTCTTTACAGATTTTCTGGCGCATTAAGCTTAGATACATGTCGTCCACAATTTTGTTTGTGACAATCATGTCCCTGATCAACTCTTTTAAGGTTTTCAGGGAAATCTATCTGTTAAAGGGAGAGTATCCTTATGACACCATGTACATGTTGCAGCATTTTATGAATAATACGTTCAGCAGACTGGATTATCAGAAAATGTCGGCGGCGGCAATCATGATGGCAATCGTGATGGTGGTCATTATAGGAATTTTATTCCTTACCGAGAATCATTTCGGAAAGGATGTGGAAGGATGAGCAGACGTAAGGGTAAAAAGTACAGTGCAGAAGAGCTCTCACTGCAGCGCTGGGATAAAGAGGTAAAAAGAAAAAAGAAGCTGCGGGATACCAGGCATATGGTCAGGATTTTGATCGCAACGATGATAGCAGGCTGTTTTGCGGTGCTGTTTCTCATGCCGATCGTGCTGACGATTACCAATTCTTTTATGTCGGCATCGGAGATTTCTGCAAATTATGGTCAGGTATTTGCCACCACGGACACAGGAGGAAAGGTCTATATTTCAGATAAGGTGAATCTGAAATTTATTCCGGATATGGTTTCTTTCAGCCAGTATGGCACGGTGCTTTTTAAAAGTCCGGAATATCTTTTGAAATTTTGGAATTCTGTGATTTTAGTGGGACCGATTGTGGTCTTTCAGCTGCTTGTGGCGGCAGGTGCGTCCTATGGGTTCACCAGATACAGAGGACGCATCAAGGAAATAATTTTTTTTGTTTATATTATTTTGATGCTGATGCCTTATCAGGTAACATTGGTGCCTAATTATCTGGTTTCAGACTGGCTGAATGTGCTGGACACCAATTGGGCAATCTGGCTTCCGGGTATCTTCTCTCCCTTCTCCGTGTATCTTCTCACGAAGTATATGAGGAGGATTCCCACTTCAGTGATGGAAGCGGCACAGATCGACGGGGCAGGAGAATGGCAGATCTTCAGGAGAATCTGTATGCCTCTTTGCAAAGGGGCGATGTGTTCGATTGCAATTTTGATTTTTATAGATTATTGGAATATGGTGGAGCAGCCTTTGATTCTTCTGGCAGATCAGGAGAAGCACCCGCTTTCCGTGTTTTTGTCAAAGATCAATTCGGGTGAGATCGGGCTGGCGTTTGCAGTGGCAACGATATATATGGTGCCGCCAATCCTGGTATTTTTGTATGGGGAGGACTATCTGGTAGAGGGAATCACCTATCAGGGCGGAATCAAAGGATAACAGCGGCTTTTAAGGACGCAGGAAAGGCAAGGGTTTGAGATTATGAATGAAAAGGATGGAAGAAAGAGAAGAGAATGGGTCAAAAATGCGGCGATCATCTTTTTGACGATTATGCTGGTGCTTACCTTTTTTTCAAATACGATAATGAATTATTCCCTGCCGGAGGTGGCGACCCAGTATGTGCAGAGCGGTTCCATCACAGCTAAGGTGCGGGGAACAGGAAACGTGGAGGCGACCGACCCCTATAATGTGGTGGTAAAGGGCTCCAGGGTGATTTCCAGTGTTGCGGTTAAGCAGGGCGATGTGGTGGAGAAGGATCAAGTCCTTTATTATCTGGAGGATAAAGAGAGCGAGGAACTGACACAGGCACAGAAGGAGTTAGATGATCTTCAGCTTACCTATATGAAGGGATTGTTCGGCAATAATGTGTCTTCTGAGGTCATCAGCAAGGTAGCCAACGGCAATATCGATGGATTTGCTTCTCTACAGGCGAAGGTGGCAGACATGCAAAGCAGGCTGGACGCGGCGGAAAAGCGGGTGAAGGAGTGCACGGATGCATTGAACAACCTGTCGCTGCAAAGTACCGTCAATAACAACAATGCGGATGTGAATACCATTGAGGCGGAAAGCGCAGTGACACAGGCGGACCTTGATCTGTCAAACGCACAAAATTCGGCGGCGAATGCGGAGAAGGCGTTCACTGATAAGATTAATGCTGAAAAGGCACGGGTCACGAATGAAATCAATGAGTTGAAGCGGCAGATTGAAGATGTTCAGACGCTGATTAATGGCGCAGGAAGCGTTACGGATACAATAATCAGTAATGGCGATATAACTATAAATGGATCAAGCGGTGATAATAGTGGTGACGGCAGTGGTAATGTGGAGATAAATGGAGCGACATTTCCTACTGATAAAACAACCCAACTCGCTGAATATAGGAGAAAGCGAGATGAGGCAGATGCATTAAGAAATGAAAAGTTAGATGCAATTTATGGTGCAGCAACGTCGGAAGAAATGGAGGAAAGTAATCGTTATACGGGAGCAAAAGATATAAATGGACTGAAGGCATGGATAGATGCAAACAATAAATATGAAGATTATAAGGATTGGCTACAAGATTATAGTAGTGCAGAGGCAGAATATAATTATGCAGTACAGATGATTGCCGAAGCGGAAGAGAATCTTTCAGGATATGACAGCAATGTAGAAATGCTGGCAAAGTTAAGACAGCAGCTGGCAGTAAAAGAAGCAGAACTCAATAACATATCTGCAATCACCTATCAGCCGGGCGATACGGTAAAGTCAGCACAGGATAAACTGAATCAGGCAAGGAAGAATCTTGCGGATCAGACCAATGCAAACAAGTATACCTCCGCTTCTTATCAGAACCAGATTGCCAATGCGGAGGCTGCCCTTAAGAATGCGCAGGCAGTGTACGATCTGCTCAAGGAAGAGCAGGCAGAGATGAACGCGGATATCAATGCAGAACTGGATTTATCTAAGACGAGCAAGGATATTGCGGACAAGAGGGCGGAGATCGCCAAGCTTAAGGAAGAATCCATGGGTGCTGCCATCACGGCGCCGGTGGCGGGAACCGTCACTTCCCTTACCTACAAGGCAGGTGAGACGACCAAGCCGGAAGAGGCTGCCGCGGTGATTCAGGTGGAAGGAAAAGGGTATACCATGACGATTTCCGTAACCAATGAACAGGCAAGGAAGGTTCAGGTGGGAGATACGGCGGAACTTCAAAATGCGTGGTATTATGATGATGCCCAGGTGATTTTAGCGGCAATCAAGCCGGATCCCGACAAACCGGGGCAGAATAAACTGCTTGAGTTTAATGTCACCGGTGCCAGTATCCAGGCAGGGCAGGCGCTCAATGTTTCGGTAGGGCAGAGAAGCACGGATTATGAATTGGTGGTGCCCAACAGCGCAGTCAGGGAGGATAACAACGGCAAGTTTATTTTGATTGTGGAATCCAAGAGCAGTCCGCTGGGCAACCGATATATTGCCACAAGAGTGGATGTGGAAGTTTTAGCTTCTGATGATAATAATACGGCTATTTCAGCCGGATTATACGGATATGAATATGTCATTACCACTTCCACCAAGCCGGTGGAAGCGGGAGCGCAGGTAAGACTGAACGAATCATAGCATTTGACTACAGGGCAGAAAGGAGAGAACAGATGGCTGTAAAGATAAAAAACTTTTTTAAATCCTTATCCGTAAAGCAGATTGTGTTTTCTCTGATTGCCGTACTTTCTTTCATTTTGTATTTGATCCTCACTCTATGGTCTGATTATAAGGTGGGACAGCTAATCGATCAGCAGGCGGCAGCGCGCTGGGACGAGGAGGGTGGAAGCGCCCAGGTCAGCTGTTTTTTTGCAGAGTATGTGGAAGTGGATGATTATATGATCATGAGCTTTGAAAAGCAGTTGGAGCAAAGTCTCAATGAGGTTCTTTCCGCGGAAGACAAGAAAAGAGAAAACGGAGAAAGACTGTTTATCGATGCCTATAGTTCCATGGGGACGATTGAAATTACCAGTGAAAAGGGGAAACTAGAGGCAGCCGCCATAGGCGTGGGAGGAGACTTCTTCCTGTTTCATCCCATACCGCTGGTTAGCGGCAGCTATTTTTCCGGCAGTGATCTGATGAAGGATGGGGTGGTACTGGACGAGGACGCCGCGTGGCAGCTGTTTGGCTCCAGTGATATTGCCGGGATGACGGTGTGGATTGGAAACGTGCCCCATCATGTGACAGGGGTGGTCAAGCGGCAGGAAGGCAGATTTGCCGAGCAGGCAGGACTTGATAAGACGGTTGTCTATGTATCAAACGAGACCCTCGCAGAATATGGAACATGCGGCGGAATCAGCACCTATGAGGTGACAGCGCCTAACCCGGTGAAGGGGTTTGTCTATAAGTGTGTCAAAGAAAAGCTGGGCGTGAAAGAAACGGATATGGTAGTGGTAGAAAATTCCTCCCGTTACTTGAAAGAAGCGCTGATACCTGTTATTCTTGATTATGGGACCAGATCCATGCAGATTCGTGCTGTCAGGTTTCCCTACTGGGAAAATATCGCAAGAGGATGGGAAGATGTAAAGGCGATGGTTTTATTATTCCAGTTCGTTTTTCTGATGATTCCTATCATCGTTATTGTGGTGTTTGCAATTGGCAAATGGCGGCATAAAAAATGGACCATAAAGGATGCCGGGCATTTCCTAGTCGATGTAAAGGACCGGATGGCATTGAAAATGAAAGGGGAAAAGGATAGATGGCAGGACTTTTAAAAAGAGGGTTGAAAAAGAGCATCATCTTACTTACGATGGCGTCCTTGGCAGTCATTGGCTTTGCTGCGTGTGGAAAAAAGGAAGCAGATGATCCGCAGGCGGCAGCTGTTTCCAAGGATTATGTATACAGAATGCAGGACGTGGACTTGGGAGTGAAAGACCAAAATATCAATCAGATTGTCCGGGCAGGGGATAAGATTTATGCATATGGGTATTCATGGTCGGATGATGGTTCAGATTCTGCCATCGTCTTTTTTGAATTGAAGGAAGACGGAACAACAGGGGGAAGCTACCGCATTCCCTTGGCGGAGTATATGAGCATCAATTCCATCAGCATGGATGATGATGC
>BLLW01000041.1 GCA_011959285.1 Lachnospiraceae bacterium | reverse complement strand
ATTCATCATTTTTCATCACTTTTTCTCGATTTCCCTGTCTGCGTCATGCCTTTCGCTTCTGATCTGCCGCCCCTCCCCCCCCCCCAAAATCACTTTCGCACTAACAGATTCATAATCCACTCTCTATAACCAGGCATCCATCTGGCAGCAACATTGTTTTCCATATACGTATAAGGCGCTCTGTCCGGGAAATAAAGATACATTCGATACCCATAAACTGCCAGCATACCTATAATCGCAATGCCAAGCACGACGCCCATTCCCTTTACCTTACTGCCCTTTACATAGCGGAAGTATCCGCAATACAGCGCCAAAAACAGGATAAGCAAAATGGAAAGGTTAATTGAAAGGGCTCGCCCGATCTGTCCTGTGGCAAGAAAGAGCGCCGCCCTGGTAAGCCCGCAGCCTGCACAGGGAATCCCTGTCAGAACCAGCATCGGGCAGAATGCATCAAAGGCGGCATGCATCATCAGATAATAGAGTAAAACCGCGGGAAAGACCCCGCGGAATCCTTTTAAATCTGCCAAGATTCTATTTACGATTTTTCTTAATTTTTTCATGTTCAAAATTTGCAAGAAGCCGCTTCACGTCTTCCATCTGCCCAATCACCATCAAATGTTCTTTTACATCAAACTCATGATCCGCCATGGGCATAAGTCTGGTGCTGTCATTCTTTTTGATTCCGAGAATGCTCACCTTATATCTGGCACGGAAGTTTACCTCTTTGATGGTCTTTCCCACCCACTCCTGCGCCACCGGAATTTCAAAAATAGAATATTCGGAGTTTACGCTGATATAGTCAAACACATGATTTGCACTATATCGTATCGCCGCTTTCTGGGCGATATCCCGGTCGGGGTAAATAACCTCATCCGCTCCGTTGCGGAGAAGGAACTTCGCCTGAATATCCCGGGTCGCCTTGCTGATGACGTATTTTGCTCCGTTTTCCTTGAGCAGGGAGGTCACCTCCAAACTGCTCTGAAAATTCTTTCCGATACACACGAAACAAAGATCGAAGTTATTGACGCCGATGCTTTTTAAGACCTCTTCATTGGTGCAGTCGCCAATCTGCGCATTGGTCACAATGGGCATCATGCTCTCCACCCTTTCCGCCTGTACATCCATGACCATGACTTCATTTTTAAGTTCTACCATCTTTTTACAAAGATGCTTGCCAAACTCACCCAGTCCGATAATTAATACTGATTTCATATTTACCCCATCCCTTATCCTATCATAATTTTTTCAACCGGGAACTGAACCGGCGCAACCTTTTTGCGCTCCGTAAAGGAAAGTGCAAAAGACATGCTTCCGATTCGCCCGCAATACATAAGCAAAATAATAACAATCCGCGATGCCGTGGTCAGGCTTCTTGTAAGCCCTGTGCTCATTCCCACCGTTCCAATCGCAGAAAACACTTCAAACATCACATCTTCCACCGGAAGTTCCGGCTGTTTAAAGCAGATAAAAATCACTGCAAAAACTGCCATCAAAAGACTAATAACCACAACATTGCTTGCTTTTCTGATCACATCATCATCCAGCCTTCTGCGGAACATATGAACGCCTTTACTGTCCCGCAAATTAGACCAGACATACGCCACCAGGACCAGCGCCGTCACCGTCTTGATGCCGCCTGCCGTGGAGCCGGGGCTCCCTCCAATAAACATAAGAAGCATGGTCAGCAGCTTGGACGCATGGGTCAGCCCTCCTGTGTCAATGGTGTTGAACCCTGCCGTCCTTGCCGTCACAGAGCTGAATGCGGCTGCCAGAAATTTATCCTTTCCGCTCATCCCCGCAAGAAGATTCTGATTTTCAAACACAAAATAGAGCATCGTTCCTGCCACAAGGAGCACCGCCGTAGTAAACAATGTAATCTTAGTGTGCAGCATATATTTCTTCCACCTAAGACCGTTTTTCTTTACATCACTCCACACAAAAAATCCAATTCCACCCAGAACCACCAGCGCCATCAATACAAGGTTGATCAAAACATCGCCGTGAAATTCCACAAAGGAAGAATACTGACCGGAATAAGTTCCCATTAGGTCAAATCCTCCATTACAAAATGCGGAAATGGAGTGAAAGACGCCGAAGAAGATGCCTTTCGCAACACCAAAGACCGGAATGAACCGCACCGCCAGAAGCAATGCTCCCACACCTTCAAACAGCAGCGTTCCCTTAAAGGTCGTCTTAAGCAGGCGGATGACTCCGCCCATCTGCATATAGTTCATGCTTTCCTGCAAGATTCCCCTTGCCCTTAGGGAAATCCTCTTGCGGAGAAAGACCGCCAGAAGCACTCCCATGGTCATAAATCCAAGTCCGCCCACCTGTATCATAAAGAGAATCACCGTCTGTCCGAATAATGTCCAGTGAGTCGCCGTATCCGCAATCACAAGCCCTGTCACGCAGGTAGCGCTTGTAGCTGTAAAAAGCGCTGAGAGAAATCCTGTTTTTTCTCCCGCTGCGGTAGATACCGGCAGCATCAAGAGCCCTGTTCCCACAAGAATCACCGTCAGATATCCCACTGCGATAATGCGCACATAAGTAATTTTGTCCTGTATCTTATTTAAAAATTTCATATCTGCTCCCACTTTAAAATATACCTGTTTCCCATTCTATACCAAATACCGCCATTGGTCAAAAAATTTTATAGGAAATTCTTATCTTATAGTGTATAATAATTCACAAGGGCATTTTGCCAGATAAACCGCAGTCAAAGGAGAACCTATTATGCCAAAAATTATCTTAACCGGTGACAGACCTACCGGGCGCCTTCATGTAGGACACTATGCAGGCTCTTTAAAGAGGAGAGTAGAACTGCAAAACTCCGGTATATACGATAAAATCTTTATTATGATCGCTGATGCGCAGGCCCTCACCGACAATGCAGAGCAGCCTGAAAAGGTGCGTCAGAACATTATCGAAGTGGCGCTGGATTATTTATCCTGCGGACTCGACCCTGAAAAATCCACCCTGCTGATCCAGTCACAGATTCCTGAGCTTTGCGAGCTTTCTTTTTACTATATGAATCTTGTGACCGTTTCAAGACTGCAGAGAAACCCTACGGTTAAATCAGAAATCCAGATGCGCAACTTTGAAGCCAGCATTCCCGTAGGCTTTTTTACTTATCCTATCAGCCAGGCGGCAGACATTACCGCATTTAGGGCTACTACTGTCCCCGTTGGAGAGGACCAGCTTCCCATGCTAGAGCAGACCAAAGAAATTGTGCGGAAGTTCAATTCGGTTTACGGAGATACCCTAATAGAACCTGATGCGCTGCTTCCTGACAACAAAGCCTGCCTGCGCCTTCCGGGCATCGATGGCAAGGCAAAGATGAGCAAATCGCTGAATAACTGTATCTATCTATCCGATACAGAAGAGGACGTGCGCAAAAAAGTCATGTCCATGTTTACCGACCCCAATCACTTGCAAGTTTCCGATCCCGGCAAGGTGGAAGGCAATCCCGTCTTTATTTATCTGGATGCTTTCTGCAAAGATGAAATGTTTACCGAATACCTTCCTGAATATGCAAATTTGGAAGAGCTGAAAAACCACTATACCAGAGGCGGGTTAGGCGATGTGAAAGTCAAGAAATTTTTGAACAATGTGCTCCAGGAAGAATTATCTCCCATTCGCAGCAAACGGAAGGAATGGGAAAAAGATATCCCTGCTGTTTATGAAATTCTTCAAAAAGGCAGCATAGAGGCAAGAAAAGTCGCCGCTGACACCTTAGACAGCGTCAAGGAAGCGATGAAGATCAACTATTTTGACGATCAAGCGCTGATTGCAGAGCAGGCGCAGAAATATGGGAGTACCTCTTTATGAAAGCCCACCAGATCAAAGACGTGAAAAATTTTATGGGAAGGCTGCTTGGAAACGACACCTTTGACTGTTTTTTGCTGGCGGAAGCCTCCATTACCACCTATAACACCTTCGTAATAGACGGTCACATTGAAAAGGCTTTTTTTACCGGCGATATCAATGATGACAACATTCTTCCGCCCTATGCCTTTTCTGAATGGAAAAATATGCGTTCTCTGTGCTTCGATTTAATAAAAGGGAAGCGTACCCCCGTCGGCTTTAAGCTGGTACTCCACCTAAAACCGGAAATCGTCCAGCAAATCCTGACACAGGGAAATGCGGACGTTTCTTCCTCTGACATCAAAGCATTTGTTCTGAACATAAAATACGATGGCAGTATGCTCACCTGCATCACTGCCACCGCCTTTTATACCTTTCTTCCCGACAAGACTCCCGATAGACTCTGGGATGATTTTGTCACTCACTTTCTTTCAGAAAATGAAATTTCCTTTGAAGAAGCTTAATGGCAAGCTGCCTATGGCTGCTTGCCTGCCTATGGCTACTTACTGGTATCCACAGCAGCGCCCTTAAGGTCTTCTTCTAACAGCTTCATATCGTCCATGATTTTCTTTATTTCTCTCTGCACATCTTCCATGGACTTTTCTGCTTCGACGACAAGCTCAGTGGACGCTGCTATCTGCTCTGCGAACGCTTCCTGTTCTTCCTTCTCCTCTTTGCGCTTCTCGATCTTTTCCTCTTCTTCCTGTTCCTTCTCTGCTTTCTCTTCGGCTGCTTCCTTCTTCTCTTCCATCTCCTCGTCGATGTGATCTTTGGATTCATCAGCCAGCATGCCTATGATATCTTCCCTTGCCGCATCCATAACGTCATCCGCCGCCTTCTGCGCTTTTATCATTGTTTTAGACTTTAAAGTTGCTTCCTTGAGCACGGAAATCGTTCCGGTTTCCGCCTTTATCTGTTTCTGTGCTTCCGAAATTTCTTTCTCGTAAGGCGAGCCGCTGTTTAACAAAGCCATGGAACGCCTCTGATATTCTGTAAGCCCTTCCTCTTTGATCTGGGCGATACGTTCCTTTTCTTCTTCTGTAAGATGAATACCTGAATCAGGTTTAAGGGATTTTCTCTGCTTTTCCAGCAGTTTCAGATCCTGCTCTTCCTGAGAGTCCTCTTCAATGCCATAATGTTCTTTCAGCTCCTGCCTTGCCTCTTCAATCAGTTTCAGCTCATCATTTGCCTTGTCTATGGTCTTTTTTTGCTCTTTGATATTGTTCCTGCTCTCAGCAATGCCATCCTCTATCTTCCGGTCGCTTTCCCGCGCGTCACCAATAATCTTCATCACCTGCTTTTTGGCTTCCTGCTGTTTCCTTGCGATTGGGTCTAGGCTTCCATTTAAACCGCCTGCAAAGATATTTTTCTGCCCATTTGCCCCCTCTTGTTCCTTTGAAATCTGCTGATTCCGTTCACTTCGGGTACTATCCCCCATAAAAATAGTTGTGTTTTGTATCCTCATCGCTTTCCTGCCTCCTAATTTTCAGATTCTATTTGACGGTGTCTACTGCTGCTCCCTTTAAATCTTCGTCTAGCAGCTTCATTTCATCCATGATTTTCTTGATTTCCTTCTGCACCTCTCCCATCGTGCTTTCCGCCTCCGTAACGGAACTGATGGAATCTGCAATCTCCTGCGTAAAAGCTTCCTTTTCTTCCTTTTGTGCTTTTTGCTTCTCGATCTTCTCCTGCTCTTCCTTTTCTTCTTCCGCCTTCTCTTCGGCAGCTTCCTTCTTCTCTTCCATTTCCTCGTCGATATGATCCTTAGCCTCGCCTATCAGCATGCCGATGATTTCATCCTTGACCCCATCCTCAATTTCAGCCGCCGCTTTTTCAGCCTTGGTCATCGCCTGGGATTTCAGATTTGCCTCTTTCATGCTGCGGATGGCTGCATTTTCCTGCTCGATTCCCATCTTTGCGTCATCAAGCATTTCCTCATTGAGACTGCTTCTTTTTTTCAGTTCAAGGCATCTTGTCTGATATTCTGTAAGTCCCTCCGCCTTAAGCTGCGCGATTTGCTCACTTTCTTCTATTGTTAAGAATGCGCCGGAGCCACTCCTTTGCGCATCGATTTCTTTTTCCAAAAGCTTTAGGTCCTGCTCTTCCTTCGAGTCCTCTTCCACGTTGTAGAGTTCCCTCACTGTCTGTCGCTCTTCGCGGAGCTGTTTCAGCTCTTCATTCGCTTCCCCAACGGTCTTCTGATATCCTTTCAGATTATCTCTGCTCTCCTTAAGACAATCCTCCAGCTTGCGGTCGCCTTCCCATGCATCGCCCACAATCTTCATGACCTGCTTTCTTGCCTGCTGCTGCCGCATCGCAATAAGATCCGGCTTTTCATTTCTGTTTCCTGCAAAAATACTTTTCTGCCCTTCTTTGCTCTGGGTGACGTCATATACTGCCTTCTGGGCGCTGTCCCCCATAAAAATTGCCTGATTCTGCACTCTCATAGATCCTTCTACCTCCATTCAACAGGGTAATCCTTTACCCCGGCTCTGGCGCATACGCTTTTCCTGTTCCTTACAGGTAATCTTACGCCTTATCTCTTATATCGTCTTGTACTATAAAAAAAGTTAGCTTTTAGCCCTGACATGTAACAAAACGGTCAAAAAATGCAGTAAAGGTAATTGACATCCCTGTAGGGATATGCTATTCTTAAACTCCTTTCGCTTTTCTGCATCTTGAAAGCGCGGAGCTACAATTTCATACTTACCTGCGGTAATTCTCTGGCAAATCCCCAGAGAGAGCAGACCGGCTTGGCAAGTTATACGATTATAAAACTACCAGGAGGAAGCAGACATGATTACAATGCAGCATGTATGCAAGACCTACAAGGTCTCAAAACGTGATGCCGGATTTACTTCGGCATTTAAGGCTCTATTCCACAAGGAATATGAGTACATTCACGCGCTCGACGACGTTTCTTTCACCATAAGCGACGGTGAAATGGTGGGCTACATAGGTCCTAACGGCGCCGGAAAGAGTTCTACCATCAAAATTTTAAGCGGTATCCTTACCCCCGAGGAAGGTACCTGTCTCGTAAACGGATTGATTCCCTGGAAAAACAGAATTGAATATGTAAAGAGTATCGGCGTGGTCTTTGGTCAGCGTACCCAGCTGTGGTGGGATGTGCCCATATTGGATTCCTTTGAACTGCTGAAAGAGATTTACCGGATCGGCGACGCAGACTATCGGCGGAATCTGGCGCTTCTTGCAGAGATGCTGCAGCTTTCAGACCTTTTAAGGACGCCTGCCAGACAGCTTTCCTTAGGACAGCGGATGCGCTGTGAGCTTGCCGCCTCCCTTCTGCACGGTCCCCGACTCCTTTTTCTGGATGAACCCACCATCGGCTTGGACGCCGTTTCAAAACTGGCTGTCAGAGAATTCATCCTGCAGCTGAACCGTGAAAAGAAGACTACCGTCCTGTTGACTACCCATGACATGCAGGATATCGAAGCACTTACAAGCCGGATCATTCTAATTGGTAAGGGCTCTATCTTGCTGGACGGAAATCTGGAGGATATCAAACATGGAACTGATTCCGCCGAAGCAGCGCTGGCTGATTTTTATCGCAGCCACAATCTTTAAGGAGGGACACGATGAAAAAATATCTTGCCTTTTTCCGCCTCCGTTTCAGCATGGGACTGCAGTATCGGGCGGCGGCATTTGCCGGCGTCGTCACACAGTTTGCATGGGCTGGCATGGAAATCATGATGTTCCGCGCTTTTTACCGGACGGATGCCGCTTCCTTCCCCATGACCTTTCAGGCGACCTGCGCCTATGTATGGATGCAGCAGGCATTTCTCACGCTTTTTATGGCATGGATGATGGAAAATGAAATCTTTGACTCAATCGTGAACGGAAATATTTCCTACGAGCTGTGCCGCCCCGTCAGCATCTACAATATGTGGTTTTCCAGAAGTCTTGCCAACAGGCTGTCCAAAGCCGTGCTGCGCTGCCTGCCGATTCTTTTAGTGGCAGCTTTTCTGCCTGCGCCGTACGGGCTGATGCTTCCCGCAAGTCCCTTGGCTTTTTTGTTTTTTCTCTTTACCCTGTTCGCCGGTGTGGGAGTGACGGTTGCCTTTTGCATGCTGGTGTATATGCTTTCGTTTTTTACCATATCCCCTGCGGGGATTCGCATTGTGGCCGTCTCCATGGTGGAATTTCTCTCGGGTGCCACCATTCCTCTTCCCTTTTTTCCAGAAAAGGTGCGTGCCTTTTTAGAACTGCTTCCCTTTGCCTCCATGCAAAATGTGCCCCTGCGCATTTACAGCGGGAACCTTTCCGGCGCCGCCGCAGGGCGCGCTCTTTTCTTGCAGCTCTTCTGGCTTTTTGCACTGATTGGATTGGGGAGGCTTTTAGATGCGGTTGCCATGAAAAAAGTTACCATACAGGGAGGTTGAAAGATGCGGTTATATGGAAAATTCTTTGTGATGCATTTGAAAAGTCTGATGGAGTACAAGACTTCTTTCTTTTTGACGTGCATTGGTCAGTTTTTGGTTTCATTTAATGTTTTTCTGGGCATGTATTTTATGTTCCAGCGTTTTTCCAACGTAGAGGGATTTACCTACAATGAAGTGCTCTTATGTTTCGGCATCACGCTGATGGAGTTTTCGCTGGCGGAATCCGTAGCAAGGGGATTTGACACGTTTGACAATATGATCAATCAAGGGGAATTTGATCGGGTGCTGGTAAGACCCCGGCATGAGATTCTATTGGTGCTGGGCAGCCGCATTGAATTTTCCCGGATTGGACGCATCCTTCAGGCTGTCGTCATGTTCGTCTACGGATTTGCGGTGAGCGGCGTGCGGTGGACGCCTGCCAAAGTCATTGCGGTACTTTTTATGCTGATTGGCGGCACCGTCGTCTTTAGCGGACTCTTCCTCGTTTATGCTTCCATCTGCTTCTTTACCATAGAAGGACTGGAATTTATGAATGTGTTTACGGACGGCGCAAGGGAGTATGGAAAGTACCCCGTCTCTATTTACGGCAAAAGAATCCTGCAGATATGTACCTTCGTGATTCCCTATGGACTAATCCAGTACTATCCTTTTCTCTTTTTGCTGGACCGGGGGAAGCCCTGGTACTGCCTGCTGCCGCTGGCGGCTTGCCTGTTTATCATACCCTGCTTTTTGTTGTGGAAACTGGGGGTAAGGCATTATACTTCCTCTGGGTCATAGGAGTGACCTGGAGGGAGCCTGTTTTAACCCTCTAATCGTAATCAGGTGCAAATTCTTGTGCTACATTATAGATTTTTTCAATCTGTTCTAAATCTTCTTCTAAATCGTCTGCTATCTCAGCAATGGTTTTTCCTCTGCAGATTTTTTGCACACCATCTGGATTAACCTTTGGATGAAACCCTCCTCGCGTCCATCATCTCTGGCATACTCTATCTCTTCCCATCTCTGCATATATTTCATCCCTGCCTTTTCTGATGCTCTAATCCTATCTACTTTTTCATGGATAAGTCTTATTCTGCTACTCTTTATCCCTTTCACTTTTTCGTCTATAGACACTGTGATATATTCCATAAAATCTAAGAACTCCTGCGAAATATGTTAGGTTCTTAAAAGCAGAATTTCAAAGAATGAATGTCGGAACAGAATACTCTGTAAGATGCAGCAATGCTGCTAAATAAGCTTTCGTTTAAAGAAATCATTTGCTTTTCCTATATAATAACATAATAGCATTTATTCTTTTCATGCATTTATTGTATATTTTTCATACTTTCCTAAGCAAACCACCTTAAAATTCCACATTATTGACATTGTCTGCCAAATACATCCCTGCTAAAATAATGCCGATGAAAATGAAGTGGTTAAAAACGAGATGGAGGAAAAGAAATGAAAATTTATAACATTGATGACGCCGAAAAGTTCCTTGATACAATCAAACAGTGTAAGGGAACCGTAGAATTGATCTCCAAGCAGGGAGACCGCCTTAACTTAAAGTCTGAACTGACAAAGTACCTTGCACTTTCCAAGCTTTTTAATGACGATGCTTTTATCAACGAAATGGAGCTGATTGCTTCCGACCCTGATGATGTAAAGCTTCTGGTAGATTACATGATGATGGGAAAGTAATGATTTGTAAGCCATGCAAAATTCTTTGCCCCAGAGAATCTGTTGATTCTTTGGGGCTATTTTCATGCTTTAACTGCCCAGCGCATCTTCGCAGAGCGTGCCCTGCTGTTTCTAGCGCACTCCTGCGCCGACGGTCTAATCACTTCCTCTGCGATTTCGCTGTAAACGCCTGCTCTTTTTCCTTCTTTAAAGGATTTTTTTACCAGTCTGTCTTCTCCCGAATGAAAGGTTAGGATGGCAATTCTTCCTCCCGGCGCCATTGCCGCCGGGAGTTTTTGCAGGAAAGCATCCAGCACTTCATACTCGCTGTTTACATCGATTCGAAGCGCCTGAAATACCCGGGCGCAGGACTTTTTTACGCTCTCCCTGCGCTCTGCCTCGGGCAGGAAAGCAAGGGCTCCTGAAATAGTCAAGGATTTCCCTGACACAGATGGAAATGTGCATCCCCGCGGGCGTGCTCCCCTTCTGAATCACCTTCTCGATGGTATCCTGATATTTCTCTGGGTTCAGTTCTTTATATTTCTCACTGTACTTTCTTGGGTGAGTCCCTTTGTAACGCGCCCTTCTCTTATGGGGCTGCTCCCCCTGCTGCTGCTTTTCCATCCTGTATCCATCCTTTCCTGCCCCTCCGGCATCTTTACCGCCTGGCGCCTGTACCTAACGTGCATCTGCCTGCCGCCTTGAATATCCTGCCGCAGCACAGACCTGGTCCGCGCAGAAGCCTTCTTCCTTATGATATGCACGGATGTAATCCTGCATTTTCTGTACCGCTTCCATTGCCTCCATCCAACTAGATCCACCTTTATCATTCCATTATACTGATTTCAAAGAGGAATTCCTTGACTTATTTGGACAAATTCTATATCGGTTTCTAATGATTTGTGCTATCATTGTATCATGTTTGCGTTTTTGTTTCTACAAAACAGACGAAACGATTTCCTGTTTGCCTAATAAGAAGACTTGAAAGAAAGAAGATTAGATATGGAAAATACAGAAAAAACAGTTTTATTTGAACAAATGCCCATCCCAAAGGCTGTCATGACGTTAGCAGTCCCGACCATTTTAAGTTCTCTGGTCATGGTAATCTACAATCTGGCAGATACTTATTTTGTAGGTATGGTAAACGATCCCATCCAGAACGCGGCGGTGACGCTGGCTGCACCGGTGCTATTAGCCTTCAACGCGGTAAACAATCTCTTCGGCGTGGGTACCTCCAGCATGATGAGCCGGGCGCTGGGAAAAAAAGACTACGATACCGTATACCGTAGTTCCGCCTTCGGCTTTTACTGTTCCGTATTCTGCGGTCTTATGTTTTCCCTTCTTTACACCCTGTTTAGCCGCCCTCTTCTCGCGGTACTGGGTGCAAGCCCGGAGACCATTGCCGCCACGGCGCAATATCTGAAATGGACCGTTACCTTCGGCGCAGCCCCTTCTATCCTCAATGTGGTCATGGCGTATCTGGTCCGTTCTGAGGGCTCCTCCCTTCACGCCAGCATCGGTTCCATGAGCGGATGCCTTCTTAATATTGTGCTGGATCCGATTTTCATCCTTCCATGGGGACTTGATATGGGCGCTGCCGGAGCAGGGCTTGCTACCTTTATCTCCAATTGCGCAGCATGCATTTATTTCTTCGTTCTCTTGTTCGTCAAACGGAATAACACCTATGTATGCATACGCCCCAGCCTCTTCCGCTTCAATCAGCATATTGTAATGGGAATCTGCAGTGTGGGAATCCCTGCTGCCATTCAGAACCTTCTGAATGTGACCGGTATGACGGTTCTCAACAACTTCACCTCGTCCTACGGTTCAGACGCCGTAGCAGCTATGGGAATCGCACAGAAGGTCAATATGGTGCCTCTTTATTTTGCACTGGGGCTTTCTCAAGGCATCATGCCGTTAATCAGCTATAATTATGCCTCCGGCAATGTCAAGCGAATGAAAAATACCCTTTCCTTTACCATAAAGATTTCCCTTTCCTTTATGGTCATGGTTTCTGTTTTCTATTATTTCGGGGCAGGCTTTTTGACCTCCCTCTTTATGAAAAACGATGCCATCATCTCTTACGGAACCCGCTTTCTCCACGGACTTTGCATCGGTCTTCCGTTCCTTTGCATGGACTTCCTTGCAGTGGGCGTCTTTCAGGCTTGCGGTATGGGGAAAAAGGCGTTCGTATTTGCACTGCTTAGAAAGATTATATTGGAGATTCCGGCTCTCTATATTTTGAACTGGCTGATCCCGCTCTATGGGCTTGCGTATGCGCAGTTTACGGCAGAAGTGATTTTGGCGGTGGCGGCGGTGATTACACTGTTGGGTATTTTCAGAAGGCTTGAGAATTCATAATAGGAGGGGCATCAGAGAGGAAGAGATACGCGGCTGAGCGCCGGCATGGCTCACTGCCGTCCTGCCTGCGCATTTCCTTAACTAACTGACATTCGTCAGATTTTTTATCCAATTTCCTCTGTTCACTTTGAGGAACACCGGAATACATTTGAAGACTTGGTCCGCATTCAGGCATGCCACCACCACAACCGGCGACGCCTTTACCACAAATGCCATAAAAAGGGAAAGAGGAATCACGATCATCCATATACAAATAATATCCATTTTCACCACGAACGAAGATTCCCCGCCGCCCCTGATAATTCCCCCTCCTGCCGGCATCTGATAGGACATTCCCACTATGACTACACATAGGACGATCAAAAAGGCGTCCGCCATTTCTCTCGTGCTCTCTGAGAGTTGATAGATTGATAAAATGGGAATCCTGATTCCATAGAGAATCACGCCCGAAAGAATCCCTACACATACGAAGAACTTCTGCAGCCAGAGCGCATTTTTCCTCACAGCATCATAGTCTCCCGCTCCCACCCCATTTCCTATAAGGACAGCGGCGGCGGAAGAGGCTCCTAAGGCGCCTGACTTCACCATCAGATATACATTAGATGCCACGCTGTTCGCCGCAATGGCTGCTTTATCCATATGCCCGAGAATAACAGTCTGGAGCATGGTATTTAATCCCCAAAGCCCTTGTGCCGCCATCAAAGGCAGCGCGGTACGATAGTAGTCTTTGCTAAGTTCCTTATCTCTCACGAGAAAATCAGAACATCGAAGCTGCAATTCCCCGCCTTTTATGCGAATAAAAATAATCAACACCGCAAGCTCTAAGATTCTTGCCGCAAGGGTTCCTATGGCAGCTCCCCGGACTCCCATCTCGGGCATTCCTAAACGCCCATAAATTAAAACATAATTGATTCCGCAATTGACAAAGAATGTCATCAGGGAAAGGTAAAGTGCAATCCGCACCACCGTCATGCTCCTTAAAAGCGCCAGCAATACCTGCGTAGCGACAAAGAAAAAATAGGTAAAGCGAATCATCTCAAGGTATGCTGCCCCTTCTTTGATGATGATCTCATCATTCGTAAAAATCCTCGTAGTTTGACCGGGGAAAAAGCTCACCCCGGCAAACAAGATCACTGCAAAAAAGACTGCCGTCTGCATAGCCACTGCACAGATTCTTTTCATAGGCTCGGTACGTCTCTTTCCCCAATACTGACTGCAGATTACCACAAGCGCCTCTCCAACGGCAAGGGTGAGCTGCTGCAGCACAAACTGAATTTGATTGACAGCCGCCACCCCCGATAGGGATATTTCGCTGTAAGCGCCCAGCATCATATTGTCGGCAAGATTCACGGCAAGCGTAATGATGTGCTGAAGAACCAGCGATAAATATAATGGAATGAACTTCTTTCCCGTTTTCGTCATTCTACAAACCTCTTTTTCATCCATTTTCCGCCGCGGAAACGTACAAGCCCATATATTCCCGATGCCACATAACTGACCGGCGTGGCGATAAAAATTCCTAAATATCCCAAAGGCGTATACCATGCCAGGATATAACTGATCACCACCCTCACCAGTATTTCAATCACACTGATATACAGACCTGCCGATGCGTCTCCCGCCCCAATAAGCGTACTTTTGGTAAGCCATGCCATGCCGCAGAAGTAGGTGCTGAATGCGGCGGTTACCAGATACGCATACCCGATATCCATCATAGCGCTGTCTGCATCCGCTGAAAAAAGTCCGATTAAAAATTTTCCTCCCGCCACCAGCACGATAGCGGAAAAGATACAATAAATTGTAATGATACAAAACCCAGCCGTAAATCCTTTTTTCACCCTCTTCTGCTGACCGGCGCCTACATTTTGCCCGGCAAAGACCTGCATTGCCTGCGTGATTCCTCCCGGCGGATTCGCGATCAACCGCTCCAGCTGCATACCTGCATTGTACCCTGCCATCACCAACATCCCAAAGCTGTTTACCAAATTCTGCAGCAAAATATTTCCGATTGCCGTAGTAGAACTTTTCAAAGCAGAGGGTACGCCGATTTTTGCAGTAAGAATCAATATAGTTCTGTCAATCTTCATATCCTTTCTTCCAAAACGGACGACAGGATTCTTCTTCAACATCAATACCCAGCTCACAGCCGCTGAACATACGGTGGCAAGTATCGTAGCGTAGGCAACGCCCTCTACCCCCATGCCAAGCTTTGCAACAAACACAAAATTAAGCAATACATTCATGATACTGCACACCACCAGCACAATCAGCGGCGTCAGCGAATCTCCCAGCGCTCTTGAAAGGGAATTAGCCATATTATAAAGAGAAGTTGCCACCTCCCCCAGAAAAATAATTCTGAGATAAACAGTGGCAAGCTCCAATACTCCGTTTTCCGGCGTAACATGGATCAACATCAAAAGAGGCTTTGCAAAAACGGCGCCCAACACCCCGAATACCAGCGCCATACCTGCTATCAGATACAGGGAATTGGTGACGGTACGTCTTACCTTTTCATAATCCTTGGCTCCGTAAAACTGGGCTATGATCACTGACATCCCTTCGGTGGCGCCTGCAATCAGCATCAACACCATTGCAGAAATACTTGCTGTTGCGCCAACGGCTGCCAGGGCGCTGTCTCCTATATATCGTCCCACGATTACAAGGTCTGCCGTGGTATATAAATTCTGCAAGATCATGGTGCCAATCAGCGGTATAGCAAAAAGCAGCATCTCCCTGGCTGGACTGCCCGCCGTAAAGTCTCTCCTTGTTCCTGCCATTATGCCTCACCTAAAAGCCGTTTTAGCATCATGTGATGTCTTCTACACTGCTCTACAGGATCCATATAGATATCACAACCGATATCGAAATAATCTCTCTGTCCCTCATATTCGGAAGAGATGCACCCCTCCCAGCCAATTTCCTGCATAACCCGGATGGGCCCTGCATAATCGATGGAAGGCTCCTTGCATTCTTCTGTCATCTCATAGAATTTGCCATGACAATGCTTGGTATAAGGCAGAACCTCTCTAAGCCATGCCGGATCGTCATGTATAGCGCCTTTCAGCCTCTCGGCAGCTTCCTTCTCAACACTGCCGCCTCCCAGCTTTTCTATGTCAGAATCCGTCAAAGGACTTCCTGCACGGTAAGCCTCATCAATCGCCTCTAAGATTTCCGTCTTTGCCCCTGCCCTTTCATACTTATGTTTAGAGGACAAGGACATGCCTACTGTAAAAATACCAAAGTCAACCACAAATCCTGCATACTTCGCATTTTTCCGCTGAATCTCTTCCAAAAAGTCCTGGGTCCACCATGTATGGATGCCTCTGGGCGCATGCACCTCGGTAGCGATCTGAACCCCCAGTTCCTCCGCATAGTCAAAGCAGGCAGAGAGAATCTCAATGTCCTCATGCCGTATGATACCGGTGCGGTACACAGGAAATCCCATCTGATGGGCAACGTAAAGATCCTTTCTCGTCCATTCAATGGTTTCCTTTACAGACATGTGCCTGTTGGAAAACATGGTGGTGAAGAAATTGGCATCATAAGCAGCCGGAAAGGTACCGTATTTTTCCATCCATCCGAACCACATATCCAGATCCTTTTGAGACAATACCCTGTCCACGCTCCGAAGGCTTGGCAGGGGCATCTGATCCGGCAGGACCTCGATTCCCTTTGCATCGATCTCATTGGCCGTCTTTGCGATACATCCCTCTATATCCAGCTTCCCCAAATAATAGTCTTCCTGAAGACTGTATAATGAAACACCTCTTGTAATAGCCATCGATTACTCCTTTCAAACGTTTGCTAAACTATATTGTAAATTCCGCATAAGCAATACTGCCAAATCCTTTGGGCGCATAGATTACATCAACCGCCACATCCACATCGATTCTGTGCTTTCCCTTGGAAAGCCCGCCTTCCTTTAGAACCCTCACCTGAAGCTTTGCGCCATATTCCCAGAAATGACGGTAACAGGTTATGATTTCGGACATTTTGAATTCCTCTCCATCCTCTGTTATGATCCTCATATCCTCCTGCAAAACTTCCACCCCATCGATTTTGAGAACGATATGTTCAATCTGGCTGAGCGGGGCTCCCATGTAATAAGGAATGCGAAGCCCCACCTGACAGCCTATGATTCTGCCGTCTACCGTTACATTTTCCAATTTGTTATCTGCAATGATATATTTTTCGTTCATAACCCCACCCTTTCAAAGTCAAGTCAATTCATGATTACCAACCAAGTATCTTTAAATATTCCCTGCTCCGCCTTGCAGCTTCTAACGGCGGCAGTTCATAATGCTCATCTTGTTCCACCACGACCCATTTGGAGCCTGCTTCAAGGGAAGCCTCCAAAATCGGCTCCCAGATCTGCTGACCAAATCCTACCGGTCTAAATTCAAATATGCCGGTATCCTCCTTAGACTCTTCTGTCTCTATTCCTATCAATTTATAGAGATTTTGGGGATTTCCTTCCTTGATGAAGTCCTTCAGGTGAACAATCTCACATCTTGCGCCATATTTTTTCACATAAGCTGCCGGATTCTGACCCGCCACCTTGATCCAGCACACATCCGGCTCAACCATAAGAAGGTCCGCAGGTATCTGGGTATAAATATCGTCAAAACCAAAGCTGCCATCAGGCAGCGTTACAAACTCAAAATCATGGTTATGATAAAGGAGTTTGATGCCATGATCTTTCATGACCTTACCAATCCGTTTCATCTCCTCAATCACTTTGGGATAGCCCGGCGTATTATGACGATATTCTTCTGGAAGATAGGGCACTACTACATAATCCACCCCTACCGTCTTATAATCTTCTGCCACCTTCTCGGGATCTTCCATCATATCCACCAACGGAACGTGGGCGCTGATTGGAATTAGTCCTACTTCATCAAGTATGCGCTTGATATCGGCAGGGTCAATCCCATAAAGTCCTGCCAATTCCACACCGTCATATCCCATATCCTTAATCTGCTGCATCACATTTTTAAAATTGTCAGGGGTATTTTCCAAAAGATCGCGAAGTCCATACACCTGAATGCCAACGGGAAGTCTGCTCATAAAAATTTCCTCCTTTTATCTGACATTGCCACCACTTCCTAAGGGCAAATGGTGGCAATGTTGTCTATCAATAAGCTACGTCAAATTTGTGCAGGGAACCATTGATTTCTATCTCCGGAATATATAAGGTGGGAGATTTCGCAATGATTTCATCCAGCATCATTTCTCTGCCTTCCTCCTGGGAAAGGAACATACCGTCTGTGATCAAAAGCTGTTCTAATGCGATCTCCGGTGTCTGATATCTTGTGGTATCATCCAGAATGCCCAGTTTATAAGCCAGCCACATGCACTGATTATCATTATACAGCATCATTTTCGGGTCTAACCTTTCCTCCACTATGCCGTTGGCATCGCAGTTTAGCTCAGTGTTTACCACTCTTCCATTCACATTGCCATAGAACTTCAGCTCTGGCTCTCCTCCAAACATTTTTCTCTGTCCAGGCTTTCTGGCAAACTTTCCGCCTACGGTGTCCGTATCCGTAAATTCCAGACCGCCCTTGGTTCCCAGAATATAAGTCATGGCATACTCTTTGATGTTGTTTGCAGAAGTGGAAAGGAAATGGAACCCTATGCCATTTTCAAATTTTACAAACCCATCACAAATATCTTCCACCCCAAATCCATCGGGATTTGTAACCAGTTTCTGGTCGATTTCCACCTCTCTACGGCAAAAACCTGAAACCGATTTTACTTTCGGTCTTCCCAGTACAAAGAGAATCTGTCCAATCACATAAATCCCCAAGTCAATGGAAGGACCATGTCCGGCAATTCTCCGGGAATAAAAGTCTGTGGTAAACTCCGGAAGATCATAGCCCGGACGGCGTCTCATGGTACACTGCTCTAAGTTTACATAATATGGCGTACCGATATCGCCGTTTGCAATGATATCCCTTGCCGCTCTGGTCTGAGGCGTCATAAGGGAACTGATCTGCACATGAAATTTACGTCCCAGCTTTGCCGCACAGTCCACCATCATTTTGGCATCATGGTAGCTGGCTGCAGCAGGTTTTTCACAATAACAGTCAAATCCAGCCTTCATAACCTCAATAGAAATAGGGGTATGGAGATTGTTATGTACACACACGTCAACAGTATCAATATCATCGCGCTTTAAAAGCTCACGATAATCGGTGTAAAGATCCTTTTCCTCCATACCATATTGTTCCCCCCATGCCTTCAGCCTCTCGGGAACAACTTCCGCAACAGCCACCACCTTAGCAGTAAAGCCAAGTTTTTCAGCATTACGCTGAATGTTAGAATAAATCACCATATGTCTGTGGGAAATCATCCCACCGCCTATAATCGCTACTCTGATTTCTTTCATTTTTCCTCCATTCCGAAGCGTCACAAATTCTGTTCCATTCTTCTTTACCATCAGTCACCATATATATTGGAGAAGTTTGTAAGACCAAGTCCCCAAAGTTCGATATTTTCAATACCGGGACGGGTAAGTACAAAAGTCTTGCTTGTATACAATCCAATAGATACGTATTCTTCTCTGAACATCTTCTGCAGTTCTGCATATGCTGCCTTTCGTTCTGTCAAATCTGCAAGTGCATAGCAGCGCGCTGCAATCGCGGAATATTCTTCGTTCTGATAACCACATCCGCCCATAACTGCCGAATAATCATATTTAATACCATCCGTACATCTTACCGGTTCTGAATAGAGCGCATACTGCTGGGTGGAAGCATACATGTCAAAGTCTCCCTCTGCCAGCGCTGCAAAATGGACCGGTGTCTCCGCAAGTTCAAATTCCACCTCAATGCCTCCGGCGCGAAGCTGTTCCTGCACCATGGACATCATTGGCGTTACGGAAGTGCCTCTCATTCTAAGTGTAAGACCATTTGCATATCCTGCCTCTTCCAAAAGGGCCTTTGCGCCTTCCACATCCACCGCTGCCGTATCGGATTCGCAGATACCATCTCCCATAGGTCCATTGGTTGCAATTACGGTATCACAAAGCTCTCCATAGCCTGCGTTAGCAACCTGACGAAGGGCGTTCTTATCGATCAGGAGAGAAACTGCATGTCTTACTCTTACATCCTCAAGAGGACCGCCCTTTCCGCTGTTTAAGAAAATTGTGCTCACTTTGTTGTCATCCAGAAGAACTGCATTGACATTAGGATCTGCATCATAGGTTGCAAAATCAGAAAGCATCATATCCGTGGCAATGTCAACGTCTCCCGACTGAACGGCTAATGCCCTTGCATTGGTGTCATTGATAAACACATACTTAAAGCCTGCATAGTAACCCATATTATCCTTGTCCCAATAATCCTCATTACGCTCCAGTTCGATATATTCGCCGGGAACCCATTCTTTTAACTTATATTTTCCGGTTCCTGCGCCTGCCAGATACTGCACCTGTGCGCCTGCGCCGCCTGCTGCCTCAAGTTCGGTTTTGTTTACCACTTCAAAGTTGTTGAAACCAAGCATTTCAAATGCCTGCGCATAGGGCTCATTTAGTACCAGGACCATATTATAATCGTCCTCGATTTCAAACTGGGAAGGGTCATAAAAACCGTACACATCAGAAGCCATAGCCCCCAATTTTCCCTGTTCAAAAAGGTACTGGATATCAGCTGTAGTCAGTTCTTCTCCGTTGTGGAAATGAACGCCTTCCCGAAGCGTGATATGAATATGCGTATCATCCAAGTATTCCCAATCTGTGCACAGTCCCGTCTTTTGCAGGGACACGTCAGAGTAATTGGAAACCACCAAGGGTTCATACACATTTCTTAAAATATACTGAACCGGGTTCCCAATAAAATTAACGCTGGGAATCAAGGTGTTGGGCTCGGAGGCAAGCGCAATGGTAATAACTTTATCGCTTAATTCTCCTGCCGCAGGTGCTGCTGTCTCATCTCCTTCTGCCGTTTCATCTCCTGCCGCCTGCTGGGTCGTTTCTGCCGCACCCTCTCCTTGCGTGCCTGCCTGATCGGAGGCTGCAGGAGAACTGCCGCATGCGGCAAGCACTGATGCCATCATAGCCACAAGTAACATGATTGATAATCGTTTTTTCATAATCCCTTTTCCTTTCTTTTCTTTTTTTGTTTTTATATTCCAAAGGACGCGCCCATTGGTTTTCTCTTAATTAATTTCTTCTACCCTATGACATTTCACCAGATGTCCTGTTCCCTTATATGGTTTTAACGCCGGCTCGCTCTTAAAGCACTCTTCCTTCGCGTACTGGCAGCGCTGGGCAAACCTGCAGCAAGGCTCCGGATCTATGGGGCTTGTAATTTCCCCCTTAATCAAAATCCTTTCCTTCTTATTATGAATAGACGGAACCGGTATTGCCGACAACAACGCTTTTGAATAGGGATGCAGAGTATTTTTAAACAATTCCTTGGACTCACATTTTTCCACTACCTGTCCCAGATACATCACACAAATCTCATCCGATATATGCTTTACGACAGACATATCATGAGTAATAAAAATATAGGTAAGTCCCTTTTCCTCCTGCAGATCCATCAGAAGGTTCAAAATCTGCGCCTGGATTGACACATCTAATGCAGAAACAGGTTCGTCACAGACGATAAACTCAGGGCTTAGGGAAAGTGCCCTGGCAATGCCGATTCTCTGGCGCCTTCCGCCGTCCAGCTCATGAGGATATACATTAGCAAGACGCCTTGCAAGTCCTACCGTATCCATTAATGACAGTACCATCTCATTGAGCTCATTGCGGTTTTTTGCCAGATGATACGTATTAATCGGCTCCGCAATCAAAGCGGAAACGCTCATTCTGGGGTCAAGAGATGCATAAGGATCCTGAAATACCATCTGCATACGCATACGCATCTGCTTAAACTGCCGCTGGTTCATGGAGGTAATTTCCTGTCCGTCAAAATACACCTCCCCGGAAGTCGCTTCCGTCATTTTAATCAGCGTCTTTCCCAACGTGGATTTACCACATCCGGACTCTCCCACTACTCCTAAGGTCTTTCCTTTTTCAATGTTCAGGGTCACATCATCCACGGCATGGAGGATGCCGCCAGGTGTATCATAATATTTTTTTAAGCTTTTTATTTCCACCAATGCCATGCCTATTTCTCCTTTCCTGCCGTTGTGACAATGCACCTTACCAAATGTCCCGGTTCTACCTCCACCAGCTTCGGATTGCCCTTCATACAATCGTCGCATTTCTCCTTACATCTGGTAAAAAAGCTGCAATAGGGAAGCAGGTTCATGGGATTTGGCATAAGCCCCTCTATGGGTGTCAGTCTTTCTGTATCCACTTCCAGATTGGGAAGGGAACCAAACAGTCCTCTAGTATAGGGATGCATGGGATTGTCGAAGATGTGGGTAAGGTTTCCGCTTTCCACGATCTCACCTGCATATACTACGACGCATCTGTCACAGATATCCGCCACCACGCCAAAGTCATGGGTAATCAGTATCATTGCCGTGCCTAATTTCTGCTGAAGGTCTTTCATCATGGCAAGCACCTGTGCCTGAATCGTCACATCCAGCGCTGTGGTAGGTTCATCGGCAATAATCAGATCCGGCTTGCAAGCAAGGGCAATAGCGATCACCACTCTCTGCTTCATACCTCCAGAAAACTGATGGGGATATTCCTTATATCTATTGGCAGGGATTCCTACCATCTCCAAAATCTCACAGGCTCTCTTTACTGCATCTGCGTCAGAAAGATTTTCATGAATCTTTAACACTTCGGAAATCTGATCCCCCACATACATAACCGGGTTCAGCGCCGTCATGGGGTCTTGGAACATCATCGTGATTTTTTTCCCTCTGATGGTGCGCAGCATCCGCTCCAATCCCTTTTCCTCATGCTTGCGCCTTCTTCTCATGCCAAAATCAAAAAGTTTTTTGGGTTCAGGAGACTTTGGCAGAAGCTCCTCCCCTTCAAAGACGATACTGCCGGATATCACATGGGCAGGGGGCTTTGGCAAAAGCCCCATAATACTCATGCCGATGGTGGTCTTTCCCGCTCCCGTCTCTCCTACCATGCCTAGTATTTCACCGGGCTTTATATCAAAGGATACATTATTTACTGCCTCCGTCACCGCTTCATCCGTTTCATAATGGACGACCAGGTCTCTGACGCTCAACAAATTTTTTTCACTCATAACCCCTGTCCTCCTTATTTCATCCTTGGATCAAGAGCATCTCTTAATCCGTTGCCAAAAAGATTGAATGCCACCACAGTAATCGCAATCATAAGTCCGGGATAAAGAACCATATAAGGGGCAACCGCCATATAAGTTTTCCCTTCTGAAAGAATAGCGCCCCACTCCGGCGTGGGAGACACCAGACCTACCCCAATATAACTTAAAGTGGAAATGGTAAGAATATTGGAAGAAACGCCGCCCACCGCGTTTATTACAATCATTCCCACTGCATTGGGAACAAGATGGCGCAGCATGATTTTGCCGTCGGATACACCGATTGATTTTGACGAATCCACATATTCGTTATTTCTTACCATAAAAATGGCTGCTCGGACGGATTTGGTCATCCCCTGTATGGAACCCGCCGCAATTGCCACAATAAGCTGCCACATGCCATTGTCAAGGATCGCCACCAGCGCGATACAGAGCATGGTGGAAGGAATCGCCTGAATGACGTCTATAATCCTCATGATGATATTATCTGTATGTCCTCCAAAATACGCTGCGATAAGCCCCAGCCCGCCGCCGATTACTAATCCAATCAGCACACAGATCACGCCGATGGGAAGGGAGTATCTGGCGCCATATACACAGCGTGAAAATATATCCCGCCCTAAATTATCCGTTCCAAAAAGATGTGCCGCACTTGGGGGCTGCATAACAGCGCTATAATCCTGATCCCGGTATCCATAAGGAGCAATCACATCCGCCAATACCGCAACCGCCAGCAAAAACAGAACAATAATCATTCCCGCCATAGCCGTCTTATTTCTGCGCAGCCTTTTCCAAGCTTCTTTGCCCGGCGTGCTCACACCGCTTTCGTTGTATTTATTCTTTTTCTTAAGCTTCTCCATTGCAGGAGTGTTTATCTTTGACATAATCAGGCACCTCCATTCGAGGCTGCTGCCTTTGAAGATTTTTTCTTTTTAGCAGGCGCCATGAGATTTGTCTTTAGTCTGGGATCTGCTACTGTATACATCACATCCACCAGGATGCTGATAATGGTACAGATAAAAGCAAGTACGATAACACCGCCTTGAACTGCCGGAAAGTTTCTTGCGGTAACGGCGTCTGCCACATATTTGCCCACACCGGGAATGGCGAATACCGTCTCCACGATTAAAGCGCCTCCCAATTGTCCCGAAAGCCCGCTTCCAATTCCGGCAATAACAGGTATCAGGGTATTGCCAAAACCATGCTTAAAGATGACGATGCTTTCCTTCTGCCCTTTTGCCCTAGCCGTCCTGATGTAATCCTGTCTGATAATCTCCAGCATATTGGTACGCACGCCTTTTGCCGTCTGGGAAATAGCGCCAAAGGATACTACGATAATGGGAAGCACCCAGCCTGCCACCGTGCCATTGTACATGGATGGCACAAGATGGAGCCGCACCGAAAACAGGTCAATCAGCATCAGGGCAAGCCAGAAGGTAGGAAGGGAAGCGCCCACCATAGTAAAAAATACAATTAAATTGTCTATCCATGTATTTTGTTTTACTGCCGCCAAAATTCCTAAAGGGGTTGCGATCACCTGGCTGAGCGCCATAGCAAGCACAGCCACAATCAAGGTGTTGGGAAGCCTTTGCAGGATTTCTGTCATAACAGGCTGCTTTGTTTTGTAAGAGGTTCCCAAATCTCCTCGGGTAACAATCCCCACCACGTAATCTACAAACTGAATAGGAAGAGGATCATTTAAACCTAATTCTTCTCTCATTGCATCTTTCTGTTCCTCGGTTGCGGTAGCCGGCAAAAGCTCCAATACCGGATCACCGGGAGTTGCCGCTTTCATGAGGAACACCACCACAATCACACCGAACATGACCGGTATGATGTATAGGATTCTTTTTAAAATATACTTTGTCATATATGCACTCCTATGGTTTTGTCATCAGTTTCCAATCATATGTTTCCTCTAAAGAGTACTATTCAAGAAAGATTGCCTCACCCGTCTTTGCAGAACGCATGACCGCTTCCATGACGGTCAGCACCCTCCTGACGGTGGGAATTTTGACAAGCAGCTCTCCCTGCCCGTTTATGACATCCTTGAAATTGCGGTAAAATTCCAAAACATCTGATTCTATCTTGGGAAGAGCCTCTTCCACGATTCCGCCAGGCGGCACAGGCGCAAACTGTCTTGTAGGACCAGCCTCTGTCTCCGTGATTTGTGGCGGCAGTTTTTCAAGCATCTTTCCCGTCCTGTAGATGGCTCCTTTTCCTCCCCCAAGATTTTCCACGATCATGGTTCCCTTATCGCCACCGGCAAGCCATCTGGGCTGATATTTGAGAATATAAGTGGACAGCTCGATATGTACTGTTACGCCGTTGTCAAGTTTCATGATGATTTTAAAATAGTCATCCACCTCTTCATGCAGCACATTTTTTACATCTGCATAAAGGGATTTGATTTTTGCGTCCGGCATCATAAAAAGGATTTGATCGATTAGGTGAACCCCCCAGTCATACATCATACCGCCGCCATATTTCTTATATAAATGCCATTCATGCATATAGCCGTTGCCAGAGTGTAGCTTTGATTCAATTGTAAAAATTTTTCCCAAGGTTCCATGATCATAGGCATGCTTGATGGTCAGCATATCCTTGTCCCATCTGCGGTTCTGATGGGCTGTAAAGCATACGCCCGCCTTTTTGCAGGCTTCCTCCATTTCGTCCAGTTCTGCAACGCTTAAGGCGGCAGGCTTTTCCGTAATCACATGCTTCCCTGCTGCAGCTGCCTTAATTGCCATTTCCTTGTGCAGATGATTTGGCACCGTCAAAATCACCGTATTGACCTCAGGATCCGCCAAAAGCTCCTGGACAGAATGGTATCCTTTTATACCTTCCTGCTTTGCTTCCTCTACTCTTTCCGGAAGTATATCGCAAGCCGCTTCTACCTTTACGCCGCCCTTTGGCGCATGCTTGGCATGATGCTTGCCCATTCCGCCAAATCCAATAATCCCTAACCGAATATCCATAACGCCCTCCTGTTTTTCTCGTATTTTTGTACATTTTCACCATATATCATTTTGCCTTTCGGAAAAGTACTAAAAATACGCCTATTCATTTCTCTTTAACTTACTTATAATTATAAATCTTGCCGGAAATGAATCTATGGCGCAAATTGACATTTTACTACAAACTTATTGGGTTTTATGAGATTGCAATAAATAAACCAAAAGGCTATGTCAAAAAAAAATATAATGTTTTTGACATAGCCCCAAAAAGCATAGGATCATCCCCGAAACATAATCTCAATCAGCCCAAAACCATTCGCCAGAGCCTCAAGTTCCAGTTCCATCATTCCTTCTATTACCTTTTTTCTTACAAAATACCGTTTCGGTATACTTACATTTTCAAGATATTGCTTATCTTCCTTAGGCATATCCGTAAAACCTCCAATTTGCTTCCATTCGTCCAATATACTGCCGCTGTATTTATCTACATGCTGGAAACGGACATCATAATAGCCATCCACCATCCCGCTGAGTTTAAACTTAAGCTTCATGGAATTATTGTCTTCAAACGCCTCATGAAGATCTTCATAGCGAAGGGCATCCTCTTTTTTTAAATAAATACTGCCAAGCAGCGCCTTTAAATTATGATAGATAATGGCATAATTGCCATGACCATTGGTGGTAATCATGTAATTGTCGTTTTTCTCAATCAATTTTCCATAAAGACGCTTCAAAAAGCCAAAGGCATATGCGGCAGGCTTAAAAAATCCATCCCTGGTCATTATTCCGCTCCCCCCATGGAGAATACCGTCAGAGTCAAAGTCTTCCGTAAAAGCATCTGTGCACTGCCAAAAACAGAGCTGATCCACTTCGCCTATGGCGTCAATGGCATTCTTAATGATATAAGCGCCTCTATAGACCGCGTCATTTAAGACATTCCGGCTGGAAATCGTATTGTTCCAGAGATCCAGATAAAGTTTTTTGTGTGAAGCGCCGCAGTCCTCCATCATTTTCCTAATTTTTTTTAAGCTGTCCCGCATAAAATTGATGTTTGTCTCCAGCGGCGGCAAGGATACCCCGTCCGGCTCGTAAGGAAACATGGCAAAGGAGAGAAAATCCGAATTTGTCCCAAGCTTTTCCAGCTCCCCAAGCTTTGCCGGCAGCCCTGAAAGCATAGAGCTTACAAATTCCCCGCCCCCAAAGAATGCATTGGGCGCATATTTCTTGACCACCTTACTGCAATCTGCGTACTTCAAAGGCTTGAACCATTCATACCACTGCTTGTCCCATGGATAAGGATTCCACATTTCAAATATCCATGTGTTGATTTCATCCTCCCCATAATAAATCATAAGATGGTTCATAAAACTGTCTACCAACTGCTTCCATTGCTGTTCATCATATGTCAATATAAGACTCTGATGCGCGCCGGAAGGCATAATGCTATTGCCAAGACCGCGGATAATATTTCTAGGCTTTGGACCCATCTGAATAAACGGCTTCAAATCGTTGTTCAGCAAAAAGTTGATACTGTCATCCAGACGGCTAAAGTTGGGGCGGTCCCCTAATGCACGCGGCATGATTAAAAGCTCATCCTGAAAGATTCCCCAGAACCTTACATATTTATATCCAAGCTCCCGCTTTGCCCGCAGAATATGGTGCTGAATTTTATTATTTAAAAGTTCTGCGGCAGTTCCCACATTAATCACATCCTGCCAGGGCTTTGTATAAGGCGTATAGTTTCCCACAAAAGATGAAATCTCCAGTTCCGGCATCCCCTTATCCGTCATCAAATGCGCAAAGCTGCTTTCCACGCTCACCAGCGCCGCTTCTGTTAAAGTGCTCTTGTCTTCTTCCCTGACCTTTTCTTTATCCCTGAACCGCCGCCTATAGACGGTAGGCGAAACTGCATAGCTTTCCTTAAACGCCTTGTTGAAAGCTGCCAAGCCCGAAAAACCATTGTCATTGGCGATACGCAGGATAGACTTATCGCTGTTTTCCAGCTCTTCCACAGCCCTTAAAAGACGTACCTCGTTGATATAAGATCTGAAATTCTTTCCAAGACTTTTTTTCAGTACCCTCGACAAATGAGAGTTGGTAATATAAAGCTTATCTGCCATATCCTGAAGGGTTATCTGCTTGTCATAGTTCTCCCAAATAAACCGAATGACTTCATCCGTGTACTTTTGATAAGAATCCGCTTTCTCCTCCCGCTCATTTACCTTGCGGAAATACTTGGTCAAGTATCCCAAAATCAGATAGCACTTGGAGTATTGATCAAATTTGTCAGAATTTCCTCCGCAAAGACAGCTCCTTATAAGCTCAATCATATAGACCCGAAGCTGGCGATAGCGGGTGTCATTCCTTTCCGCCTGCGTGCTGTCAAGATCAATCTCAATATGCTCTCCTCCAATTTCCTCCTCCAGTACCGACGGTTCCACAGAAATCCGGAACAAAATGCCGGAGCGAAGGGCAACACAACTGACGGAGCACCCTGCGTTTACAAAATACATATCTTCCTTCTGCAGTATGATATTCTGCTCTCCCAGCGTAATGCACAATTTCCCGTCAATGACATATAGAAGCTCCATCCTTGGACTGTTTCTATGTGCTTCGCTTTTCATCTGCTCAATTCTGAACCAAACTCCCAATCCAGGCATAGGCAAACCCTCCTTTGTTATTGTTGATGAAGTGATTTGTGAGATACAATCTTTCCGTCTTTGATTTCAAAAAAACCTGCAATACGAAATAATGTTTTCCCTTTGAATCTTGCTTTTGCATAGACACCCACCGTTGGCTTTTGTGTATCTGCAAAGACCTTTACCATTTCTATGGCAGCGCCCGCAGAGGTAAAGAAATCCTCATTTCTTTTAAGGAACGCCTCCGGTCCTTTCCCTTCAAATCCGGGCGTGATCTCTTCAAATTCCTCCGAAAAATAGTCCCTGATCCTATCTGTTTTTCTGGCATTGCATATTACATCATACATTTCTATTATCATTTGTTCTTCCTTCATTTCTAGTCCCTCTTTTATAAAATTTTTTCTTTTTTTGCAAATCCTTTTCTTTTTTAATCTGCACTCTATCTTAATTTGAAAACACATCCCAATGCTCACAGAGCTGTCCCTCGCTGTTTATCCGGTAAAAATCCACCACCGCAAAGGATCCTCTCTGATTTTTCAGTATGACCGCCGCCATGTCTTCGCCTAAGACAATGTCTTCGATTTCAATGTTAAACTTTTTGCCGGAAGCAAATGCAGCAGCAAAAGTATTGATAAATCCTTCTCTGCTATCCTCCACGCCTGGGTTGTGCTGGATATAATACGGCGCTATGATTTTTTTTGCATAATCGATCTTCTGTTCGTGAAAAAATTCCTTATAAAAATTTTTAATATCTTCCTTTGTCAGCTTTCCTGCCATTTTTTTCTTCCTCCTATGCATTTATTTTTATATAAAAAACACAGGAGGGCTGATAGCTGCCCCCCTGCTCTTGCCGATATGTTTTATTCTCCAATAAGCCGTGCCATCATCTCATGGTGACGCCTTACCTGATCCACCTCGTCCACAAAATCATCCATGGTACGTTCCTGACGCGAACGCTGTCCCTCAAATTCTGTGCACATATAGCCATCCCAATTATTCTTTTTCAGAACATCGATCACCTCTTCATAGAGAAGTGCCGGCTCCTCATATTGCCCGGGTTTGCCAGGTATCTCTGTCAAATCATGGCATTTTCCATGAATAGAAAATACATAGGGTAATATCAGCTCAAGATCTTCGGGCGCCGCATGCATCTTCCACATAAGCGTGCGTTTTTCTTCCCCAGAAAGCCTTCCTGCAAATCTCTTTTCCACTTCTGTAGATAATTCTCCCAAGGAAACTTCCTTCATCAGGGCAGTAATCTCACTGGCAAGCCCCTGATCCTTCATATCTCTTAGCATTCTCTCCACCGTATCCAGATGCGGTCCTCTTGCAAAGATGCCCATATCAGGCACGAAGCCAACATGCTTTGTACCCGTCTTTTTAATAAATTCCACCGTATCCATTACAGCAGTTCCAGGACTGTCACAGAACAGTCCCTTGATTTCCGGGTTTGGTCTGATGGGAATCGGTGCATGTATCTCCCATGCAATCTTTACATCCAGCTTGACAGCCGTATCAAGGGCACGCTCTGTAACCTCCACGGGCAGTCCTGTCATAGTCCTGATGTGCTTAAAGCCCATGTCGTGTGCCAATTGTAAATCCAGCTTGATCAGTTCAGCCGCTTCCGCCTTATTCATAACATGATCCCTAAAGCGCATCGTATCAAGGAAACAGTCAAGTGCCACCGGTGTTAAATCATAGCGGGCCATCGTATTTGCCCAATCTGCCAAAAACGCTCTCGACGGGAAAGGATATCCGGGCACAGTCGCCTCATTGATGATTTCCACGCCATCACATTTTAGGTTGTCATGCAATTCTTTACACATATCATGATAATCCATTTGTCCAAAATACTGCGCCTGTTGGTAGCTGTAAAATGAAACGCCTCTTTTAATAGCCATTTTTATCTCCTTTCTTACTCCACAACCATATCATAATAATAAACTTCTGTCTGCTTAAAGGGCATATCTCTAGGATCCGGCGGATTGTCGATCCACTCCTGGTCGTGAGGCTGCCATCCATACTGCATAAGAACCCCCTGCATGATGCCCAGCTTGTGATGTCCTTTTGAAAGTCCTCCCGGCTTCTCCACATACACCGTTCCAAATTCTCCATAATCCCAGTGCTCCCATACCGCCTTGGCAATTTCATCAAAATCTCTCGGCGGCATTCCATTGATTTCAAACTTCTGAAGATTCCTTGGATATTCCTCTCCATCCAAATCAATATAATACCCATTATGAAGGCTCAAAAAGCACCCCCTGTACTCTGCGATACGGACATCGAACTTAAAACCAACTATTTCGCCGTCCCTCACCACGTTTTGAAGACTGTTTTCTCTTACCAGAAAATTGTCAAACATCTTTTACTCTCCTTTCTCTTTGTTTATGAAATTTTTATGCTCCCACATTTGCGGAGGCAGATTCCCGATCCTCTTTTACAATCCTCTTCTTCTTCCATTTGCCACTTCTATAACGGACAACCGCATAGGCGCCCGATACCATCCAACCAATGGGCGTTCCTAAAAATACCCCAATATAGCCAAGGGGCGTAAAATGAGCAAGAACATAAGCGCTGCCAATTCTTACAGCCAGCTCTATCACCGAAATATAAACGGCGGCAGAAGCATCCCCCGATCCGCTTAAGGTATAACGTACCGTAAAAACAATACCACAGAAGAATACACCTATTGCCGTCACTACCAGATAATGATAGCCAATCGTTACGGTAGCGGGAGTCGCTGTGAAAAAGCCCATTAAGAACCGTCCAAATGCAATCAGCACAAACGCCGAAAATACAGAGTACACTGCTATAATCTTAATACTTGCTTTTAACCCCTTGCCGACTCTCTCGAACTTGCCGGCGCCTACGTTCTGACCTGCCAATACCTGCATTCCCTGGGATATCCCCCCGGGCGGATAAGAAATAAAAGCTTCTATCTTCGTTGCCGCAGCGTAAGCAGCCATAACGGGAAGCAGCGGCGTGTCAAAAGCATTTACCAAAGCCTGGACAAGCAGAATCCCGATCGTGACAGTGGAAGACTGAAGCGCAGACGGAAGACCGATTCTAAGCACAAGCTTTGCCATTTCTCCATCCGGACGAATGGTATTTTTGTCAGGATGTACAATGGGCATTTTCTTCCAGATGATTCCCCAGCAGACGATTGCCGAAAGAATCGTTGCCAATATGGTTGCATATGCTACTCCCGGAACGCCCATATGGAAAACAGCCACAAAAAGAATGTTCAAAAAAATATTCAATATGCTGGTAACGATCAACACAATCATGGGAGTTACCGAATCTCCCAAGGCTCTTGACATGGAATTTCCCATATTGTATAGCGCAGTGGCGACAGAGCCCACAAAGATAATCACCAGATAGGATGCAGCATAGTCAAGCGCCTCCCCTGACACGTTAATCAACATCAGCAGATTTCTGGCAAACACGATTCCTATAATCCCAAATACAATTGCCATTCCCACAATCATATACAGACCTGTTGTAATCGTCTTCTTTACTTTTATTTCATCCTTCGCACCTATATACTGGGAAAGCACCACTGCCATCCCCTGTGTGCATCCGCCAATCAGCATCAAGACAACATTTGTGACACTTCCGCAGGTACCTACCGCTCCCATTGCCGTATCGCCCAGATATCTTCCTACAATCAGCGTATCTGCCATATTATACAGATTCTGCAGCAACATGGATAAAACAAGAGGCCACGCAAAAATCAAAAGCTGTCGTCCGGGATCTCCTACCGTGAAATCCCTCCCTTTCCTGTTCATTTTCTTTTCCTCCTAACCTTGCTCATATGTCGAAATTCGCTTTTAAATGACTGATTATATTGTATTGCATTTGAAACGTTATCGTCTCTTACGAATCTTTCCTCTTGTCCGCTCCATATTTTTCATTTTTATAGAAAATGTAAATTATAAGAAAATACATATCAATTTTCCACACCACATTTTTGATATGAGGATTTAACTACACAATTGAGAAGAAATTTTTTGCCATGCAAAAAGGAACTGCCGCACTAAGTAATTAGCACACAGCCCCTCTTTGTACAAAAAACTTCCTCTATATAGTTACTGCTTTTCCACCCCTTCTGTCTTAATAATGAACTTCACGCTGCCGTCCACATCTGCCGGAAGCTGTGTAAAGGTATTGTACTCCTTCCCTGCATCAGCCACCGCCTTCAATCTGTCGATCACATCCTCCACGTCATCTCCGAACAGGTCCGTCAGCTTACTGATGCCTTCCTCATCAAATTCAAACATGCCATCCACCAACGCAAGTGCACCTTCATCTAAGGTCCCCATCCCTTCATCCAGTGTCAGTACACCATCCCGCAGTGCGCCTGCGCCGTCCTTAAGACTTTCTGCGCCATCGTTCAAAGTTCCGACGCCCTGTACCAGCTGTTCTGTTCCGCTCTTAAGTTCCGTGGTTCCATCCTTTAATGTGGCAGTGCCGTCCCTTAAAGCGGATGCCCCGTCCTTCAGCTCACCGGCGCCGCTTTTTAGCGTGGAGGTACCGCTCTTTAGTTCACTGGTACCACCTTTTAAAGTGGCTGCCCCCTCCTTCAAACTGCCCGCTCCCGCCGCCAGTTCGCCGGCACCGCTGTCCAGAGAATCAAGTCCGATTTTTAATTCATTGACACCGCTGTTTAACTCCGCTGCACCTAAAAGGGCACTCTGGGTTCCGTCTGCCAGGCTTCCTGCGCCCTGTACCAGTGCCGTCATCTTTGCCATGCTTTCCTGGGAGTTAAGTGTTCCCGACAGTTCCGCCAGCTTTTGATCAAGAATCGCCGCATAGGTAATTGCCGGTCCCCACTTTGCAATCAGTGCACCCTGATCCACGCCATTGGTACTTATGGCGGCGATCTGCTCATCGATTGC
>BLLW01000040.1 GCA_011959285.1 Lachnospiraceae bacterium | reverse complement strand
GCCGATTTTTCGCAAAGACTTGAAACGATTCTATATACCGTTCCCGTCCCTGCTCCGCCCCCAGCCATAAAGCCCAGCCGCCCAGCTGCCACCGCCCCTGAACAAACCGCCACCACCACAAACACCGCCCTCCTACCCGCAAACGTTTCTGATTCCGTGGGTTCTTATGTCAATCCTTACCTTAATTACAAAATCTAAAGTAAGGAACCATAGCCAAATCTATAACAATACGTTTGCTATGTAATTATGTGTAGTATAAAATGATTTTTTTAGGCTAGCCAAAATACAGCGCAAAGGGGATTGATATTCCATAAGGAGCCCTTGGAAAAACGTCAGTGCTTAGCGAGGTATTTCACGAGCTTAGCATCTGCTACGTTTTTCAGAGAGCGAGAGCGCGGCGACGTTGGAATATCAATCCCCTTTGCGCGTCCTCCGACTACCAAAAACCAAACTATCCCTCCCCACCAGTAGTAGAATCTGTAAAAGTGTGGTATGATAACTACATTAACTGTATTGAGATGAGGAAATGTAGGTAATGAATTTTATTGTGTTGGATTTGGAGTGGAATCAGAGTAATACCGGCATGGAACCGGAAGTGAAGACGATGCCATTTGAGATTATTGATATCGGGGCAATTAAGCTGAATGAAGATAAGGTTATGGTGGGTGAATATAATCAGTTGATCAAGCCTACCGTTTATCAGCATATGCATAGGATTACCGGCGATCTGATTCATCTGCATATGAAGGATCTGCAAAAGGGAAAACCTTTTGTGGAGGTGATGGAGGAGTTTCTTTCTTGGTGCGGGGAGGATTATATTTTTTGTACCTGGGGTCCGCTTGATTTGTTCGAGCTGCAGAGGAATATGCATTATTATGGGATGGAACCGCTTGGAAGTGAACCGATTCGCTTTTTGGATATACAGAAGTTGTTCAGTATTGCTTATGAGGATAAAAAGGCAAGGAGAAGTCTGGAGTATGCCACGGATTATCTGAATATCAAGAAGGATATTCCTTTTCACAGGGCGTTTGGGGATGCTTATTATACGGCGGAGATTTTGGCGTGTATTGAGGATGGGGTGCTGGAAAATTATTCCATAGATACGTATATTCTGCCAAAGAGCAGGAAAGAAGAAATTCATGTTTTGTTTTCGGATTATGTGAAATATATTTCCAGGGAGTTCGAGGACAAGCAGAAGGCGCTGGAGGATCGGGAGGTTATCAGCACCAAGTGTTATTTATGTCATAAAAATATCCGCAAGAAAATCCGCTGGTTTTCGCCCAACGGAAAGAATTATTACAGTGTCGCTTCGTGTCCTGTCCATGGGTATGTGAAGTCCAAAATCCGGATCCGCAAATCTGAAAATGATAAGGTGTATGTGGTCAAAACCGCAAAGCTTATTTCGGAAGAAGGCTTTCAGAAAATTGTGCAAAAAAAGGAACAGGCAAAGGAGCACCGCAAAGCGAAAAGGGCAAGGACTAAAGTCAAAGATCAAAATCATTGAACCGGGAAGAAGGAAAGTGAGGTCCATCTTTCCGGTTTCTTTTAAAACGCGGCATCTGCTGTCTGCGCGTTCTTCTGCGTCTTCTGGTGGTTCTGCCGCCATCTAAGAAATTATAACTGTTGATGATGGAGCGGATTACGAAGATCGCAATCAGAATAAGCGCAATAATCAGTACGGCAGTCAGTACGGTTTTGATGTTTACCACGATTACATTTGGTTCTTGTGCAGTTTCTTGTTCATCTGTTTTGGTTTTTTCTGTGAAATTATAGGCGGCGGGAGCATCCTCCGCTAAATCTACGGTTGCATTTCCTACATAAGCGCCGTGATAGTAATAATTGATCACGGCAACCTCATTTTCCTTAGAGGTCTCATAAGAAATCTGAGAATCGAGATCTTCAAAGGTGATGGTTTTTGGCATGATCAGGTAGCTGCTCTGGTTTAAAGTCAGGATCGGTTTTGAGTTGCCGAATACATCGTTTGATGTGTTAAAAAAATTAGAATTTTGTATAGAGTAATCGGTCTCGTTTTCCGAAACGTTTACGGCGGAAAAATTGGTAAAGCCGTAAGAAAAGAGCTTTACGGTATCGTAAAACTGTTCCGGAGTTTCTTCTTTCATAACCACGCAGATCAGCTTCATGCCGTTTTGCTCTGCGCATGTCACAAGGGTCTGTCTGGCTTCGTCGGTGTAACCGGTCTTGCCGCCTTTGATTCCTTCATAGGCAATTTCGCCGGTAATCAGTCTGTGCTTATTTCTCTCGATGAAGTCATCCGGCTGAGTTGCCGTTGCCTGAAAATGGTGGGAAGGGGTGTTGCCTATTTTGGTGAGCAGCTCATTTTGGAAAAAGGCTCTTGCAATCAGGGCAAGATCATAGGCGGAGGTATAGTGGTTTTCATCAAATAATCCGTGGGCATTGGTGAAATGGGTGTTTTCGCATCCAAGCTCCGCCGCCTTTTGATTCATCATCAAGGCAAATTCATCCGTGCTTCCGGCAACATGTTCTGCCACGGCATTTGCCACTTCATTTGCAGATGCCACCAGAATGCCGTAAAGGCATTCTTCTAAAGGCATAGACTGCCCTTCGTCGATTCCAATATTGGAACTTCCCAGTTCAATGCTAAAGACGGCATTGTGGGAGAACTTGATCATTTCATCTAATTTACAATTTTCTGCTGCCAGAAGGCAGGTCATTAGTTTGGTGGTGCTGGCGGGATATAATTTCTCGTCGATATTTTTTGCATACAAAATGACGCCGGTGTTTGCATCCATCAAAATGGCAGACTGAGCGCCGATGGCGGGACCGGCAGGCCAGTTTTCAGTCTGATTGCTCTGGATAGGCAGGGACTTGCGCTCTTCCGCCTGCTGGGCTGCTTCCTCTAAGCTTGCGGGAGCGGCAAAGACATGAAGGGTCATACAGGAAAATAGTGCAATATATAAAAATACGGATAGTATTCTGTGTCCTATCCGTTTGGATTTATGGTAATTCATAGTGACTCCTTGAACTGTTCTGATTCTATTATTCTTCGTTTAAAATCTAATTATTAGTTTACATTTTGCAGATGTTCTTGACAAGCCCCTTTTCAGACTTATTTTACTCTTTTCTTTTGAATAAAAATGTTGTAAAATGAATGACTGAAAAAGGGTGATAATTGTCTGATATTGGAAGGAATCGTTCATGAGACTTAGGAATATTAAAGGCGCCAGGGATGCTATAGCGGAAAGCCCGCTGGTGGTCCATGAGCCGGAAAAGAAGAAAGGAAAATGGAAGGAAGTTTTCGGGAATGATTATCCCATCCGAATCGAGATTGGTATGGGAAAAGGGAAGTTTCTGCATGAGCTTGCCGGCAGGAATCCACAGATCAATTATATTGGGATAGAGAAGTATTCCAGCGTTCTTTTAAGAGCGCTGCAGAAGATGGAAGATGAGCCCCTTTCCAATCTTATGTTTATCCGCATGGATGCGGAAGAGATTGGGGAAGTTTTTGATAAAGAAGAAGTGGATCGGATTTATTTGAATTTTTCGGATCCCTGGCCCAAGGACAGGCATGCGAAGAGGCGGCTTCCATCTAAAGAATTTCTTTTAAGGTATAATCAGTTCCTTAAAAGGGATGGCATTTTGGAATTTAAGACAGACAATAAGGAGTTATTTGATTTTGCTGTAGAGGAAGTTCCCTTAGCGGGGTGGGAAATTGACAAGATTACTTATGATCTTCATCATGATGCTGAAATGGTGCAGGGGAATGTGATGACGGAATATGAAGAGAGGTTTTCATCCATGGGAAATCCTATTTATAAATACATTATTAAAAGGTAATTGAATTGGTTAAACTAAAAATAATAGATTACTTTATGGTCAAAGAAAGGAGCAAAAATGGAACTGAAAATCACGGATAATAATTTTGAAGAGGAAGTTAAAAAGAGCGATCTGCCAGTGATGGTGGATTTTTATGCAGATTGGTGCGGACCTTGTAAAATGATGGCGCCTCTTGTAGCAGGGCTTGCAGAGAGCTATAGCGGTAAATGTAAAATAGGCAAATGTAACACCGATGAAAATCCGAATCTGAGCAGGGAATTTAAAATCATGTCCATACCCACCTTTTTATTCTTTAAAGATGGAAAGCTGACAGACACGGTGATAGGAGCTGTTTCTAAAAATGAATTGGAAGAAAAAATAAAGCAGGTGCTGGCGTAAGCCTCACCTGTTTTAGTGTGGAAGGTATGGTATAAGAAATGTACTTGATTTTTTTCCTTATATGGATCATATTTAATGGACAATTTACATGGGAAATAGCCGCCTTTGGTGTTGTGATCGCAGGGCTTATGTATTGGTTTATCTGTAGGTTTTTAGATTATTGCCCAAAAAAGGATTTGATTTTGGCTAGGAAGCTGTTTCGGATCATACATTATGTGTTTGTGCTGGTGACGGAGATCATCAAGGCCAATTTTGCCGTGATCAAAATGATTATGTCATCGAGATATGAGATCGAGCCGGTGGTGGTGCGGTTTAAAATCGATTTAAAGACCACGCCTGCCAGGGTTTTGCTTGCAAATTCTATTACGCTGACGCCGGGTACGATTACGGTGTCTTTAAATGGTAATGAATATGTGGTGCATTGTTTGGATAAAAGTCTGGCAGAGGGAATCAATCAATCGATATTTGTCGCGCTTCTTCAGGAAATGGAAAGGATGGATGAAAGTTGCAGATGAGTGAAGGCATCAGTACTTTGGACAAAATTTATCAGGGCATGTACATAGCGGTTTTAGTCATCCTTGCAGTCATGTTGTTTGCCTGTCTGATCAGAGCGGTAAGGGGTCCTAGGATTGCGGACCGTATCGTGGCAGTAAATATGATGGGAACCATGGTCATGGTTATGATAGCGGTTCTTTCCCTTTTGTTGAAGGAAGGGTTTCTTGTAGATATATGCCTGATTTACGCGTTGGTAAGCTTCTTGGCAGTTACCGTCATATCAAAGGTTTATATCGGTGTCTACGCGGAAAAGAGACAGGCGGTAAAGCAGGGAGCAGAAGGAGATAACGGGGAAGGAAATAAGGAAGGAGATGATCTGCATGGAAATTCTTGAATGGGTGAAACTGGCGGTTGGCGGCGCGTTGCTTTTATGCGGTCTGATCATATTTTTGATAGAATTGTACGGCATATTCCATTTTCGGTATGTTTTGAACAGAATGCATGCGGCAGCTATGGGAGACACACTGGGTATCAGTGTTTCGCTTGTGGGGCTTATGATTTTTTCCGGGCTAAATTTTACTACCCTTAAGATGATGTTGATCGTAGTATTTTTGTGGATCGCATCTCCGGTTTCCTCTCATCTTTTGGCAAGGCTGGAGTTCACCACCAATGAAAATTTAAAGAATCATTGTAAGATTTATAAAAACCTTGCAGATCTGGAAAATGAAATAAAAGAAGAACGCGGGGAAGAGGCAGGAGGAGAAGAAAAATGACCCTATTTCAGAGTATTCTCATGGGATTTTTGATTGTCTGCGCCATATCGGTGAGCTTTTCAAAAAACCTGCTTAATTCCATTTTGATTTATATGTCCTACAGTCTGATCATGTCTATCATATGGGTCTGCTTAGAGTCTCCCGATCTGGCGATTACGGAAGCGGCAGTAGGGGCAGGGGTAACCAGTATTTTGTTTTTTGCCACCTTAAAGAAGATTCATGCGATTCAAATCGATAAAGAAAAAGAGGAAAAAGCCGACCAGAAGGAGGCAGAATCAAATGAGTAGATTAAAACCAGATAAGGAATATGAAAAGACGGGCGCTTATCATTTTTTCAGATGGCTTTCGGGAAGCAAGGATCCTTACGTGGGTGAGGTGGAAATGCAGCCTCAGAAGGAGATTCAGACACAGGAATTCACCATTTTAGAGCGTATGAATGAAACACAGATGCTCCGGGACAAGGTATATGACGTGGAGAATAATAAGATCCTCACGCTTTTCCATAAGATTTATGTAGTGGCAGCAATTGTGTTCTGCATTGCCTTGGTGGGGCTTTTGCTGTACACGGTATCTTATCTTCCCAGAATCGGTAATTCTTCCAATCCCGATAACAATATCGTTTCCCAGCGGTATATTGAAAAGGGGCTCCAGGAAACAGGGGCACTTAATATCGTGTCCGGCATGATTTTGACTTACAGGGCGTTTGATACCTTTGGGGAGACCAATGTACTTTTTATTGCCACCTGCTGTGTCATGATTTTGTTGATGTTGGATGACGCTATTTTAAAGAAACGGGAAGATAAGGACGATAGGCGTTTTGAGCCGAAAAATGACGCTATTTTGCAGGGGACAGCGTTTATCTTATGTCCGATTATTTTTATTTTTGGTATTTATGTTATTTTAAACGGGCATTTATCTCCCGGCGGCGGATTTTCCGGGGGAGCGATTTTAGGTGCAGGTCTGATTCTTTACACCAGTGCATTTGGTTTTAAGAAGACCCAGCAGTTTTTTAATGAGCATATCTATAAGATTGCAAAGATAACGGCGCTGTGCATGTATGGCATCATAGGTTCTTATTTTTATATCATGGGTGCAAACGGGCTTGAAAATCACATTCCTTTAGGAATGCCGGGGCACATCTTAAGCGGCGGTATCATTCTGCCCATTGATATATGTGTAGGCATCGAAGTGGCATGTACCATGTATGCTTTTTATGCATTGTTCAGAAGAGGAGGTCTGTAGGATGGGCGCAAATCTTTTTGCCAATTATGGGGAAGCGGTTGCCATGATCTTGTTTGGTATTGGATTTGGGAATCTGCTTCTGCAGAGTAATCTGATCAAGAAAATCATTGGACTGAATATCATGGATACGGCGATTTATCTGTTTCTTGCCGAAAAGGGATATATTGCAGGACGGGCAGCGCCGATTGTGGTGGACGGGGTGCAGAGTATGGAGGCGTATATCAATCCCATTCCCAGCGGTCTGGTACTCACGGGTATTGTGGTTTCGGTTTCGGTCAGTGCACTGATGCTTTCCATAACGATTCGTTTGTACCGGCGTTATCACACTTTAGATTTGGATGAAATCTCTTTGAGACTGAAAAAGGAGGGGCTGTAAATGGATTTTGTGCAGAACTTTCCTGCTGTCTCCATATTGCTTTGTCTGTTTGCCGGCATCATCAGTTCCGGCTTAAGGAAGAAGGCGGCAAGAAGCGTAAATATTATTTTAATACTGATTGTGACATTTTTAAGCGTCTGCACGCTTTTTTATACCATGGGTACAGGGGAGGCTTTTGTCTATGTGATGGGCAGGTTTCCGGCGCCTTGGGGAAATGAGATCCGTGCTGGGGTGTTAGGTCCACTGATGGCGTTGTTCTTCTGTGTCATCATGCTTTTGTCCTTAGAGGGCGGCAGAAAAAAGCTGGTAGATGAGGTGGAGGAAGAAAAGACATTTCTTTACTACGTACTTATGGATTTGCTGCTCGCTTCTTTGCTTGCACTGATTTATACCAATGACTTATTTACGGCGTATGTGTTCGTGGAAATCAATACAATTGCTGCCTGTGGTCTGATTATGATCAGGCAAAACGGAAGGACCATTGAAGCGGCGGCAAGATATATGATTATGAGCCTTTTGGGTTCCGGTCTTCTGCTCATGGGAATCTGTATGTTGTATGATCTGACGGGACATCTTCTAATGAGCAACATCAGAGAGCAGGTCATTTATCTTTATTCCGCAGGCGAATACCGGATTCCGCTTTTGGTTACTATAGCACTTATGTCGGTGGGACTTGCCATCAAGAGCGCGCTGTTTCCCTTTCATGCATGGCTGCCGGATGCGTATGGCTATTCCACGGTTTCTTCCGCTGCAGTTTTATCAAGTTTGGTTTCAAAGGGATATATCCTTTTGCTGATTAAGATTATTTATCGAGTAATTGGATTTGATGTATTTTATAACAGCAGAATCATAGATGTTTTGTTTGCCTTTGGGCTGATGGGGATGATTTTTGGCTCCGTCAGTGCGATTCGAGAAAATGATGTGCGCAGGATGATTGCATTTTCGTCGGTGGCGCAGATTGGCTATATTTATATGGGGATTGGAATGGGTACCCAAGCAGGTATGACAGCCAGCGTATTCCATATTCTTTCCCATGCGGCGACAAAATCTCTGCTGTTCATTGCGGCAATCGGGCTTACGGATGTATCGGGAGGGAGTAGGAAGCTGGTGGAACTGACCGGTGCCGCATATCGGAATAAGTGGGCGGGAGCTGCCTTTACGGTGGGTTCACTGTCCATGGTGGGTGTTCCGCTGTTTTCAGGATTTATCAGCAAGTTGTTGTTTTCTCAGGCGGCAGTGCAGAACGGGACAAAGATGTTGCCGGCTTTGATTGTACTTGGTATTAGTACCATACTGAACGCAATCTATTTCATGAAGACGGTGATTCGTATTTACACGCCGGTGGAAAGTGGAAAGTATAAAGGTATTCAGTTTATGAAAATGAAGCGGTATTGTCTGACGTTAGTCTGCTTTGTGGCCCTTAATGTAATCCTGGGCGTATTTTCCCAGCCGATTGTGGATTTGATAGAGCAGGGACTTGTCATGTTCTCATAAGGAGGTGTGCTGCATGTACTACATAATATTGTCGATTCTGTTTCCTGTTCTTTCGGGAATCTGCCTTCTTGTGAGAAAGGAGATGAAGAATAGAAGGAATCTGTTATGGACGACGGGAATCTTGTTGACCATAACAGGGGTGTTGGTGATGCTGTCGCTTTATACCTGGCAGGGCGGGATGCTTGCTTTGTTCAATTTGACGCCGAGACTTCCGATTTTGTTTAAGATCGATGAAGTGAGCGTTATTTTTGCCGTGATGGCGGTTATCATATTTTTGTGTGCAGGTTTCTTTTCTTTTGTGTATATGAAGCATGAGGACAAAGAAAAGCGTTATTATGGGTTTTATTTGATTGTATTCGGCGTTTTGCTGGCGCTTTGTTTTGCAGGGAATCTGATTACCTTTTATTTGTTTTTTGAAATGTTGACCTTGGTGTCTATGCCGCTGGTTCTGCATAGTGGAACCCGGGAAGCGATTATGGCGGGTCTTAAATATCTGTTTTACTCTTTAAGCGGCGCTTACCTAGCACTTTTTGGATTATATTTTATTGAAAGATATGGAAATACGCTGACCTTTAGTCCGGGCGGTGTGATCAGCAGCCAGACGGCAGCAGGATATGGAGCCATGCTTCTTGGCATTGCTTTTGCTATGTTGATTGGATTTGGGGTGAAGGCGGGTATGTTTCCCATGCATGCATGGCTTTTAGCTGCCCATCCGGTGGCGCCTGCGCCTGCTTCGGCGGTTCTGTCTGCGGTGATTGCAAAGGCAGGCGTGCTGGCCGTGGTGCGTGTGGTCTACTATATATTTGGCGCATCTTTTTTAAGAGGGACTTGGGTTCAAAAGACATGGATGGCGCTTACGCTAATTACGATTCTAATGGGATCTGTCTTGGCATACAGGGAGCCGGTGCTGAAAAAGCGTCTGGCTTATTCCACGGTTAGTCAGGTGTCTTATATTTTGTTCGGTCTGTCTGTTATGAATACGGATGCTCTGACAGGGGGATTTTTACATGTGCTTTGCCATGGATTTATTAAAGCTGGGCTGTTCCTTTGCGCAGGCGCTATTATTTATAAAACGGGAAAGACAAGAGTGGAGGAATTTCGGGGAGTCGGGAAGGAAATGCCGATTCTTATGTGGTGTTACACGGTTTTGTCTTTAGGCCTGATTGGTATTCCTCCTATGTGCGGATTTGTAAGTAAATGGTATCTGGCTAAGGGGGCGCTTGCGAGCGCGCTGCCTGGATTCTGGTGGATAGGTCCAGTGATTTTGCTTGTCAGTGCGCTTTTGACGGCGGGATATTTATTGCCCGTGACCATTCGAGGATTCTTTCCGGGGGCAGATTATGAGTATAATGCTCTGGAAAAAAAGGAGCCTTCCTGGTTAATGATGGTTCCGGTGCTTATATTGACGGTGTTATCCGTGGCAATTGGTTTGGTTCCAAATGAGTTGATTGATTATCTGTGGCAGATGATAGAAAAGGTACTTTAAAGGAGGAGGACAGTTATGATTTTATTGGTTATTGCAATTCCAATTATAGCCGGTGCGCTGATTTCCCTAATTCCTTTTAAAGAGCGGCGGCATATGGAAATTCTGCTGGAGATTCTGGTTATTGTGAATAGTCTGCTGGTTCTATATCTTTTGGTTCATCGTCCGGCTCATATTGTGACGCTGGCAAATTTTACAGGAAATCTCTCTATTGGTTTTAAGGTGGATGGAATGAGTATGGTGTTTGCCGGTCTTGTGGCGTCCTTATGGCCTTTTGCCACTTTGTATGCCTTTGAATATATGACGAAGGAAGAGCATGAGAAGATTTTTTTCACTTTTTTTACAATGACTTATGGGGTAACTTTGGGGATTGCTCTTTCGGCAAATCTGCTTACCATGTATTTCTTCTACGAACTGCTTACACTGGTCACGGTTCCTCTTGTGATGCACACGCTGACCAGAGAAGCTATATTGGCGAGCAGGAAGTATTTGTATTATTCCTTGGGCGGTGCGGCGTTTGCCTTTATTGGTCTGATTTTTATCATTATTTATGGAAGCTCTACGGATTTCGTGTTGGGCGGTGTGCTGGATCTTGAAAAAATTGGAGACAGGACGAATGTGCTTTTGCTAATTTATGTGATTGCGTTTATGGGGTTTGGGGTGAAAGCGGCAGTGTGTCCGTTTAATTCCTGGCTGCCGGATGCGGGTGTGGCGCCTACGCCTGTGACGGCGCTGCTTCATGCGGTTGCGGTGGTAAAATCCGGCGCCTTTGCGATTATGCGTCTTACGTATTACAGTTTTGGCACAACGTTTCTCAAAGGAACTTGGGCGCAGACCACGGTCATGCTGGTGGTGATGTTTACAATTGTATATGGGTGCAGCCGCGGGGTAAAAGAAACCCATTTGAAAAGAAGGCTGGCTTACTCTACCATAAGCAATCTTTCTTATATTTTATTCGGTGTGACGATTATGACGCCCCTAGGCATGGTGGGCGCGCTTACACACTTGGTTTTTCATGCGATGATGAAGATCAGTTCTTTCTTCTGCGCAGGTGCGGTGATGCATCAAAGTGGGAAACATTATGTGCATGAACTTGATGGGATGGGTTATAAGATGCCTCGTGTGTTCGGGATATTCACAGTCTCGTCTCTTGCTCTGATGGGTGTGCCAGGATTTGCTGGATTTGTGAGCAAGTGGAATCTTGCTACAGCAGCGGTGGAGAGCGGGAATGGGATTGCCTATGGCGGCATTGCCTGTCTTTTGGTTTCTGCCCTGCTTACGGCAATCTACATGCTTACCATTGTGGTAAGGGCTTTTTTTCCGGGAAAGGATTTTGATATGGAAACTCTTTCCGGAATAAAGGATCCTAATTGGAAGATGTTGGTCCCGTTGTTTGTTTTTACAATCAATATGATCATGCTGGGATTATGGTCTGCGCCTTTTGTGAATTTTTTTGCGGATGTGGCAGCAGGGGTATATTAGGAGGAATGAAGTATGGAGTTATTGATTGGCAGTATGATATTTTTCCCCATGGTTTCTTCCGTGGTGGGATATCTGATAGGAAAAAGCAGAAAAAATATGCGGGATTATTTTGCAGATGCGGTGACGGGAATAGAGTTTTTGATTGCCCTTTATCTGCTTGTGGGTGTCCTTAACGGTGGTGGTGGCATCTTCGTGGCGTTTCCCGGAATATGCGGCATGGGTCTGCACTTCACGCTGGATGGTTTTAGGGCGCTTTATGCCTGTATAGCGGCATTTATGTGGTTTATGACAACTTTGTTTTCAGAGGAGTATTTTGCCCATTACCGAAACCGGAACCGGTATTACATGTTTTTGCTCTTTACGCTGGGCGCTACGGAGGGTGTTTTCCTGTCGGCTGATTTTTATACGGTGTTCATCTTTTTTGAGATTATGTCTTTTACCTCTTATGTGTGGGTGGCTCATGATGAAAAAAAGGATTCCTTGCGGGCAGCCAATACTTACCTTGGAGTGGCAGTGATTGGCGGACTGGTCATGTTGATGGGTATCTTCTTGTTGCAGAACACAGTGGGTACTTTGATGTTTGATGAATTGATTGGTTTATCAGGCAAAGATGCATATATTTCGGATCCGGCAGCATTACAGATTTTGTGGGCGGCGGGAATCTGCCTGTTGTTCGGATTTGGCGCTAAGGCTGGCGCTTTTCCCCTTCACATCTGGCTTCCCAAAGCCCATCCGGTAGCGCCTGCACCTGCGTCTGCGCTTTTGTCGGGTATTCTCACCAAGGCGGGGATGTTTGGGATACTGGTTTTGACGAGTTATCTTTTCTTTGGTGATAGGTACTGGGGAAGTTTAATTTTAGTCCTTGGTGTGTGTACGATGGTGACAGGCGCTGTGCTTGCCTTATTTTCTGTGGATTTAAAGCGCACTCTGGCATGTTCTTCCGTGTCCCAGATTGGTTTTATTCTTGTGGGTGTGGGAATGTTGGGGCTTTTAGGGACGGAAAATGCTTCCGCCGTAAGAGGAAGCATTCTTCATATGGTAAATCATTCCCTGCTGAAGCTGGTGCTGTTCATGGCAGCAGGGGTGGTATTTATGAATGTCCATAAGTTGAATTTAAATGAAATACGCGGATTTGGGAGAAAGAAGCCGTTGCTTCATTTCATTTTCCTGATGGGTGTTTTGGGTATCAGCGGCGTACCGCTTTTTAACGGATATGTGAGTAAAACGCTGATTCATGAAAGCATTGTGGAATATATGGAATTTATGAGAACGGGAGCGGCATCCGGTATTTTTGACGGGCGTACGATGCAGGGTATTGAGTGGGCATTCTTGGTCAGCGGAGGTCTGACGGCGGCATATATGCTCAAACTTTATATCGCATTGTTTTGGGAGAAAAATGAGGATGCAAAGGTACAGGAGACCTTTGACGCTTTAAAAGGAAATTACATGAACAGAGCCAGCGCGTCTGCTTTGACCATAAGTGCGGTACTGCTTCCGGTGATGGGGCTGTTTCCTAATTTAATTTTGGGTGCTGTGGCAGATTTAGGACAGGGCTTTATGCACGTTACGCAAGAAGCGCATCCGGTGAATTGGTTTGGAATTGAAAGTTTGGAAGGCGCAGGGATTTCACTTGTAATTGGTGCGGCTATATATTTGCTGGTTGTGAGAATGTGGATGATCAAAAAGGAAAATGGAAGCACTTTATATGTAAACAGGTGGAACAAATATCTGGATTTGGAAAATCTGATTTACAGACCGATTCTCTTGAAAGCGCTGCCATTCGTCCTTGGTGTGGTGTGCAGGGTGCTGGACAGCCTGGTGGACGGGATTGTGGTATTTTTGCGCAAGACGGTTTATAGGGACAGCAAGCTGCCTCATGAACTGGAGGAAGGTAATAGATTCACCCATATGGCGGGGTGCTTTGTAAACGGAGTGGAGCGAATACTGAATGCAACGATTTGGAGGAAACATCAAAGGACAGTCGATTATGAGCATAAATATGCACTGATGCATGAGGAATGGTCGGAGGAACAGACGATTATTGGGAGGAGCTTGTCCTTTGGGTTGTTGCTATTTTGTGTGGGGCTTATCATTACGGTGGTTTATTTATTGGTGTGATTTCCTTCCTTATGCCGATATATATAGGCTGATTTGTTCGATATCATTTAATTTTGGGAGAAAAAAAGTGCTGAGCTGTGAATCAAAATTTGTGGCTTAGTGCTATTTTTTTCATTTGGGGGCAAACGGGTAAGTTACTGATGGTTTATTAGGGATATCTTACAGGGATAGCGCCATAATCGTACATATCAAGCACCATTATTTCCCAATCCACATCTCCTACTGCCTCTATGGTCTGCCGTTCTCCGGAAGACAGCCGATAAACCTCAAACATATCTTGGTCTGTCTCATAAAAAAGTGTGTCTGCATCTAAGAAGCCAACAATACAGCACATCATTCCCCCCGAAAAGATTTCTTTCGGCACTTCAAATGTCACTACCTTTCCGGTACAGGCATCCACCCGGTCCATCAACCAGGAGGAAGTAACTATGCCTTTTTCATCTAATCCTGTATATTCTGTATAAAAAACAGCTAAATAGATTGTATTTTCCGATTTCACCCATTTGAAATCATACACATTATTTGATTCTTTTTGATATAGGGTTTCCCCTTCCCCTGAACAAAGCACGATTCCCGTAATGTCTCCCCAATCCGCTTCTTCCGTTCCTGTTAAGTATGCATAGCTTTGTTCATCGGGTCCATATTCGACCTTTACAGGTCCGTTAAATCGAAAATCGCGTTGTCCACATAAACAGTCGTTCTCGTTAATTTCATGAGGAGCAAAGTAAGCTGATTCTAACAACGTCTGATTTCCGTTCCCTAAATCATATTCATAGAGTCCTTTATCCGTGCAGGCAATCAGCCTTGCAGCATCCGCCGTCACATCACATGTCCTGTGATATATGCCTATTGATGATGAAAAATAATCTCCCATGAGCGCACGAAGATCCCAGAGCAGAAGAGCTTCCTGAAAATCCCTGTCCAGAAAATACAATACCCCATCCAACTCATAGACATAACCTCCCTCTACAAGAAGAGAACGGTTTATTCTCCATTCCAAGCTTTCCGGCCAGTTTAACTCCTCTTCCCAGATTCTGGAATCCTGCCTGAAAACTTCCTGAAGCATAAAATTTGGGGCTTCTGCCAGAAAAAACATTTTCTGCTGCAGCTTTCCTTCTGGAAAATAACAGTCAATGACAAAAAGAAGGGTATCTGCATCGACCCGGATAAAATTATCTTCCCAACCAAATTCCAATATTCCTTTTTCACCATTCAAGTTTACTATTGGTTCTATAAAATTTATTTTGTGAGGAGAAATGATTTCATTTTGGCTTTTTAGTTCCTGTATTGTCTGTGCCACTTTCTGCTCTGTCTCTTCTATTTGATCCGTCAGCAGCTTCATTATCTTCCACGGCAGCGTTTTAACTGCGGATACCTCCCCGCTGTCATCTGCAAATCTTATCCACAGTCCCAGAGTAAAGATTCCTGCAATTATTAAAATAATAATAGCTTTTTTCTTCATTACAAAATACCTCCGGCTTAAAATCGGCTGCATCAAAATCTGACTCTTGCTTCAACTTTATTCCCGCCAGCAACGAGCCGAGCGAACATGCTGGCATGTCTATTTGGCAACTGCCGCGGGGTGTTTGACTGATTTCAGTGTAGCACAATCCACTCCGACCCGTCCACCTTGGAATGTCTATATTCATTCTGTTTAGTGAAATCTGATTTTGAGATGAGACTTGAAATGATACTATGTGCCGTCTCCTGTCCCTGGTCTGCGCTCTGGGTCTATGGCGCTGCTGCCTTACCCTTGCAGGATGATCTGTTACCTGTTAAAAGGAAAAATCCTGCATCCATATTGACATTTTGATGTAAAAATTGTATGATGTACAAGGTTGTAGTTTACGGCGTGTGGCTCAGCTTGGTAGAGCGCTACGTTCGGGACGTAGAAGTCGCAGGTTCAAATCCTGTCACGCCGATTACTTGGAGATGGCAGCATACGTATGTTATGCTGCCATCATTATTTCAATTGGCAGGAAATTGTGATGGTAAAGGATTAAGGGAATCTGGCAGATGGAAGAGAAGAGAAATCAGGATAACACTGATTTTATGATAGAAAAGATAAAGCAAAGACCTTTGAACAAGAAAAAGCTGGTACGGCGTACGCTCATTACCGCCGCAATGGCTGTTGTGTTTGGTATGGTGGCGTGTTTTACCTTTTTGTTGTTGGAGCCTGTCATCAGCAACAGGCTTTATCCGGAGGAGGAACCCCAGACGGTGGTATTTGTGGAGGAGACGGAGGAGGACGAGATTCTTCCGGAGGATATGATTGCGGATGATTCTCAGATGCAGCCCGAGCCCTCTGAACCGCCGGTGCTGGAGGACGAGCAGATTGCGCAGCTTCTTTCCAAAATGGAACTTGAGATGGAGCTGGGAGTGGAAGATTATCTTTCCATTTTAAACGGTGTCGAGGAGATAGCCAAGGAAGTGCGAAATTCTGTTGTGACGGTGGTAGGAGTCACATCAGATGTTGGATGGCTTGACAATGAGTATGAAAGTAAGGGAGCGGTAGCCGGCGTAGTAGTGGCGGATAATGGAAGGGAATTGCTGATTCTTGCAAATGTCAGCAGCATCAAGGAGGCGGATTCTTTAAAGGTGGCTTTCGCAGATGGAGAAGAATACCAGGCGGCTATCAAAAAGAAGGATAATAACACAGGATTAGCCGTTGTCGCCATACCGAAAGAAGGCATCAAAGAGAGTACCCTTGCGGTTGCAAAGGCGGCGGAACTTGGGGCGTCCGGGAGCAGCTTGACGGGAAGTCCGGTGATCGCGCTGGGAAGACCGATTGGGACGGAAGGGTCTCTTTGCATCGGTAATATTACTTCCGTGGGAAATGCCATTAAACTTCCGGATTCCAATTATAAGTATATGACCACGGATATGTATGGCAGCAGTAATGCAAGCGGCATATTGGTGAATTTAAAGGGGCAGATTGTTGGAATCATTGATATGTCTTACAATTCCAGCGACATTAAAAATCTGGTCAGTGCAGTTGGCATCACGGAGCTGAAAAAGGTGATAGAAAGTCTTTCAAACGACAGGGATATTGCTTACTTTGGTGTCTACGGCACGGATGTGACGGAGAAGGCAAATCAGGAACTGGGGGTTCCCTTCGGCGCTTATATCACAGAGATCGATATGGATTCTCCGGCGATGAATGCAGGAATCCAAAGCGGGGATGTGATTACCTGGGTAAAGGGAACGGAAATTAAAAATTATCAGAACCTTGTAAAAGCCCTTCTTTTGGAGGAGCCGGAAAGAACCTTGTCGGTCGGACTCATGCGGCAGGGACCGGACGGATATATTGAAATGGAAGTCAGCGTAGTGCTTGGCTCGATGAAAGAATAGGAAAAGGGAGGATGCGGGCAAAGATCCGCAAAGAGAGATGAAGTATATTAAAGATTACAAAGACGGCGATAGAGTATTTGATATTTATCTGTGCAAGCATAAGGTTTCGGCAGTCACGAAAAATGGGAAGCCCTATGAGAGCCTTATTTTGCAGGATAAGACGGGTACCATAGACGCCAAGGTATGGGATCCGAATAATGCGGGCATCGGTGAATTTGATACTCTTGATTACATAGAAGTGTATGGAGATGTCACGAGTTTTCAGAGCGCCTTGCAGGTAAATGTCAAGAGAATCAGAAAGTGCCAGGAAGGGGAATATACGCCCTCGGATTATCTTCCGGTAAGTAAATTTGACATCGAGGAAATGTTTGGGGAACTGCTTGGGTTTATTGAAGGGGTTAAGAATCCCTATTTAAAGCAGCTCCTGCAGGCATTCTTTGTGGAAGATAAAGAATTTGTCAAGGCATTTAAACGCTCTTCCGCCGCGAAGACGGTTCATCATGGCTTTGTGGGCGGACTTTTGCAGCACACATTAAGCGTGGCAAAGCTTTGTGATTACTATTGTAGCGCCTATCCGCTGCTCAATAAGGATCTGCTGATCAGTGCGGCAATCTGCCACGATATCGGAAAGACCAGGGAGCTTTCTCTCTTCCCGCAGAATGATTACACGGATGAGGGGCAGTTTTTGGGGCATATCGTAATCGGGACGGAAATGCTTGGGGAAAAAATAAGTAAAATAGCAGGCTTTCCGGCGATTCTTGCAAGCGAATTGAAGCACTGTATCTTATCCCACCATGGGGAATATGAATTTGGCTCTCCCAAAAAACCTGCCATCATGGAAGCAGTGGCGCTCAACTTTGCGGATAATACAGACGCAAAGATGCAGACCTTTACTGAACTGTTGGAAAATTCCACGGAGACGGGGTGGATGGGATTTAACCGGCTGTTTGATTCTAATTTGAGAGGAACGAAGCTGGAGTAAGACATTTTGCATGAAAGAATGCTAGAGAAAATAAGATTTTGATTTTGTTATAAAGGCGTAAAAAAGCCGCTTTCCGGTTTGGAAGGCGGCTCTTTTTTGTTGCAAATGAAACAAAAATATGTTTTTGTTTCCTGCCGGTTAGTGAATAGGGAAACTATAACTTTAACAGAAAAAGCATCAATGTTATAATCGTTCACATAATAAGGGAAATACATCATATTTTTGTGCATAAAGACAAAGTGAAATTATTTATATAGATTTTTATTGTCATGTTTTATAAAATCTCCGCTCATTCTGCTCTCATATTGTTGAATACGTACATCCAGTTCTTCTTTCGTGAGAAGTTCATAGGCGGGAAGGTTATAGACGAACTGGGTATAGATCTTTTCAACGGGACTTGCAAAATGGTTGTTGGACCAATCGATCAGCAAATTCGTGTTAATGATGGTGGTTGCCCAGGCGGGGGAAAATCCTGTCCAGTTAGTGGAAAGTTTCGTTAAAATATCGGGAAGTATTTTGGCTCCTTCATCATCGCTGAGCAGATTGCCGTATAATCTGGGATGGCTTTTGATGATGGTCAGGATAATGATCATGACATCTTTGAAAGTAGCCTTTTTGCCGCCTATGATCACAGCGCTTGCCAGCTGTTTGGAAAAGAAATCGATGGCAAGGTCATACTTACTTTGGTAAAAGCGATAAAAAGAACGGTGGCTGATATGGCTGTTCTCAATGATGGCAGTGACACGGACGGAGGAAAAGGATTGTTTCTCCATTAAATCCGAAAAAGCATCTTGAATTTTGGTTTCTATGTTAGAAGCAGAAGCCATGTATTTATACTCCTTCATGTAAAAATAGTTATGCTTAGGCTGATTATAGATTAGAATCAAGATGCTGTCAATGCGACAAAAAATGGGATGCAAAAGAGCAGGAAGGAATGAAGAAAAATGAAATGTCTTGTTTTTGATTTTGGGGGAAGTTCTGTAAAATATGGAATCGTGGACGATCAGGCACGGCTTATATTTACCGATAAGCTGCCTGCGCCGCTTGGCTCTGCGGAGGCATTTGTTCAAACCATAAAAGGTCAGTACGAAAGGTACGAAACGGAGGTTGATGGCATTGCTTTAAGCCTGCCGGGAATCGTGGATAGTGAAACGGGATTCCATCATGGATCGGGGGCGTACAGTCAGATTTTAAAAGAGAAAAATGTAATTGAACTGGTGAGTCAGGCGTGCGGGGCGAAGACAGCGGTGGAAAACGACGGAAAATGCGGTGCCCTTTCAGAGGCTTGGACCGGCGCCCTCTCGGATGTGACAGACGGGGCAGTGCTGATTCTTGGAACAGGGGTTGGCGGCGGTGTGATTATCGATAAAAAAATACATAGAGGTCTTAACTTTTCGGCGGGAGAGTTTTCTTTTACATTGACGAAGTTCAATGGATATACCATCACGGATGAAGCGTGGGTAAACATGGGTATCGTTGGTATGACTTATAAATTATGCAAGTGGAAGAATCTCGATTTATCTGTACAGGATGCAGGAGATACCCTTATAAAATACGATAAACTGCTGAAGGCAGATTATCCCGTGCATGAACAGTCTCCCCAAAAAATCAAGATAAATGGGAAACAGATTTTTAAGTGGATAGAGGAAGGGGATCCGGATGCCCAGAGGGTATACGAGGAGTTTTTAAAGTCTGCAGTAATGCTGATTCACAATATACAGACCTGTTTTGCACCGGCGAAGATCATCATTGGCGGGGGGTTAAGCCGGGTAGAACGATTGATTCCGGATATTAATATGGAATTGAAACAGTTTTATGCAAAATGTTGTATTCCTGATACACTGCATGCAAATCTGCAAAAAAGCAGGTATCTGGAGGAGTGTAATCTTTTAGGCGCTATGTATAGTTTTATGGATCGGTATGGGAGGTAACGCTATGTTTCCAGAATCATTTTTGTGGGGAGGCGCTGTCGCTGCAAATCAGTGCGAGGGTGCGTATGCAGAGGATGGCAAGGGTCTTTCCATTGCAGATGTGATGCCAAGAGGAGTTATGGGGGAACCTACAAAAGAACCTGTCAAAGATAATTTGAAACTTGAAGGGATCGATTTTTATCATCGCTATGCGGAAGATATCAAACTGTTTGCGGAAATGGGATTTAAGACCTTACGCACCTCCATCGCCTGGTCGCGTATCTTTCCGAAAGGGGATGAGGACACGCCGAATGAAGCAGGTCTTGCATTTTATGATAGGGTTTTGGATGCCTGCCTTGCTTATGGCATGGAACCTATTGTCACCTTATCCCACTATGAAATGCCCCTTCATCTAGCCAAGACTTATGACGGGTTCAGGGATAGGCGCATGATTGACTTTTATCTGCGTTATTGTAGGACGGTGTTCCAAAGGTATAAGGGAAAGGTTCGTTACTGGCTCACCTTTAATGAGATTAATTCCGTGCTGAATCATCCGCTGTTAAGCGGAGGAATCTGGACGCCGAAGGAAAAGCTTACCTTGGGTGACAAGCTGCAGGCGGTTCATCATGAACTTGTGGCTTCGGCAGCGGCGACAAGGCTTGCCCATGAAATAGATCCGGAAAATAAAGTGGGATGTATGGTAGCCAGCGTGCCCTATTATCCGGTAACGCCTGATCCTGAGGATATGATCAAGGCAATGCTGAAAGAACAATATGGCTATTTATTCACAGACGTACAGGTCCGGGGTTACTATCCCGGATATATGAAAAGATGGTTAAAAGAAAATAACATCAGACTGCGTAAGAAGGATGGAGATGATGAAATACTAAAGAATACGGTGGATTTTATTTCTTTCAGTTATTACATGAGTTTATGTGTCTCCTCCGACACCTCCAAAGAATCGGTTAAATTTTTTGGAACCACGGTAGAAAATCCTTATTTACAAAATACGAAATGGGGATGGCCGATTGATCCCAAAGGACTTCGGCTAACGCTGAACCGGTTGTATGACAGATACCAAAAACCCCTGTTCATAGCGGAAAATGGAATGGGTGCTGTGGATGAACTGATTGAGAAGGATGGAAGCTATACGGTTGAGGACGATTACCGGATTGATTATTTAAGACAGCATCTTCTGCAGGTGGAAAAGGCTATGGATGACGGCGTGGAAGTGCTGGGGTATGCGGCATGGGGGTGTATCGATCTCGTGAGTGCATCCACCAGCCAGATGTCTAAGCGGTATGGATTTATATACGTTGACAGAGACGACGATGGTGCCGGAACTTTGAACCGTTATAAAAAGAAGAGCTTTTACTGGTATAAGAAGGTGATTGAAACAAACGGGCAGAGCCTTCATGAGCCGGAGATTTTGCAGCAAGTTTAAGGCGTGTCTACTGTCTGTGGAAATTTCATTTGAATGACAAAATAACAATGGCGTTATTTTGCAAAAATAAAAAAGGAGATGTTTATTATGGCAGAAGCAGAGAAAACAACCAACACTTATCCCTATCGTCCTCCAAAAAAATATCCGCAAAAGGATTTGCACGGGCGGGTACGATTTGGAAGAATCTTTTATCATGACTTTGAGCGGGCACAGAAGTTCTTTGTGAACGTGTTCGGGTGGGATATGATCGATGCGGTCATCCTTGGTATTGATGACTATGAGCACAGACCTTTGTTTGTTGCAACAGGTCCGTCCCAGATTGGATATGAAGGTCTCATTCCCGGGCATATGAATACCAGACTGTATCACGATGCTACCGGAGATGAAAGACCGTTTTTCATGATGGAAGTTCATATGGACGAACCAATCACCAATACCTTGGACAAGGTGGTAGCTTATGGAGGAAAGGTCATAGGATACAATCAATCGGCTGCAGATGATGGCAATGAGGATGCCAACTGGTTCTCCGGCGCGTACATTGAAGATCCGGCGGGGCATAAAATTTATCTTTGGAAGTGTCCTGCATCGCGTACATGGGAAGAACCTGAGGCAGGTTATGATAAAGAGGAGGCGTAGACGTATGAATAGAATTTATACATGTTATAATTGCGGTTTTGTCTGGAAATGTGACGAGGAACATATTCCCCATGTATGTCCTACATGCGGGCTGGGACCTGAGTATTATTTATCGGAGCCGGGAGAAGATATCTCTAAGAGAAGAATCCATGTAGATCCTCCTAAGCCCATACCGGATTGGGACAGGTATGATACCAAGTATCATCCGCCTAGGCATTTCCCGGAACGTTCCCGTCATGGACGGATCAGAAGGTTTGTCTTAAGTTATGATGATGCCAAGGTATCAAGGGATTTTTATAAGGAGATCTTTGGATGGGATATTTTTGAATGCGAAGATACGGATGCCGAAAATCCTTTAATGTATTGTGCTACCGGTCCCGGCAATGCCAATTGGGAACCCAGCGTGCCCAGCTTTATTTATGGATATCTCCGGGCAAAGAAAGATGATGTGACAGGAAAGGATCCTCTGTATATGATCGAAGTGGACAACATGGAAGAAACTCTTAAAAATGTGGTCGCATTCGGAGGAAAGGTTCTCAGGGAGCCTTATGAGGAAAATAAGCAGCTATGGGCAGTAATCGAGGACAGCGAAGGCTATTCCTGGTATCTGTGGCAGACACCGGATACGGTTACCTGGGACGAGCCTGAATCGCAGACCATTTAGCAACAGGATTTTTAGGAAAGGGGGCTGAATATGGAACATTCCGGAAAGCCAAGATTGATTGTAGAGCATATGTCCAAAAGTTTCGGCATTGTGAAGGCGGTGCAGGATGTTTCTCTGGAAATACATGCCGGGGAAGTGAGGGGACTGATTGGCGAAAACGGATCGGGTAAATCTACTTTGTCCGCTATGATTTGCGGATCCCTTAAGCCGGATCACGGATCCATGACCTTTGATGGAAAGACCTTTCATCCAAAGTCGATTATCGATGCAAGGAGCAAAGGGATAGCCATCTTGCTGCAGGAGAGAGGGACGATTGACGGCATGAGTGTCGCCGAGAATATGTTTATTGGCATGGAGGATGATTTTAAAGGGCATTTCGGTGTCAACAAGGATAAGATGCAGAAAAAGGCAAAGGAAATTCTGTATGAAATCGGCGCGGATCATATTCATCCTGCCGATTTGGTGAATGCTTATAAGTTTGAGGATCGGAAATTGGTGGAGGTGGGACGGGCGCTTTATACAAATCCCGAAGTGCTGATTGTAGATGAAACCACCTCAGCCCTATCTTTACAGGGGCGGGAGTATATCTATAATATCATCAAGGATTTCAAGCAAAAAAATAAGAGCGTGATTTTTATTGGTCACGATTTAGATGAAATCGTACATGTCTGTGATACGGTGACGGTCCTAAAGGACGGGAAATACGTCACTACCATCTCTGGGGATGAGATGAATCCGGCAAAGATGCGAGGACTGATGATTGGACGGGAAAATCTGGGGCATTATTACCGGACGGATTTTCAGCCTGATTATGATAAGGAGCAGGTCGTCCTTAAAGCGGAGCATTTGAATTATAAGACTGTCATCAGAGATGTAAGTTTAGAGCTTCATAAGCAGGAGATTCTGGGAATCTGCGGGCTTTCAGACAGCGGTATGCATGATCTGGCAAAAGCGCTTTTCGGCGCATATAAGCTGGATTCGGGAACCGTTACAATTAAGGACGGCAGTGAGGTGATTACCAATACCACGCAGGCGGTGAGGGACAAAATCGCATACCTGCCCAAGGACCGGGATTCGGACTCTCTGTTTATGCATACTTCCATAAAGGACAATATTTCGGTGACCTGTTTTGATCAGAAAAAGATTGGTCCTTTGATTAATAAACGCCACATGAAAAGGGTGGCAGGGCAGCAGGCGGAGCGTCTGAATATCAGGTGCAGCAGCATCAACCAGCTTGCCGCAGAACTTTCGGGCGGAAACAAGCAGAAGGTGGTGGTGGGAAAATGGATGGCAAATCAGGCGGATATCCTGATTATGGATTGTCCTACCAGAGGAATCGATGTGGGGGTCAAAGCGGCGATATATGATCTGATCTGTCAGCTGAAAGAGGCAGGAAAGTCCATCATTATGCTTTCTGAGGAGATGGCGGAAGTAATCGGCATGGCAGACAGGCTGCTGGTAATCAAGGATGGCGCAATACAGGGAGAATTTCTCCGGGATAAAACACTTACGGAACATATGTTGGTCGAGAAGATAATTTAAGGATGTTAAGAATGAAGAAGAAGGCAGATATTAGACAATTTATCAGTACAGCGGTGCCATATATAGGACTTGTATTGCTGATCCTGATTTCCATCGCAACCGGCGGGGAATCCTTTCTGACAGCAAAGAATCTGCGGAATATTATGACACAGTCATCGATCTTGATGGTGGTATCTGTGGGAACGGCTTTTGTTATGGCACACGGCGATATGGATTTTGCAAATGGCGGGACAATGGGTCTTGCAATGGTGGTAACGCTGGCATTATGTAAGGGGATTCCCTCCTGGGCAGTGTTCCCCATGTGTCTTGCGGTGGGAACGGTGATTGGTATCTTGATTGGGTTCCTAGTGACGAGGCTGCGCGTAGTGGCGTTCATCGTGGGAATGTGTGTCATGCGGTTGAGCTCAGCGATTCTTTATACCACCACCAATAAGAAGACATGGCTGGCTCCGGCAGCAGTAATCAAACTCAATAAACCGTGGTTCTATATGCTGGTCTGTCTGGGTATGGTCCTTGTAGGTATCATCGTCTTTGAGTTTACCAAAATAGGACAGTACAACAAACTGATTGGTGTGAACCGCAACGCTGCATCGCTTAGCGGCATTAATGTAAACAAATATCTTGTTTATTCCTTTGCCGCCAGCGGGCTTTGCGCAGGTGTTGCGGCATTTATGACCACCGTCAGGACAGGGGGGCTTAGTTCTTCCACGGGAAATTATGAGGTGGACACGCTGATTGCGCTGACCATCGGGGGAATGCCTTTGACGGGAGGTTCAAAAGCATCTATCCGGGCGGCAGTGATCGGAGCCCTTGCACTGACGGTTTTAAATAATATTTTGGTCTTGTGGGGAGTAAATGCAGATTTTGTAAATGTGGTAAAGGGTATGGTATTTTTAACCCTGGTTTTGATCTCTTCCCGCCAGAATGCAGGTCAGGTAACAGGCTAATAAAAACAAAAAAAGAGCAAAAAGGAGGATTACAAAATGAAAAAGATGATAGCGATTGTTCTGTGCATCATATTGACACTTACGATGATTGGATGCTCCGGCGGGGCTGCCGGCACAGATACGGCTGATGCCGATACACAAACGGAAAATGCAGCAGGAGATCAGACAGAAGACGCGGCAGGCGAATCAGAAACTTCCGGAGCAGATGAATCTGGGACAGAAGATGCTGCAGCAGACAATGCAGTTTCAGAGGCGGTAAGTACGGATCCTGTCAAGCTGGGTGTTATTTTTTACAGTAAAGATGATTCCTTAGGTCAGCTTGTATATTCTTACTTAAATTATGCTGCCGAAGTAATCGACAATCTGGAGATTCAATGGGTGTTCGGTTCTTACGATGCGGCTTCGCAGGTGGCAGATGCAGAGAACTTAATTGCAGCAGGCGTTGACGGTATCATGTGTCTGACGCTGGACGATCTTGCTATGCAACAGATAGCAAACCTGTGTAATGAAAATGAAGTTTATTTCCAGGTAATGTTCAGAATGCCTTCCGAGGAAGAGACAAAGGCGGTTTTAGACACATACGAATACTATGTGGGATATGCCATTGAAGATACAGAAAATACCAGCTATGAAACGGTTCGGATCATGGCGGACAGAGGAATTGAAAAGATCGGAGTAGGCGGCAATACACATAGCGCTACATCCACTTTGCGCATGAACGGTATGGAAAAAGGCTGTGAAGATTTCAATATCGAGGTTCTGGCACAGTTTGATTTAGGAAATGATGTATCCAGCATCCAGTCGGACGTTCAAAACATCCTTGATTCTTATTCTGACGTTGAAGCAATCTGGCTTATGTCCGGTTCCCTTGGCATCGCTGACATTACGGTAAATACTTTAAAAGCACATCAGGATGCCACAGGAAAGACGGTGGGCGTAGTGACTTTTGATACTTTCGAGGGAATGGCAGCAGCATTTGAAGACGATATTCTCTGGGGAGCAGTAGGCGGGCAGGCGCCCCTTTGCCTGCAGGCATTTGCAGCGCTTTACAATGCAGTGGACGGGCATCCTCTGTCAGATGAGAAGGTTGAGTTATTGTTTCCCTTCCTTGTACTGACAGATTCTGAAGACTTAGATTTGTTTGAACAGTATTACAATAATACAGAAGTGCAGATTTATGATGAAGAACTAATTAAGAGCATGCTTTACAGATACAATCCTGATGTTTCCTTAGATTTATTGAAGGATTTAAGCGCTTCCTACAGCATGGATTGGATCAAGGAAGAAATCAATTCAAGAAATTAGCCTAAAACCAGTTTGAACAGTTACAGCTTGAAAGGTAGTTTATCTATGAAAAGATTCATAAAATATCTAGGCAATTATATTGCGATGTTTGCGATTCCTATGGGGCTTTTGGCAGTAATGCTGGTTTCTTTTCCGGAGATTAGCTTTGCAAACATACCATCACTTTTTAAGCAGGCGCTTTTTCCTACCGTTCTTTCCTGCGGTCTAATGTTTAATTTTGCCTGCGGAAACTGGGATCTGGCAATCGGATCGGAAGCAGTTCTGGCGGCAATTTTAGCGGGAAGATTTTCGGTTGAGATGGGATTAGGACTGCCTGGTATTATTATCGGAAGCATTATCGTAGGCGCCTTATGTGGCAGCGTGACGGGATTAATCTATTATTTTACACAGGTGCCTACGATTATCGTAACGGTTGGTCTGTTGTTCGTGTATGAATGTCTGGGCTCTTTGATTTCAGGCGGTGCGGGTATTAATATTTCCAGTACAGGCTATGTGGTGCTCGGCATGTACCCGCAAAATATTATTTATGGGCTAACAGCAATGTTTCTGGCATATTTCCTGTTATACCGGACGAAGTTCGGGTATCAGGTGAGAGCCGTGGGAAACGATGCAAACATTGCCCGGACAAACGGAATCGGCGCGACAAAGATCAAAGCCTTATGTCTGGTCGTATCCGGCGCTTTTGCCGGCGCTTATGCAGCCGCAACCCTGTGTTCTACAGGTATAACGGCGGCAACGACACAGATGGGCACCATGTCCACAGCATTTGATGCGATGATGAGTTATCTTGTAGGGAAAGCAATCAGCTTTAACAGAAACAATCTGGTGGTAAGCATGTTTGCCGGCGCGCTGGTCATGCAGGACGTAAAACTTCTGCTCTTGGTTGCCGGAATCCCTACCGCTTATGTGAATGCATGTATTGCCATTATCATTCTGGTGCTGATGGCGCTTACCAGCAATCCGCAGATCTGGTCTAAGATGAAAAGACGGCAGAGTGCTTGAAAGTGTGACAGATAAAATGAAATAAAAAGGTAAGAGCCGGGGGCTGTTTTGGAGAAGCCTCTGGCTTTTGCTTTTTGTTTCACTATGCTATAATGATTGCATGGCAGCAATATATAAATGCAATTTTTATTTCTGAGGGAAGTGAGTCAAGTAGCTGCGAAGCAGAAATTTAGAGAAGGCAGCAAGGTGGTTGACTTAGATTATAAATTTAGGATGGAAGAGAGCTTATAAACTATGAAACAGTCTGTAGGTTATGAAAAAAATCAGGTTCTGACGGTAGAGATCATTGATATTACATCAGAAGGGGAAGGAATAGGGAAGATAGACGGCTTTCCCTTTTTTGTAAAAGATGCAGTAATTGGAGATCAGGCGCAGATACGTGTTACGCGGGTGAAAAAGAATTATGCCTATGCCAGATTAGAGAAGGTTCTTGTGCCTTCTCCTTTTCGTGTGGATGCAAAGTGCATGTTCCATAAGCAGTGCGGCGGCTGTCAGATACAGGCGATGGATTATGGGCGTCAGCTGGCGTTTAAGGAGCGCAAGGTGCGGAACAATTTAATCCGTATCGGTGGGTTTGCGCCGGAATATATTGATCGAGTTATGGAACCCATAGTGGGGATGGAGGAGCCTTTTTATTATAGAAATAAGGCGCAGTATCCAATCGGCGTGGACAAGGAAGGAAATCCTGTTGCCGGATTTTATGCCGGAAGGACTCATAATATTATCGCAAATACGGATTGCTGTCTGGGGGCGGCAGAAAATAAGGAGATTTTGGAAGTGATTCTTTCTTATATGAAGGAGTATCATGTGCCTGCTTATGACGAGACGAGGGGGGAAGGATTGATTCGCCATGTGCTGATACGCAAGGGATTTACCAGCGGTGAGATTATGGTTTGCCTAGTGATTAACTATACAGGTCGTGATGGGGGAAGAAAAGTCCATGGGGGAATCCGCAAGGAAGCTGCTAAGGATATTGTTAAGAGTGCTGTCAAGGGTGTTGCCAAGGAGAGAGTTTACCTGCCTTCGCAAGAGAAGCTTACACAGGCGCTTGCCATGATTCAGGGGATGACCAGCGTGTCGGTAAGCATTAATCGGGATCGGACGAATGTCATTATGGGGAAGGAGATTCATACGATCTGGGGGAAGGATGTGATTAGGGATACTATTCATGTGCGCGATGTGGAAAATGATTTTGCAGACTTTGGGAGGGGTATTACATTTTCCATTTCTCCTTTGTCTTTTTATCAGGTCAATCCGGTACAGACGGAAAAGCTGTATAGTCTGGCGCTTGCTTATGCGGGGCTTACGGGGAAGGAAACGGTGTGGGATCTTTATTGTGGGATTGGCACCATTTCTCTGTTTCTGGCGGAGGACGCAAGGCAGGTGTATGGCGTGGAGCTTGTTGCCCAGGCGGTAGAGGATGCTAGGGAAAATGCGGCGGAAAATGGGATTTGTAATGCACAGTTTCTGGTGGGAAAGGCGGAAGAGGTGCTTCCGGAAAAGTATGGGAAGGAGGGGATTGCGGCGGATGTGATTGTTGTGGATCCGCCCAGAAAGGGGTGCGATGGGGTTTGCCTTGAGACGATGATCCGGATGGCGCCGGAGAGGATTGTTTATGTGAGCTGCGATAGCGCTACATTGGCAAGGGATCTTAGGGTGTTGTGCGATGGGGGGTATGAGGTGAAGAGATGTAGGGCGGTGGATATGTTTCCGATGACGGTGCATACAGAGACGTGTGTACTTTTGTCCAAACTAAAATCAACATAACATATTAAGGTGAAGATTGACTTTGAAGAAATGGATTTGATGAAAGCGGAGAGTAAGGCGACTTATGCGGAGATAAAGGAGTATGTATTAGAGAAATATAATTTGAAAGTATCATAACTTTATATTGCACAGGTGAAAAGGAAACATGGCATAATAGAAAGAATCAACTATAATATGGGAGAGGGAAAGGCGAGAGTTCCACAAGTGCCATTAGAGAAGGAAAAGGCGATAGAGGATGCTTTGAGGCATTTTCAGATGATTTAGCTTGTTGCATAGAAGAGGATGTTTTGTGTGGAAAAATGCGGCGTGTTACATGACATGCTGTAAAATAAGAGGCTGTAAAAAATCTTGTGTCTATGGGTAAAAATCTTTGTTGATATCTTCTCTTGACAAAGGGAAGCAGAAAACTAATAACATAATAGGCTGTCAACCTTACACAAAGCACCGCTTCCAACAAAATCGGAGCGGTGTTTTTGTATGTGTTCTGGACATCGTGACCAGAAGCGCCCCCGCCCGTTTTCACCGTTCCGTCCACGGAGTCTCTGCCGGATTTATCCCCCGTCGCCGCGCCACCCATAGCACAGCCGGGGCTGCCTGTCAAGGGCAAAGCCGCCGCTGCGCGGCGGTGCTCCGCACCCTTGACTGGCTGTCCCGGCTGTGCTACCTCCCAAGGCGCGACGGGGGATATATCCTCCAGAGCCGCCCCCTTTCCCTGGATAGGGAAAGGGCGGGGGGATAGGGTCGAACCGCTTCCCCTCAAATCGCTTTCTTTTCCAAAGCTGATGTGTGGACAATTAGCAATTTCAATTCCTTGCCCCGCAAGGGTTTCCGGCCCCGGTTCTTTGAGGGGTGGTATAGTATCATTCCCCAGGCCCAATTCACTAAAATACTGTCAACATCTGAATTTACAGGAGGTATCTATGAGCGGTAAAAAATCAGCGTCTTACGGCCCCCAAAACCAGTCAACGCTGGTCGCTGGGAAAAAACGTGTTCGGAGCACGTCCGTCTGTGTCTGGCTGTCCCCGGACGAACAGGCAAAAATCCGGGAGTGCATGGCGGATGTTGGAATCCGCAACCTTTCGGCCTATATGCGGAAAATGGCGCTCAATGGCTACGTACTTCATGTTGACCTTGCGCCCGTTAAGGAGATCGTTTCTTTGCAACGGCGTTGTGCGAATAACCTCAATCAAATAGCTGTCCTGGCAAATACCTATGGCGGAGTTTACCCCGACGAAATCAAGGCGCTGCAAAAGGACTATGCGGATTTATGGGGGCCGCTCTCTGAACTGCTGGAGAAACTTTCGGAGGTAGTAGCACTGTGAGCGCATAAGGCCCAGGAGCGATAGCGACGGGGCCGCAGACAGGGAAGCCTCTGGACACGGTGTCCAGAGGCTTCCGGCGGGTTTGGGGGCACCCCAACAAGCATTTTTGCGAAGCAAAAATTGCAAGTGTTATACACTTGCCCTGCTTGCCGTTTAGCGCACCCCCAGAATTGCGTAATAGTGGAGACTGCGTATTCCTAATCTCTTTTGAAAAATTATGGACTTGACAGAAGGATGACATCGTGTTATATTTTAATCATCAACACGATGTTATACATTAAGGAGGATAAAACCGTGGTACAGCAAATTTCCGATGCTGAACTTGAAATTATGAAAATCGTATGGGGAAACCCAGAGGATGTGACGTTGTTTCCCTATATCATGGATAGGCTAGCTGCCAGAGGCAAGCCGTGTCAAAAGAACACCTTGATTGTACTCCTATCGCGGCTGATGAACAAAGGCTTTCTGAGCGCAAAAAAAATCGGACGCCGCAACGAATATACCACGCTTGTTTCGGAAGCGGAGTACCAGACGGCGCAGACGAAAAATTTCCTGGATAAGATTTATGAGGGAAGCGCAAAAGGTCTGGTTTCCAATCTGATTATGGGCGATTTGCTGGCAGACGAGGAATATGAGGAATTGAAACGGCTGCTGGAGAAAGGAAAAGGGCAGCAATGAACGCAGTTTTGAAGATTTTCCTGTCCATGTCTTTTTCCGGCAGTTTACTTATTCTGGCTTTACTTTTTGGAAAACAGTTTTTGAAGAACAAAATCAGCCGACAATGGCAGTATTACATTTGGCTGGTTGTTGTTTTGCGGCTGCTGCTCCCATTCGGGACGGAAGTAAGCCTGATGGGGAAGGCATATCAGGCTGTCGATCAGGCAATATCCCAGACCGCTCCTTTACCGCCGCAGCAACAGCCCCCATTAAACGCTCCGGAAAGCAATCTTGCTCCCGCTGTTGGGGCGGAACATCACAATGAAACGGTAAATAGTCCGGCAGATGATGTAACAACTGCCCACCCACTTCAAGATATTGGAGTGTTGTTAATCAGTCAGATATGGCTGGTGTGGCTGGTGGCCGCGCTGGGCTTGTTGATACGAAAAATAACAATCTATCAGGGCTTTATGCGGTATATCAAGGCTGGATTAACCCCGGTTTCTGACATTGAGCGGTTAGACGAACTTTCTATTGTTGCGGAGCAGTCGGGCATCAAAAAGCCCATTGAATTATGCGTCAACCCGTTGGTTTCTTCCCCTCTGCTGATTGGCTTTTTCCGTCCGTGTATCGTACTGCCCAGCGCAGATATTCCTGAAAAAGATTTTCGCTATATCATCCTGCATGAACTGACGCATTACAAACGGCGGGATATGTTCTATAAATGGCTGGTGCAGATTACAGTCTGCCTGCATTGGTTTAACCCGCTTGTATATCTTATGAGCCGGGAAATTACCAAGGCTTGTGAATTTTCCTGCGATGAAGCCGTCCTTGCCAAAATGGGGAGCAGCAACGCGCAAGACTATGGGAAAACCTTACTTGACGCTATGGCCGCAGTTGGGAGATACAAGGAAAATCTTGGCGCCGTTACTTTAAGCGAAAATAAAGAACTGCTAAAAGAAAGGTTAGGTGCGATTATGAAATTTAAGAAAAAATCAAAAGCAATTCAGCTTTTGACTGGTATGCTGACGTTATGTATTGTTTTTAGTGCAGCTTTCGTCGGGATTTATCCTACTGCCGCCGCTGCGGATGTGCCAAATTCGATAAATACAGAAAAATCCGTACCGCCGCTGTTTGATAATTCGCAAACAGCAGACAATTCGTCAGAAATGGAAACATTGGATTTTAAGGGAACATCCTATTATTTAGTTTATAATGAAGCCCAGCTCAGAGCGATTGGCACAGGCAAGTACGGCATGAACCTGAATTATATGCAGCAAGCGGATATTTCCTTGTCCGCAGGTGACTGGGTTCCCATCGGAACATGGGATGACCCTTTTACAGGAACCTATAACGGCAATGGCTTTGAGATTACGGGCCTCACCATGACCGACCCGGACGCAAAGATCATAGGACTGTTTGGGGTTGCGAAAAATGCACATATTTACAACATTACCCTGCGGGACTATGACATCGCGAGTGCGGGAAAAAATGCCGCTAATAAGTCGGTTGGAGCAGTCCTTGCGATTGGGCAAGGGAGCCGTTCCTATGATAATTTTGTCTATCCCAAAGAAGCAGCCGTGAGCATTAAGGATAATTCTTCAGAGATAGAGCGGTATTATAAAGCCGACAGTTTGCCTCTGTTTGAAATCACTTTCTCCCGGCTGGACGAAAATGCTCAAAGGACATGGCTTGAAAAGCTTTATGCCGAGAGCGATTTCGCTTTCTTCTCTGTTGCTGTGCGCGGACTTGGCTCAAATTCTCCTCTGCTTGCCGACTTTACAGAAAAGGCATATACCGATGAAGAAATGGCGTTTTTCTCCACTTTAACGGACCGTATGGACGAAGCGGAACTGGAACTTTGGCTGGACAGGGCTTTGGAAGATGGAAACTGGGCTTTTCAATCTATGCTCTTTGATAAATTGAACCGGGGCGAGGAATTTGACGAGCTGGAAGAGAAGCAGCAGAAAGAATGGGCCGAAGCACAGGCGGCGGAATACCAGGCTGTGGGCGTTACAATGGACGGCAAAGACTATTATTACCAGGGCCAGCTTGTCAACATCTTTTTAGACATCCGGCCCAACAAATCCGTTTACACGCTGAATATGAACCCAAAAGGAACTGTCAATATTAAAATAGTCC
>BLLW01000039.1 GCA_011959285.1 Lachnospiraceae bacterium | reverse complement strand
TGACGGATACTAATAGACCGGAAGCTTAACCACAGATATAGTGAAGATGTAAGGAGGATATGGAACCTGGTATTCGGTTTTGAGGGCACGGCAAATGTTTTAAGGTTTTGGCCCGGTGGCTCAGTTGGTTAGAGCGCCGCCCTGTCACGGCGGAGGTCGTGGGTTCGAGTCCCATCCGGGTCGTTTAGCATTAAATACGGGATCTTAGCTCAGCTGGGAGAGCATCTGCCTTACAAGCAGAGGGTCATAGGTTCGAGCCCTATAGGTCCCACTAATCAATTTTATATTGATTATGCCGGCGTGGCGGAACTGGCAGACGCACAGGACTTAAAATCCTGCGGGACTAATCTCCCGTACCGGTTCGATTCCGGTCGCCGGCATTCCTTTGAAAGAGACCTAAGTTTTAGGTTTCTTTTTATGTTACACGCCAATTAATGTATATGGAGAAATAAAAATGAACATGGAAGAAACAATTCAAAGAATCAATGCGCTATATCATAAATCTCAGGCGGAGGGGTTGACGGAGGAAGAGAAAGAGGAACAGCAATGTCTTCGCCGCAGATATATAGATAGTGTAAAGGGAAACCTAAAGGGACAGTTAGATAGCATGTCCATCCAGAGACCGGACGGAACAATTGAAAAGGTAAAGAAACGAAAATAATATTCAAGAAAAAGGAGGATTATATGAGTGATTATAGGATGAGCACGAAATGCGTGCAGGCAGGGTATACACCGGGGAATGGGGAACCTCGCCAGATACCGATTATTCAGTCTACAACTTTTAAATATGATACTAGTGAGGATATGGGAAAGCTGTTTGATCTTGAGGCATCAGGATACTTTTATACCAGACTCCAAAACCCTACCAATGATTATGTTGCTGCTAAGATTGCAGAACTGGAAGGAGGAAGTGCTGCCATGCTTACCTCTTCAGGGCAGGCAGCTAATTTTTTTGCACTGTTTAATATATGCGAGTGCGGCAGTCATATTGTATCTTCTTCCTCTATTTACGGTGGAACGTTCAATTTGATTTCTGTAACAATGGCAAAAATGGGAATTGAGGTTACTTTTGTCTCGCCAGATTGCACGGAAGAAGAGCTTAACGCAGCTTTTAAAGAAAATACCAGAGCAGTATTTGGAGAATCGATTGCAAATCCGGCACTTACCGTTTTGGATATAGAAAAGTTTGCCAGTGTCGCTCATAAGAATGGCGTTCCGCTTATTGTAGACAATACTTTTCCCACACCGTTAAACTGCCGTCCAATCGAGTGGGGAGCGGATATTGTTACCCATTCTACGACAAAATATATGGATGGACACGGGGCAGCGGTGGGGGGAGCCATCGTAGATGCAGGAAAGTTTGATTGGATGGCGCATGCGGATAAATTTCCGGGGCTTTGTACACCGGATGAGTCTTATCATGGCATCACCTATGCTGAGAAATTTGGCAAAGAAGGCGCTTTTATCACTAAATGTACTTCCCAGTTGATGCGGGATTTAGGGTGTGTTCAGTCTCCCCAGAATGCTTATATTTTAAATCTGGGACTGGAGTCCTTACATGTAAGGATGCCTCGGCATGTTGAAAACGGACAGGCAGTGGCAGAGTTTTTAAGTCGTCAGCCGCAGGTAGCTTATGTAAATTATCCGGGACTTGTGGGGAATAAATATTATGAGGTTGCAAAAAAATATATGCCTCAGGGAGGATGCGGCGTCGTTTCATTTGAACTAAAAGGAGGACGGAAAGCAGCAGAGTCGTTTATGAAGCACTTGAAACTTGCCGCGATTGAAACCCATGTAGCGGATGCTAGAACCTGCTGCCTAAATCCGGCAACTTCAACCCACCGTCAGATGACGGAAGAGCAACTTGCACAGGCAGGCGTGCCAGCAGGACTGGTTCGCATTTCCTGCGGTTTGGAAGATAAAGAAGATTTGATTGCCGATTTTGCGCAGGCGTTGGCAGCAATCTAAATTGGCAGAATGATTTGTGATCATCAGTGTGGCAGTGAAAACAGATTCTAAGCGTTATTAATCATAAGTAGAAAAGGTAAAAGAGAAAGACTATGAAGGAAAAAGTATGGAAGTTATATAAAGAATATGAAGAAGTTGTCAATTATCTAATTGTCGGTGGTATGACTACGCTGGTGAGCTGGGGAACTTATTTTGCATGTGTGTGTACTTTTCTGAATGCAGAAAGTGCAATTGAGCTGCAGATTGCCAATATTTTATCGTGGATTGTGGCTGTGGCATTTGCCTATGTGACGAATCGGAAATTTGTGTTTAAAAGTAAGGAAAAGAATATCTTTAAGGAGGGAATGCAGTTTTCCGCATCTAGGGTATCGACGCTTGTGCTGGATATGGTGGTTATGTTCGTAATGGTGACGCTGATGGGAATCCATGACGGAATCAGTAAGATCACATCGGCAGTTTTAGTTACCATTGCCAATTATATTATCAGCAAATTTTTTGTTTTTAAAAAGAAGGAAAAGGAATAAAAGATCCTTTGCGTCTGCATACTATTTTTGGAGGTGTGGATGCGAATGGATGGTAATTTTTCAGCGCTTCCTCTGGGACTTGGCATGGCGCTTATGATGAATGAGCGTGCGAAGCAGGGCTATGAGAGCTTAACTGAGACAGAGAAAGAGCACATTATTTTAAGATGTAAGGATGCAAAATCCAAGGCGGAAATGGATAAGATCATTGATTCTATGTCGTCTGAGGATGGACTCAGGGATTTGTTCAAGTGACCGAGCATAGGTTTAGATAAACAAATTTCTGGAAAAAATGAGAAGAATCAAGTATAATAAAGTACGAGCCTTAGGGCTCGTACTTTTGTTGGAAAATATTTTTTGATGTAAGGAGGAGACACTAAGGACGATGAGAATATTGGCGGCAGTAATGTCAGCGGTTATCATACTTTCCTCAGGGCAATTAGGAACGTTAGGGAATCCAAGGAGCAGTTTTGGGCTTGGCAGCGCACAGTATTTGCGAGGGAAAAATCTGCTTTATAGTCTGTATGTGGATACCACCGAAAGCAGCTGGAGCAAAGAGGAAAGGGAAGAAGTGCTTTTCAAATTGGAGATTGCAACTGCCTACATAGAAGATAGCGCAAAGCAGTACCATGAGAAAGTGGAACTTGTCTGTAATTGGCAGGAAAATGAGGATCTTACGGGAAATGCCAGGGTGAAATTTCCGATAGATGATCAGGTTGATTTTATGGATAGACTGGATCAGGAGATTGCATTATGGGTAGAAAATAGGGTGGATTATGAGGCGCTTATGGAAAGTTATAAGGCAGAAGGAATTGCGCTTTTGGTTTTTATCAATAATCCGGTCTCATCGTATGCCATTGTATATGACGGTATCGACAATCCGAAGGAAAGTGTGGTCTTAGCGGGAGAAGAAACGCCTGCCGCCTTTGCCCATGAGATTCTGCATGTGTTTGGGGCGCATGATTTGTATCAGGATGAAGAGTACACAAAAGACGTTACGGATTATGTAAAAAAGGCATATCCCATGGAAATTATGTATATAGTCACGGATGTTGACGGCAGGAAATATGAGGATCAGATTGTCAATGAAATATCGCCTATCACTGCCTATCATCTTGGGTGGATAGATTATACAGAGGAAATTGATGTATTTCCACAGCTGCGAAGAAAACAAAAGAATATAGGAAAAAATGAAAGTGAGCAAAGATAATGAAAGTAAGTGAAATTTTTAATGTAAAGAAAAGCCAAGGAAAGCCAGTTTTGTCATTTGAGATTTTTCCTCCCAAGAAAGAGGAGGCATTGAAAAACATCGACGCCACATTGGAGAGATTGTGTGACCTTCACCCGGATTTTATCAGCGTAACTTTTGGCGCCGGAGGCAGCGCAGTGGATAACCAGACGGTGGAAATCGCCAAGAAAATCAAAAATAATTATGGCGTGGAGCCCATTGTGCATTTGACCTGCCTGCATTACGAAAAGGAAGAGATCAGTGCACTTTTAGGACAATTGTCAGAAGCAGGAATTGAAAACGTGCTTGCCTTAAGGGGAGATGTGAATCCGAATGTTCCTATGAAGCATGATTTCAGGTATGCAAATGAATTAGTTGAATTTATTAAGAAGCAGGGAGATTTCCACATTAGTGGAGCGTGCTACCCGGAAACGCACTTAGAGGCTCCTTGTGCAGTTACGGATATACGTAATCTGAAGAAGAAGGTGGATGCAGGCGCTTCTCATCTTGTGTCTCAGCTGTTTTTTGACAATGAGGCATTTTACCGCTTTTATGAAAAAACCAGAATCGCAGGGATTGACGTTCCTGTAGAGGCAGGCATCATGCCAGTCACCAATAAGGCGCAGATTGAGAGGATGGTCAATATCTGTGGCGCTACGCTGCCTAAGAAATTTGAAAAGATTCTTCATAAATATGAAGATCATAAGGAGGCGCTTTTTGATGCGGGGATGGCATATGCCATCAACCAGATTGTGGATTTGATTGCTAATGACGTGGATGGCATTCATATTTTTACCATGAACAATCCTAAGGTGGCAGGAAGAATCTGTGACGGAATACGAAACCTGATTTGAGGATATATATGTATGAGGAAAAAAGTATTAATTACAGGAGCCTCACGTGGAATTGGTGAGGAGACGGCACGTGTTCTGGCAAAGGAAGGATATGACTTGTTTCTGGTGTGTAGAAATTCAGAAGAAGCGCTTCAGAAAATCAAAAGGGAACTGGAAGAAGAATATCAGGTTTCCTGCCAGAGCGCGCTCTGCGATGTATCGGATCCGGCACAGGTGGAAACAATGATGGAACAGGCGGGGCAGGTTCATATCCTTATCAACAATGCAGCGATTTCATATGTAGGTCTTTTGACAGATATGACATTGGAAAAGTGGCATCAGGTGATAGACACCAATCTGAACGCGCTGTTTTATATAAGCAGGCTCGTAATACCACAGATGGTGCGCCGCAGGGAGGGAAAAATCATTAACGTATCTTCCGTCTGGGGAAACATAGGCGCTTCCATGGAGGTTGCATACAGTGCCTCTAAAGGCGGTGTGAATAGCTTTACCAGAGCGCTGGCCAAGGAACTAGCGCCCAGCGGTATTCAGGTAAATGCAGCAGCCTTTGGTGTAATTGATACAGACATGAATGCCTGCTTATCTAAAGAAGAACTGGAAGCGCTTAAGGAGGAAATTCCAGCGGACCGTATAGGAAGCGCAAGAGAAGCGGCGGAAATGATACGTCAGATTATTCAGTCCCCATCTTATTTGACTGGACAGATCATCACAATGGATGGAGGATGGAATTAGTTAAATTAGGAGAATGGAGGGATTAGGATGTATGATGTTGTGATAATCGGGTCTGGTCCTGCCGGACTTTCTGCATCTATTTATGCAAAAAGGGCGGGTCTTAAGGCTGTTACGTTAGAGCAGAACCCTATGAGCGGCGGGCAGGTTCTTAATACTTACGAAGTGGATAATTACCCCGGGCTTTCTGGCATTGGCGGATTTGATTTGGGACTTAAGTTCAGAGAGCATGCAGATAAGCTTGCCTGTGAATTTAAGGAAGCTTCGGTCCGCACAGTGAGGCGGGAAGAGCCGGAAGGGTTTACGGTGGTTACCGAACAGGAAGAAATCAAAACAAGAACAGTGTTGGCTGCTATGGGAGCGACGCACGCCAAGCTGAATATACCGGGGGAAGAAGAATTTTCAGGCATGGGCGTATCCTACTGTGCTACCTGTGACGGCGCCTTTTTCAAAGGAAAGGTGACGGCTGTCATAGGAGGCGGGGACGTGGCTGTGGAGGATGCCGTTTTCTTGGCAAGAGGCTGCGAAAAGGTATATTTGCTCCACAGACGGGATGAACTGAGGGCGGCGGCAGTCTTGCAAAAGGAAGTGATGGAGCAGCCCAATGTGGAAATACTCTGGGATACAGTGGCTGAGCGCATTGAAGGTGACGAGCAGGTGAAGGCGCTCCGTATCAAAAACGTAAAAACGGGAGAGGAAAAGAGTTTGGCGGTGGATGGCGTTTTTGTGGCGGTAGGCATTATTCCTGCCAGTGATATCCTGAAGGATGTGGCAGAGTGCGACGCAAAGGGGTATCTACAGGCAGGGGAAGACTGTGCTCTTGATACGCCGGGATTGTTTGCGGCAGGGGATGTACGGAAAAAGAAACTGAGACAGATTGTCACGGCTGTAGCTGACGGCGCTAATGCAGTTACCTCCATATTGGAATATCTGCAGAGCCGGACGGTGTGATAATTACAAAATTGTAAAATTTGTTCCAAGATTAATTAAAAATTTTTTTGTGGCGCAGAGAAGAGCTTGAAGAAGGAAAATCCCCTTTTTTTAGCTCTTTTTTTGAATATTATTTACTAGATATAGTAGCCTGGCAACTATTTCCTGCGGTTGACAGATGAGGCTTTGAGTGATATATTTATTAACAGATGTAACAAATTTGTAATAATTCATAAAATTAATGAAAGAGTTACCATAGATAAAATGATTAAGCGGAGGTTATTATGCAGAAAAGAAGTATGAAAGGAGCAGGACGCGTAGCCGCATGTGCGGCAGCAGCTGCAATTATGTTTTCAAGTATGCATTTAGAGTTATTGGCAAAGGAGGCAAACGGGCTTCCTTCGGCAGGCATAGACTTTTTCTTATCTGCCGATGCAACCAGTGTAAAGAGTCTTAAAGACGAAAATACACAGTACCCATCGACAGATGAAAGTTTGGATGAAGATGCAGAGAAAATGGCATTTCCTACAGCAACAGCAACTGCATCACCAACAGCCACCCCAATGAAAGAGCAGGACGAGGAGAAGGAAGAAAAAGTCATTGAAGAGACTATGATGGCTTCCACTACAAAAACAGTCAATCAGAAAGAAAGAGAGCTTGAGGCAAAGAGAGAAGAAGAAGGATTTAAGTCTCTGGTTATTGCGAAAGTAAATGATTATGTAAATGTAAGAAGTATTCCCAGCGAACAGGGTGAGATTCTTGGAAAGTTGTATGACAAATCGGTAGGAGAGTTTATATCCGAAGAAAATGGATGGTACAAGATTACTTCTGGAAGTGTTACCGGATATGTGAAAGCTGAGTACTGCGTGACAGGTGATGATGCCGTAGCGCTTGCAAAAGCAGTGGGAACCAGAATTGCAACAGTTACAACCACTACATTAAAAGTAAGAGAAAATCCCGGTCTTGATACGACTGTGCTGGGACTGATACCGATTGAGGATCAGCTTCTGGTAACAGAAGAATTAGATGGATGGGTCAAGGTGAACATAGAGGAAGGCGACGGATATGTATCAACAGATTATGTCACACTTTCTACAGAATTTGTAAAAGCAGAATCTAAGGAAGAAGAAGAGGCAAGACTTGCCAAGGAAGCAGCAGAGAGAAAGGCAGCACAGGAAGCGGCAGCCAGGGCAGCAAGAGAAAGACAGGCAGCAGCGCAGGGCAGTTCTGCTTCACAGGAAAAAGAAGTGATCGCACCGGTCATTACTTCAGGAAGCGGAAGTGAGTTAGGTAAATCAGTAGCGGATTTTGCGTGCCAGTTCGTAGGAAATCCTTACGTATGGGGCGGCACCAGCCTTACTAATGGTGCTGATTGTTCTGGATTTGTAATGAGTGTTTACAACAACTTTGGTGTCAGCCTGCCACATTCATCCTCTGCAGACAGAAGCGTGGGTTCATCCGTGAATGGTCTTGAGAATGCACAGCCGGGCGATATCATATGTTACTCTGGGCATGTGGGAATATATGTAGGAAATGGACAGATTGTTCATGCTTCCACAGCGAAAACAGGCATCATTGTTTCCAGTGCAACCTATCGTTCGATTCTTTCCATTAGAAGAATCTTCTAAGAAAAAAATAGAGACACATAGATTAAAGAGGACACTTTCACTTCGGTGAAAATGTCCTTTTTAAATGTCACATAATTATTTTCCCAGGGTTTATATAAGGTGTAAGTGATATGTGTGATTGCAGGATTACATACAACAGAAATGGAAGGAGCACGAAGATATGAGGAACAAAGGTTTAATTGCAGTCATGATATGCGGTATGTTGCTGTTGGAAGGATGCCGCGGCAAAAAATGCAGGATGAGATGGTGATTCCTGTTGCGGAAGAAGAAACGGGACGGGAAGATACAGCTAGGGAAGTGGAGGATTTAGGCGGGGCAGATACGGCAAGTACAAAGGACACGGTTTGCGCAGATGATGCAGTGGTAATTGAGATGGGACCGGAGAAAAATTTACAGGCTCTATTGCTACGATTATGTTGTGCCAGAGTCTTCAGCTTGGACGAAAAAAGGGCTGACCATGGAGATTTATTATCGTCATCATTTCCATGACTATTGACAGGAATGCAGGTCTTGGTTTGTCTAAGGAGGAGGAATACGATCCATGGTATATCTATTACGTGTCCATTAACTTTAAGGATGGAACCAGCTATCTTGTACATGAACATGAAATAGAAGGGATTCATTCCTGCGAAACACATGTTGACAATGTGGGATATAGCCGGGGGATGAGCAAAATCAGTTTGTAATTGTTTTTAACCGGCTGGTGGATTTCCAGAGCGTGGAGTCTGTTACTGTGAATGAAACCGTCTATAGGATGAGATAAAAAGGGTGAAATTGCAAAAGTTTTTTAAGAAGATATCTGAAATTATTTTTACTTCTAAAACACCTTGACAAAAGCAGACTTGTACAAGTTATACAAATACGGAATTGGCATGTTCAAAAAAAGAATTATGGAAGGAAAAAACCAAAAAAAGATATCCACATTTAAAAGGTGATAAACAAAGGAATTTCAAGTTATACACGGAGTTATCCACATTATCCACCAACGAAATAACGAAATTCATATTTCTTTCGATTTGCCAATAAGAACGGGCGTTTTGTGAATTATGATAAACTAATGAAAAAGTGGAGGAAATATCACAGATACAGGCAAAATAGAATTGTTTGAAAATGACTGTAGCACTAAAACTAGAAATAGGAATTGTTGCATAACGGATACAAGATGTGGTATAATGTTTACACAATAATCCAAGGAAAGGATGATGAATATGAATTTTATTATTGCTGGCAAAAATATTGAGGTTACACCGGGGCTACGCAGTGCAGTCGAGGATAAGATTGGAAAACTGGAGAAATATTTTACTCCGGAAACCGAAATTCATGTAACACTGAGCGTTGAGAAGGACAGACAGAAAATTGAAGTTACCATTCCTGTCAAGGGAAGTATCATCCGTTCTGAACAGGTGAGCAATGATATGTATGTTTCCATCGATTTGGTGGAGGAAATCATAGAAAGGCAGCTGAAGAAGTACAAGCATAAGCTGATGGACCACAAGCAGTCGGAAAGTTACTTTAAGAAGGAATTTCTTGAGAAGGAATACATGGAGGAGGAAGAAATTAAAATCATCCGCAACAAGAAGTTTGATATCAAGCCCATGTATCCGGAAGATGCCTGCATCCAGATGGAATTGCTCGGACATAATTTCTTCGTATTTTTCAATGCGGAGACAGATCAGGTGAATGTGGTATACAAACGTAAGGGAAACACCTACGGATTAATCGAACCCGAATATTAAAAAAGATTTTATAACAAAATATTAATAAACAAAAAGATGTGTAGCCTCCTCAATGTCATTTAGATAAGGACGATGCAAAGAACAGTGTATGTAGAAATATGTACCCTGTTCTTTTTTTGTATAATTTCATAAATCACTTGACAGGATAAACCAAATGTGTGGCCGCTCTGACTATCTAAAAAGAAAGATAGTCAGAGCGGCCCTTGTAATCAAGAAAACATCTTGGTTGCAAGGAGGATTACACAATGAATTATTCTACAGAGGTAAAGCAAAAACTATTATCCATTATTACAGAGATGGATTCTTACCGTTGGTTGTTTACAAAGAATCCAGAAACGGATTTTTCACGTAAAAAGAAATGGTCATTTGAAGAGATAATGAAGTTTATGCTTACAATGGAGGGCAAAGCATTAAGAGATGAATTGTTGGAATATTTTGATTTTGACAGTTCCACGCCATCGGATTCAGCATTTAACCAGCGCAGGGCACAGATATTGCCAGAAGCATTTGAGTTCTTATTTCAAGAATTCACTAAATCTTTTAATGATAATGCTACATATAAAGGACTTAGATTAATTGCCTGTGATGGTTCGGATTTATGCATTGCCTGCAATCCTAAAGATGAAACAACCTATTTTCAACCGCTTCCTGACAGCAAAGGCTTCAACCAGCTGCATTTAAACGCTTTTTATGATTTATGCAGCAGAAGATACACAGATGCAATTATCCAACCTGCCCGATTGAAAAATGAAAATAGTGCTATGTGTGAATTGATTGACAGATACCGTGGCCAGCCTGCTGTTTTTATCGCAGACAGGGGTTATGAGAACTACAATATATTTGCTCATGCGGAACATAAAGGAATGTATTACTTAATACGCGTCAAAGATGTAACAAGTAATGGAATAGCTTCGAAACTAACAATGCTGCCAGAGAGTGATGAATTTGACGAATGGGTTAATCTTACACTCACAAAAAAGCAGACAAATGAAGTAAAAGCAAATCCCCAAAAATACAGAATTATTATGAAAAAAACACCTTTTGATTATCTTGACCTGCATTTTAATAAGTTTTACGAAATAAAAATGAGAGTAGTGCGTTTTCCAATCTCGCAAGACTCTTATGAATGTATTATTACAAATCTGCCACAAGAAAAATTTAGTTCTGGTGAAATCAAACAGTTATATGCGAAACGCTGGGGAATAGAAACCTCTTTTCGCGAGTTAAAATATGCATTAGGATTAACACGGTTTCATGCAAAGAAACCAGAATATATTGTGCAGGAAATATGGTCAAGAATGACTCTGTATAATTTCTGTGAGATTATAGCGACTAATGTGGTTGTCAAGCAGAAAGTTGGCTGCAAATATATATATCAGCTGAATTATACCCGTGCGATGCGAATTTGCTGTCATTTTCTATCAATAAAAGAAGAAAAAGCTCCACCCGATGTAGAGTATCTAATCGGACATGAGCTTCTTCCTGTACGTTCTGGGAGAACAGACCCTCGCAAAGTCAAACCCCAGTCCGCGATAAGCTTTCTATATAGAGCAGCCTAATCAAATATTAGTATATACCATTTTTAAGACAGATGAAAGCATCTGTCTGTTTGTCGTACAAATTTATTACGTTGAATGCTTTTAAATATAGAAAAACAGCGAATAAACAAAATGTTTACTCGCTGTAAAAAGAATCCTAACTGCAATGTTGTCCTTATCTAAATGACATTGGTAGCCTCCTACACATCTTTTTGTTACAATAAACTGGTAGCAGAGCGGACAGTGTTTGTTACAATAAACTGGTAGCGAAGCGGACAGTGTTTGTTACAATAAACTGGTAGCGGAGCGGACAGTGTTTGTTTTGGTTTAACATGTTGGAAGGAAGTTGAGCACATGTTTGTAATTCATATTATTGCTTTTGTTTGTTTATTATTGTTTATTTCGTGGAAGTTTAAGCTTCAGTTGGCAGAATCGGTTCCGGTGGGCAGTTCCTTGCTGGTTCTTCTCCTTTATGTGCTCTCCTTTTTCAGAGTCCTTTCTTTTTCGGATTATATCGCTATGGCAGGGATTCTGGCATCTGTGGTTTATGTGTTACGGCGGAGTGCGGAGCAGCGCAAGGAAGCAATGGCATTTGCCCGGAAGGAGCTCCTAAGCCCGGCGGCAATGACAGCGTTTGGGATGACGGTGGCAGTGGCTGCGTGTGTAAGCGGTAAAGCGGTGAGCTGGTGGGATGACTATAATTTCTGGGCTACGGATGTAAAATCTCTTTTTTATCTGGACGGATTTGCATCGAAATATGCCAATGTGGCGGCAGAATTTGGAGATTATCCGCCAGGTACGCAGATGATGAAGTGGTGGTTTTTACATTTCTCTCCTTCAGAATTTAAGGAAGGTCTTATGTTCGCCGGGTACTATTTCATGAATCTGTCGTTTCTTTTCCCGCTGCTTAAAGTCCTGAAAAAGAGAAATATTTTCATGATGGCGTCAGGGGCGGCAGTCCTCTGGCTTTTTCCAGCAGTGGCGGAGGTGTTCTGGTGTGATGGCTGTTGTGCCGATTTGACTATGGCAGTGGTATACGGCGCCTTTCTGACGGCAGTGATCGATAGGAAGGATCACAAAAGCTTTTTCTATTATGGGCGTCAGGCACTGTTTCTTATGGTGCTTGTGCTTTGTAAAAATACAGGCTTTATCTGGGCAGCATTTGGGTTATTGTTTGATTATGCGTATCACTTTATGATGCATAAAAGGCAAGAGGCTGGTCAGTGGAAAAAAAGTACGGACAGGCGGGGGCTGCTTTTCGTTACGCTGCTTCCAGTTTTGACAGAAGGTTCATGGCTGGTATTTTGCGTGCTGAACAGGAGAGTAGCGAAACTGACCGGAACCGCTATTCGAATGGCGACAGGGGGAATGAACATCCCAGCTTATCAGAAAGAGATGGTAAAAGCATTTACGGAAGCATTTCTTAAATGGCCTCTGCACAGATGGAAAACGATCGGAATTGATTTAAGCCCCCTTGCGCTCTATCTGCTGCTTCTCGTAGGTATCTTTTTATTGTATAGATTTCAAGAGCTGGATAGGAAGAAGGCAGGTCTTGTGGGAATTTTTCTTGCAGTCACGGGGGCCATATTTTATGGAATTAATCTGCTGAGCCATTTGACGATTTTTGCTGTGGAGACCCAGTATCTGGAGCCCTTTGGAATGGTCTCGTCCATCGAACGATATGGGGCGCCTTTTACCATAGGAGGTTTATACCTGACCGCATTTTTGGCCTTGAATGGGAAAAAGCCGAAAACAGGCGCCATTGCATGTATGATATTTGTACTTTTGACCACAGACTATACCAGCGCTTACCGGGCGCTGATCGGTTATAGGGACACAGTGGAGGAAGTTATGGCACAGCGCGGTGAAATCGTGGATGAAAAGGCGGAAAGTTTTTTGGATAAAGTGGATGGCGCCGAAAAAGGAAGTGTTGGACGTGTATTGTATTTAAGGGATATATCGGATGTGAGTTGGGTGAGAAATACCTATGTAGGGTTTGAGGCAGCGCCGGTGTCGGTCATGTACGGAAATGTGGATGCCACTTCAGCTGAAAGTCAGGATATCGTGAATGCACTTTTGGATGCGCATGCAAACTTTTTGTATGTGGACGAACTTACGGAAAATGGGGAAGCGCTGTTTGAAACTTTGCTGGAGGATTCGGAATTTGAATACAGCTGTCTGTATAAAATAATAGAAGAGGCAGGGAATCTGCGCCTTGTGAAATTTTAGAAGGGTTATTGGATAGTATGAAAAAAGAGGAACAAAGATGGAATGTGCCGATTATTATCCCCTCCTATGAGCCGGATGATAAGCTGCCTGGACTGCTTTATAAATTGAAAGAAACAGGTTTTCGCAACATCGTGCTGGTGGATGATGGAAGCGGGGAAACATACGCGCATTTTTTCAAAGAGGCGGAAGAAAAATACGGGTGCATTGTTCTGCATCATGCGGTCAACCAGGGAAAGGGAAGGGCGTTAAAAACGGCGTTTCATTACTGCCTTTGGGCGTACAAAGAAATGCCCGGCGTGATTACGGCAGACTCTGATGGACAGCATTCTCCTGAATGCATTCTTTCTTGTGTGGATGCGTTGATTAAAAATGAAGATGCTCTTATTCTGGGGTGTCGGTGCTTTGAAGGCGAGAATGTGCCCGCCCGCTCGGAATTTGGCAACAAGTGCACTAGGGTGGTGATGAAGTATCTGACAGGTATTACGATCAGTGACACCCAGACAGGACTAAGGGGGATTCCAGCAGCATTTATGGAACAACTCCTTACGGTGAAGGGAGAGCGGTTTGAGTTTGAGACGAATATGCTGCTGGAAACCAAAAACAAAAAAATCAAAATAGTAGAGGTGCCCATACGCACGATTTATATAGAGGAAAATAAGACGAGCCATTTTCATCCCATAAAGGATTCCATGAAGATTTACATGATTTTTGGAAAATTCCTGTTTTCCTCTGTTTCATCTAGTGTGGTCGATTTGGCTTTGTTTTCCCTGTTCTGTTTTTTGATGAAGGACGGACAGTGGGGAAGTATCACCTATATTACGGCGTCTACCGTCCTTGCAAGGATTCTTTCAGCGCTTTACAATTATACCCTGAATCTCAAAGTGGTGTTTCAGAGTGAGGTGGCGGTGAAGACCACTCTGCCCCGTTATGCCCTGCTTGCGGTGGTTCAGGTGGCACTGAGCGCTTTTCTGGTAAACCGCCTTTACCCTTTATTTGGAGGGGCAGAGGTGGCGGTGAAGATACCGGTGGACGTATTCTTGTTTTTTGTGAGTTTTGTGGTTCAGCGTGAGTTTGTATATAAGGATCCTTCGTAAAGATTATGCGTCAGGGGTGGCTTTTGGGGAACCATTCTGCGTGTATTCGACGACGGCAGGGTCTTTCATCTGAAAATGGCGGAACCATTCTTTGGTCTCCTGATTTTTTTCGGTGAGAGAGCGGTTTTTATAGAGAAAACGGGTTAAGGCGTAGCAGTCGATCCAGATTTCATTGTTTCCTTCTTTCTGGGATTCATCGAAGATGAGCTGCAAACCCCAATGGAGGTGGACCGTGTCGATGTTATTGGTGTTTTCTTTGGTGCTATATCCAGTGTGCCCCATGTAGCCAATGACGTCTCCGGCAGTGACCACGCTTCCTTCTTTAAGATCCAGGGCGTAAGGGAAGTTCTGGCGCAGATGGGCATAGTAATAATAGCGTTTGCCGTCAAAGCTGCGGATACCGATGCGCCAGCCGCCGTACTGATTCCAGCCAAGCGCCTCCACATAGCCCGATTCAATTGCGATTACGGGCGTTCCGATTTGCCCCATCATGTCGTGGCCTAAATGCTGCCGCTTATATCCGTAGCTTCGGGAAGAACCGAAATCATCATAATCGCTGTATTCAAAGCCTTTGGCAATGGGAGAGAAGGCCTTTAGTCCATACACCTTTTTCCAAGTTTTTGTACCGCCTTCATCTTCCTGTTCTATCTCATATTCTCCAACCATACCTCCAAGAACCGCTTCGTAGGCTTCATAATAATAATCATAGTATTTCATATCTTTGGTCAGTTCTTTTAAGGTAGTTTTGCCTTCCGAAAGTTCCGAGGCCAGTTTTTTGATTAGAGCGACACTGTCTTTTTTAAAAGACCCTCCGCTTTTAGCGCCAGCATAGGCAAGCAGTTCGATCCAGTTAAGATGTACGGGAGCATCATAGCTTTGAACATCCAGTTCATAAGCGGCGCAGAGCGCTTCGTAGGAAACATTGAAATCTACCCATTTGATATAGTCGCCGTTGGCGCCGGCGGCAACTTCGATGGCCGAATATTCTTTTGTGGTTATGCGGTTTTCTATGAGAAGGCAGACTGCCGCAAGCAAAAGACAAACGGCAAATGTGGTGAGGTAACGGCGGATTTTTTTCATAAGACACCTATTACAAAGCAGGTTACATAAACATATGTGTCCAATAGCAAATTTATGCGTAATAAAAAAGTTTCAGGCTCAGGGTTTTTGCTTCAATTTCAGTTAAATTTTTTGTGAATTGCCAATGGAATAGATTGCAAAAACGAGTGCCCTATGATATAATGAATCTGTTCGCAATGATAAAAAATTAACAATCATTGTAGAGAAAAAATAGAACAAGTTATTTATAAAACGGAGGAAAGAATAATGGCAAAAAAAGTAGTTTTAGCCGGCGCATGCCGTACTGCTATCGGTACAATGGGCGGTTCCTTGAGCACAGTACCTGCCGCAGAGCTTGGAGCAATTGTAATTAAAGAAGCTTTAAACAGAGCAGGGGTAGCACCTGAAGCAGTGGATCAGGTCTATATGGGATGTGTTATCCAGGCAGGACAGGGACAGAACGTAGCCCGTCAGGCTTCTATTAAGGCAGGTTTACCGATTGAAGTACCTGCAGTTACCATGAATGTTGTATGCGGTTCAGGTCTTAACTGCGTGAACCAGGCTGCACAGATGATTATGGCAGGAGATGCAGATATCGTTGTTGCAGGCGGTATGGAAAATATGTCCATGGCTCCTTATGCAATTCCTCAGGCACGTTATGGATATAGAATGAACAATGGCACATTGGTTGATACCATGATCAAGGATGCGCTCTGGGATGCATTCAACGATTACCATATGATCAGAACAGCAGACAATATCTGCGAAGAATGGGGACTTACGAGAGAAGAATTAGATGCATTTGCATTAAAGAGCCAGCAGAAAGCAGAAGCTGCACAGAAGTCGGGCGCATTTGATGCTGAGATTGTACCCGTTATGGTTAAAAAGAAAAAAGAGATGGTTGAATTCAAGGTAGATGAAGGACCTCGTGCTGGTTCTACAATTGAAGGACTTGCTAAGCTTCGTCCTATCAACCCTGACGGATTCGTGACAGCCGGCAATGCGTCTGGTATCAATGATGGTGCGGCAGCAATTGTTGTCATGAGCGAAGAAAAGGCAAAAGAATTAGGCGTTAAGCCTATGGCTACTTTCGTGGCTGGCGCGCTTGCAGGCGTAAGACCTGAAGTGATGGGCATTGGTCCTGTGGCAGCAACCCAAAAGGTTATGGCTAAGACAGGCATGAAGATTGAAGACTTCGATATCATCGAAGCAAATGAAGCCTTTGCAGCACAGTCTGTTGCAGTAGGAAAGGATTTGGGAATTGACGTTGACAAACAGCTCAATCCTAACGGCGGCGCTATTGCACTTGGACATCCTGTAGGAGCTTCCGGATGCCGTATTCTTGTTACACTGCTTCATGAGATGCAGGCAAGAGGCGCTAAGACAGGTCTTGCAACTTTGTGCATCGGCGGCGGTATGGGATGCTCTACCATCGTAAAAATGGAAGATTAGATCACAAACATGAAAACATGAACAGAACTTCTAAGCTGTGAATAACGCATGGGAGAGCCATGTTTCATGAAAGAATCATGTGGGAAGAATGGCTCTGCGGGGTCATTCTTCATTGCACGTTTATGAAGGATATGTGTTTTGAAGGTTTTGGGGCAGAACTGCGAAAAACAGAATCTGCGGCCGCAGGACGCATAAATATATAAAGAGAAAAGGAGTCGTAAAAATGGAATTTATCGTATACGAACAAAAGGGCGCATATGGCGTGATTACCATCAGTCGTGAAAAGGCGCTTAATGCACTCAACTCAACGGTATTGGAAGAACTGGATCAGACCTTAGATGCGGTTAATCTTGAGGAAGTAAGATGTTTGATTCTCACAGGCGCCGGTCAGAAGTCCTTTGTGGCAGGTGCAGATATCGGAGAGATGAGCACACTCACCAAGGCAGAGGGAGAAGCTTTCGGAAAGAAAGGAAATGATGTGTTCCGCAAGCTGGAGACTTTTCCTATTCCCGTAATTGCAGCAATCAACGGATTTGCACTGGGCGGCGGATGTGAGATTTCCATGAGCTGTGATATCAGAATCTGTTCTGACAATGCTGTATTCGGACAGCCTGAGGTTGGACTTGGAATCACGCCTGGTTTTGGCGGCACACAGCGTCTTGCACGTCTGGTGGGTGCAGGCATGGCAAAACAGATGATTTATACGGCAAGGAATATCAAAGCGGATGAAGCACTGCGAATCGGTCTTGTAAACGCTGTTTATACCCAGGAAGAACTGATGCCCGCAGCAGAAAAGATGGCGGCAGGCATCGCGAAAAATGCTCCTATTGCAGTGCGCAACTGCAAGAAAGCGATCAACGAAGGCTTGGACGTAGATATGGATCAGGCAATCGTGCTTGAAGAAAAATTATTTGGCGACTGCTTTGAGACAGAAGACCAGAAATATGGTATGGCATTCTTCCTTGACAAGAACAAAGAAAAAGTAAAAGAGCCGTTCAAGAACTGCTAAAAAGAGTTTAACACTGCCATAAGGCGGTGATAAATACAAAACCAACATAGCATATAGGAGGATTTGAAAATGAAAGTAGGTATTATTGGTGCAGGTACCATGGGTGCCGGAATCGCACAGGCATTTGCAATGACAGACGGATACGAAGTATGTCTTTGCGATATCAAAATGGAGTTCGCTGAAGGCGGAAAAGCAAGGATCCAGAAAAACATGAATTTCCTGGTAAGCAAAGAGAAAATTACACAGGAAAAGGCTGATGCCATTATGGCTAAGATTACCTGCGGTTTAAAGGATATCTGTACAGACTGCGATTTGATTGTAGAAGTTGCACCTGAAAACATGAAGATCAAGAAGGATACCTTCAAAGAGTTGATGGATATCGTTAAGCCAGATTGCATGTTTGCATCCAACACTTCTTCTTTATCTATCACAGAAATCGGCGCTGGACTGGACAGACCTATGATTGGTATGCACTTCTTCAATCCTGCCGACAGAATGAAACTGGTAGAAGTCATTGCCGGTGAAAATACACCTGATGAAATGGTAGAAAAGATTAAAGCAATCTCTGTAGAAATTGGCAAGACACCTGTACAGGTGAAGGAAGCGCCCGGCTTTGTTGTAAACAGAATCCTGATCCCTATGATCAATGAAGCAATCGGAATCTATGCTGACGGCACAGCAAGCGTAGCTGACATCGACGAGGCTATGAAGCTTGGTGCGAACCATCCTATGGGACCTCTTGCACTAGGTGATCTGGTTGGTCTTGATATCGTGCTTGCCATCATGGAAGTACTGCTGAATGAGACAGGCGATCCTAAATACCGTCCTCATCCCCTTCTTCGCAAGATGGTACGTGCAGGAAAGCTTGGAAAGAAAACCGGAAAAGGTTTTTATGATTATTCTAAGTAATACAAAATTAAACACTTTATGGAGGAATCAATATCATGGATTTTATGTTAACAAAACAACATGAAATGGCAAGAACTCTTTTTAGAGAGTTCGCAGAAAAAGAAGTTAAGCCTTTAGCGCAGGAAGTTGACGAGACAGAAGTTTTTCCCAGAGGAACTGTTGAAAAAATGGCAAAAGCAGGTTTCCTTGGCATTCCTGTACCGAAGGAGTACGGCGGACAGGGCTGTGATCCCCTTACTTACGCTATGTGTGTAGAAGAACTTTCCAAAGTTTGCGGTACTACAGGCGTTATCGTATCTGCTCATACCTCTCTTTGCTGTGACCCGATTATGACTTACGGAACAGAAGAGCAGAAGCAGAAATACTTAGTTCCCCTTGCAAAGGGTGAAAAATTAGGCGCATTCGGTCTGACAGAGCCCGGTGCAGGAACAGACGCACAGGGACAGCAGACAAAGGCTGTTTTAGACGGCGACGAGTGGGTGCTCAACGGCTCCAAGATCTTTATCACAAACGGTAAGGAAGCTGATATCTATGTTATCTTTGCAGTGACAGATGTTGTCACAGATGCAAAGGGTAGAAGTAAAAAGATGATTTCTGCATTTATCGTGGAAAAGGGAACACCTGGCTTTACCTTTGGTACAAAGGAAAAGAAGATGGGTATCCGCGGATCATCCACTTATGAATTGATCTTTACAGACTGCCGCATTCCAAAAGAGAATCTTTTAGGTCAGGCAGGAAAGGGATTCGGCATTGCGATGCACACATTGGACGGCGGACGTATCGGTATCGCTGCACAGGCACTTGGTCTTGCAGAAGGCGCGCTGGATCGCACAGTTGAATATGTGAAAGAAAGAAAACAGTTCGGAAGAGCCATCGGCGCATTCCAGAATACACAGTTCCAGCTTGCTGATATGGCTACCAAGGTACAGGCTGCACAGCTTCTCGTTTACAAGGCAGCTATGGCAAAGGCAACACAGAAGGTCTACTCTGTAGAAGCAGCGCAGGCAAAACTGTATGCTGCAGAAGTTGCAATGGAAGTGACCACCAAGGCGGTTCAGCTTCACGGCGGATACGGCTACATCAGAGAATACGATGTTGAGCGCATGATGCGTGATGCAAAGATCACCGAGATCTACGAAGGAACCAGCGAGGTGCAGAGAATGGTTATCTCCGGCGCATTGCTTAAGTAAGCCGGATTTAAGATTGGTTTGACGAAAAGATTAATTTATAAGGAGAGATAATACAATGAAAATTGTTGTTTGTGTTAAACAGGTACCTGATACCAAGGGCGGCGTTAAGTTTAATCCCGATGGTACTCTTGACAGAGGCGCAATGCTTACCATTATGAATCCCGATGATAAGGCAGGATTGGAAGCAGCGCTTAGATTAAAAGATCAGTACGGTGCAGAGGTAACGGTAGTTACTATGGGTCTTCCCAAGGCGGAAGAAGTGCTCCGCGAGGCAATGGCTATGGGAGCAGACAAAGGCGTTCTGGTAACAGACAGAGTGCTCGGCGGCGCTGATACATGGGCAACCTCCCAGACACTTGCTGGCGCAATCCGCAATCTGGAATATGATTTGATCATCACAGGACGTCAGGCAATCGACGGCGATACCGCACAGGTTGGTCCCCAGATTTCTGAGCATCTTGGAATCCCCGTTATTTCTTATGCACAGAAGATTCAGATTGAAGGAGACAGTGTAATCGTTGAGCGTCAGTATGATGATAGATATCATGTGTTAAAGGCAAAAATGCCCTGCCTGATCACAGCCCTTGCTGAATTAAATGAGCCCCGTTATATGACTCCCGGCGGGATCTTTGACGCATACAATGCAGAGATCACCGTATGGGGAAGAGCAAATTTAGTTGATGTTGAGGATTCCAATTTAGGACTTAAGGGATCACCTACCCAGATTGCAAAAGCTTCCGACAAGGTAAGAAAGGGAGCCGGCGAGAAGGTAAATCTTGATCCTACAGAATCCGTGGAATATATTATCGATAAATTAAAAGTAAAACATGTAATCTAATTACTATGATGGAGGTTCAAAATGAATATTCAAGATTATAAAGGAGTATTTGTCTTTGCACAGCAGGTAGACAATGTACTCAGCGGAATTGCTTTAGAATTAGTTGGCAAGGGAAAAGACCTTGCGAAAGATTTAGGCACAGAAGTAACGGCAGTTTTGGTCGGCAGCGATGTGAAGGGACTTGCAGATGAACTTGCCGAATACGGTGCAGATAAAGTTATTGTTGTGGATGATCCCGAACTGAAAGAATACAGAACAGAGCCTTACGCACATGCCCTGGCATCTGTGATAGGTGAGTTCAAGCCTGAAATTTTCTTGGTTGGCGCTACCGCAATCGGACGTGATTTAGGTCCCAGAGTGTCCGCAAGAATCCACACAGGTCTTACCGCAGACTGTACACAGCTTGATATCGGCGATTTCCCGATCAACCCTATTCCGGGCAAAGAACAGCTTCACAATCAGCTGCTCATGACACGTCCTGCATTCGGCGGAAACACGATTGCAACCATTGCATGTCCTGACTTCCGTCCTCAGATGGCAACCGTTCGTCCCGGCGTTATGCAGAAAGCGCCCAGAGAAGCCGGCAAAAAGGCAGTTGTGGTAGAGTTCAATCCCGGATTTACACCCAACGATAAGTATGTAGAAATCTTAGAAGTTGTAAAGGCAGTTTCAGACGTAGCTGATATCATGGATGCAAAGATTTTAGTATCCGGCGGACGTGGCGTTGGAAGCCCTGAAAACTTCAAGATTTTGGAAGACCTTGCAGAAGTTTTAGGCGGTACGGTAAGCTGCTCACGTGCGGTAGTAGATGCAGGCTGGAAGCCCAAAGATTTACAGGTTGGACAGACAGGAAAGACCGTTCGTCCCAATGTATACTTTGCAATCGGTATTTCTGGTGCAATCCAGCACGTGGCAGGTATGGAAGAAGCGGACATCATCATTGCAATCAACAAGGATGACACGGCGCCTATCTTCGATGTAGCCGACTATGGTATCGTAGGTGATTTAAACAAAATCGTTCCTGCGCTCACCGAAAGATTGAAAGCAGAACTTGCTGCAAAATAAGATATAGGAAGCTGGCAGGAATGAACTTTCCTGCCAGTTTTTTATGCGCAGGTCTGCAAATGGAAGTTTGCTGTTGATGCAGCATATGGACTGCGCGGCGAGTAGGGAGAAAAACTTTCCCTACTTGATTGGCGTATAAAAAATCAGAGGAAGAGGTAAAATGAAAAGAATTTTAGTCGTGGAGGATGACAGAGGACTTCGTGAAGGAATAGAGCTGGCGCTTAGAAGGGAAGATTTGACCTTTACCTTATGTGAAAGCATTGTAAAAGCAAAGGAGGCGCTCGCAGGCAAAGCGATGTTCGATTTGATTCTGCTGGATCTGAATCTGCCCGATGGAAGCGGCTATGACCTGCTCAAGGAGGTAAAGGCAGGCAGGGATATCCCCATCATCATCATAACAGCAAATGATATGGAAATCGACGAGGTACGCGGTTTGGAACTTGGGGCAGAAGATTACATTACCAAACCATTCAGCCTTATGGTGCTCCGTGCCAGAATCGACAAGGCGTTAAAAAATGCCGGGAAGCAGAAAAAAGAGGTCTGGTGTTTTGGAGAGTTGTCCTTTTGTTTTGAAGAGATGAAGATTATGCGAGGAGAGGAAGAGATTGTCTTGAGCAAAACGGAGCTTAAGCTGTTGCAAACCCTTGTTGAGAATCAGAACATCGTCATGGGAAGGGAGAAGCTGATTGATAAAATATGGACAGACGGGGCAGAATTTGTGGATGAGAATGCTCTGTCGGTGGCAGTCGGGAGGCTTAGGAGTAAATTGAAGGAGGACGGAGAAGGACATCTGCAGACGGTTTATGGAATCGGCTATGTGTGGAAAGGAGAAATCAGATGAGATTCCCGCGGTTTGGTGTGATGAGTCGCATTGAGGAGATGCTTGAGGATGCCATAAATGATACCTTTGAAGAGAGCGCTTATGATGAGAGCAGGATTTCCAGGCTTGAAGTGAAGTGGAAAAGATTCCTTTCTTCCTCTGTAAGTTCTAAACATCGGCTGCTTGAAGAACAGAAGAAGATCAAGATGCTGATTTCCGATATCTCCCATCAGACGAAGACACCTCTTGCCAATATCCTTCTATATGCGCAGATTCTGCAGGAAAAGGAGACGAATCCGGAGCTTGTGCCTATCGTAACGAATATTAAAGAGCAGTCAGAAAAGCTGGATTTCCTGATTCGGTCACTGGTGAAGGTATCCCGGCTGGAAAGCGAAGTGCTCATGCTTAAGCCTAAGCGGGAAGCAATTATGCCATGCATTAGGGCGGCAGTTGCAGGGGCGGAGGAAGCGGCTGCTTTAAAAGGAATTCGTCTTAATATAGAGGAGACGGATGCAAAGGCGAATTATGACCGGAAGTGGACGGAGGAAGCGCTTGGGAATTTGCTGGACAATGCCATCAAGTACAGCCCTGTGGGCAGTGAAGTGAGGATACAGGTAAAAGACTCTGAAATGTTTGCCGCCGTTTTGGTGACGGATGCAGGAATTGGAATCAGAGAAGAAGAGCAGGCGCAAGTTTTTGAGCGCTTTTACAGAAGCGCGGAAGCAGCGGAGGAAAAAGGCGTGGGAATCGGTCTTTATCTGGTGCGAAAGATCGCGGCAAAGCAGGGAGGCTATGTGCGGGTGAAGTCAAGGCATGGCGCAGGAAGTACCTTTTCCTTTTATATGGCAAAATAAAGATTCTTTCAAAACTGTTAGATTTGAGACAGAGGAAAGAAAGGTTTTCCTGTTATAGTTTAAAAAAGAAAACTTACAGGAGGCAGTCTTATGGTCATTTTGGAAACAAATGGATTGAAAAAATATTACGGAGAAGGAGAAAGTCTGGTAAAGGCGCTGGACGGAGTAGATTTAAAGGTAGAGCAGGGAGAGTTTGTCTCTATCGTGGGAACCAGCGGAAGCGGTAAATCCACACTGCTGCATATGCTGGGCGGGCTGGATTATCCCACGGAAGGAAAGGTGCTGGTGGACGGCAAAGATATATCTTCCCTGAAAGAGGATGCACTTGCGATTTTCCGGCGGAGGAAAATCGGCTTTGTATTTCAAAGCTACAACTTAGTGCCGGTATTGAATGTATATGAGAATATTGTATTCCCGGTTCAGCTAGACGGAAACCAGATCGACAAAAGTTATGTGGATAAAATCATAAAGACGCTGGGCTTGGAAGCGAAGATCAATAGTCTCCCCTCCCAGCTTTCCGGGGGACAGCAGCAGAGGGTAGCCATTGCCCGCGCCCTTGCGGCGAAGCCAGCGATTATCCTGGCAGACGAACCTACGGGAAATCTGGATTCCGGCACCAGTCAGGATGTGCTGGGGCTTTTGAAGGTGACGGCGAGGAAATTCGAGCAGACCATCGTCATGATTACCCACAATGAAGAGATTGCCCAGCTGGCAGACCGGATGGTACGGATTGAAGACGGAAAAATCGTGACAGGAGGCGGTAAGGCATGAAGAGAGTTGCAAACAAGAAGATCATCCGCACCCTGTCCTACAGAACCATGCGGGAAAAGAAATGGAAGAACATCATAGCAATCCTGGCGATTGCCCTCACCACCTTGCTGTTTACGGCGTTATTTACGGTGGGCACTTCCATGATGGAGTCCATGCAGGAGGGAATCTTCCGTCAGATCGGCACCAGCGCCCACGGCGGTTACAAATACCTTTCAGAGGAAGAGTATGAGAGAATCAAAGCGGCAGGCGGTTACAAAGATATTGCTTATGATATTGTAGCCGGATTTGCCCAGAACCCGGAACTGAATATGCTGCAGACAGAAGTGCGCTATGCAGAAGATAAGATGGCAAAGTGGAGCTATTGCTATCCCGAAAAGGGCGAAATGCCCAAGGAGATGAAGGAGTGCGCCGCCAGCAGCAAAGTGCTTGAGGCGCTGGGTGTCCCCCTTGAACTGGGAGAGAAGGTGCCGCTCACCATCGTGACCCACGATAAGGATGGCAGGGAAAAGACGCTTAACGAGGAGTTTATCTTAAGCGGATTCTGGTATTCCAATGATGCCTCCCATGCGCAGGAACTTTGGATTTCCAGACAGTGGCTGGATGCGCATGTAGATCTGCTGGAAGAAAATTATTATAAACGTGAAGAAGAAAGAGGGCTTTTTCATCCAGAGGGAACGCTTTCGGCAAGTGTATGGTTTGATTCCTCCTATGACATAGAGTCCCAGGTCAGCGACCTGACAGAGAGAGCCGGCTTTGCCGAAGACGAAGTGAGGGAATCGGTCAATTGGGGATATGCCACTGCCACCATGGACGGAATGACGATTGCGCTGGGAGTCGGGCTGTTAGGCATTATCATTTTGTCAGGATACCTGATCATCTATAATATCTTTTATATCAATGTGAGCAGTGATATCCGGTACTATGGACTTTTAAAGACCATTGGCACCACAGGAAAGCAGCTGAGAAGGATGGTACGCGCCCAAGCGCTTTTGCTCTCCGCAGTGGGGATTCCCATAGGGCTCTTTGCCGGCTGGTTCGTGGGGAAAATGCTTTTGCCCTTTATCTACAGCGCGGTCAGCGTCTCTGTAGAAAATATCTCTCTTAATCCATGGATATTTGCAGGCTCGGCGGTATTTGCTCTATTCGTGGTCTATCTAAGCTGTATCAAGCCCTGCCGGCTGGCGGCGAAGGTATCGCCCATAGAAGCGGTGCGCTATGTGGAGAACAAACAATATAAAAAGAAAGAAAAGAAATCCGGCAAAATTTCCGCAGCCCGCCTTGCAGCTGCCAATATGGGAAGGAACAAACGCAAGGCAGCGGTGGTGGTGGCATCTTTGTCCTTGAGCCTGATCCTGTTAAACGGAACCTATTGCCTGATCAAAGGATTCAGCTTTGACCAGTATGTGAAATCCTATCTTTTGGCGGATATGCAGGTCAGCCATTACAGTGCAGTAAATATGACAGCGCCAGAGACAGATTATGAAGCGGTTACAAAAGAGGCGGTATCAGAGATACAGAAAATGGACGGGGTAGAGCAGGTCAGTTCGCTGCAGTGCAGAAATGGTCTGCTGACTTACCCGCCGGAAGTGCTGGAGAAATTTGCAGCCTATTGGAGCCCGGAGAAAATAAGTGAGAAGGGACGGTTCATGGAGCAAATCGTGGCGCAGGTCGTGGGAAGCGGAACGACCAACGGACGCTGTTATTGTCTTCCCGACGACCTGTTTTCAGAGCTTTCCCTTTTGGAAGGAGAATTAGATCTTGAGAAGTTTAAGCAGGGCGGATATGCATTGTGGACGCAAAGAGACGATGAAAACGTGATTTCCGTAGGTGATAAGGTCACGCTGGGAAGCAGTGATGAATCGCTGCCTTCAAAAGAACTGGAAATCATGGCAATCGTGGATTACCCTTATGCCATCAGCACCAAAAGCTGGGTGCTGGGCGGCGAAGAGTTTGTACTTAGTGAAAAGGACTTTGGGGAACTATATGACACGAGAGGAGCCATTCACGCCTGCATCGATGTGGCAGAAGGGACGGATAAGCAGGTGGCAGCAGAAATCACTTCCCTGCTGGAGGAGAGGTACCCGGATCTGGTACTGATTACCAAGGATTCCCTGCGGGACGAATTTGCCAAGGAAACGCGGATGTTTTCTGTGATTGGCAGCCTGCTTGCACTTATCTTAGGGCTGATTGGCGTCTTAAACCTGATCAATGCCATGATTACCAGCATTCTTGCAAGAAAACAGGAATTTGCCATGATGCAGGCGGTGGGCATGACGGGAAAACAGCTGGAAAAAATGCTCACCATGGAGGGCATCTGGTATGGCGCATTTACCCTTTTGATTTCACTGACTTTAGGGAACGTGGTCAGCTGCGGATTAATCTATATGCTTGGGAAAAATATGGCTTACTTTGAATGGAGCTTCAGTATCCTCCCCATGGTGGTCAGCATTCCCGTAATCCTTCTCATGTCCATCATCCTTCCGGTAATCTGCTACCACAGCATGTGCAAAAAGAGCATCATTGAACGCCTCCGGCTGGGGGAAATGTAACCAGATTATCGGTCGGTGCGGTGGGTACAATTGGGGTTCGTAAGGTCAAGCCCTGTTCCCTGCTCCATGGGCGAGCTTTCCTTCTGAACTGTTTTTGGAGGGGAAAACGGAAAACCACAGTCGAACTGTTTGCCGAACTCTAAGTTAGCCTGAATCAGATTATATTGCAGTAAAAGTTTTAGCGTGTGGGAGAGACACTCGGAGGTATTGCAGTTTACTTCGCACACATCTTTAAGAGAATGGGACAGATTGAGGATATCTAGTGAGGTTATTGCCATAGGGACTCCATAGGATACGATTTAGATATACGAGCGGCTTGTATTTTGCCGCTCTTTTTCTATAGTATATGTGCAGAAAAGGGGTTATGTGCAGGAGGCAGAGTCCGGGATGGACTTACGGGCGGCGCATAGCGGCAGGCGGCAGCGGAAGATTTCGCTACTCCCAATTGACATTTCGTGCAAGCGATGATAGGATAAAATAAATTTTTTATGTGAATTAGCAGGTTCAACTTTACTGTAAGAACGGGTGTATTCTAGGAGCCTCATCATCCAAAACATCAAAATGATGTTTTAGATGATGTTTTGGAAAAACGCAGGGTGTGACTGAGGGAGTCGATGGATATGACACAGGCGGTTTTAAACGGTGCAAAGCGGAAGAAAGAGGAAAAGAGAAGGATAAAGGAGCGCAGGAAAAGAAGAAAGCGTGTCAACTTGAGGATCGAGCGGACGGTCTCCTTCCTGGCGATACTGATATGCGTTGTTTTCTCTATTCTGGACGTATTGGAGAAAAAGAGGATGGCGGGCGAAAGAGGAAGAAAGGAAGAGGCAGCAGGCGATGAGTGAGAATATTATGACATACGAAACAGTGGATTTAAGCGATGATGACGAAGGTGTCATTATTATTGACCAGACCAGATTACCGGGAAAGGTAGAGATGATTCGTTTAAGGACGGCGCAGGAGATTTGGGATGCGATTTATCTTTTAAAGGTCAGGGGAGCGCCGGCAATCGGAGTGGCAGCGGCATTCGGGATTTATGTGCTGGCAAGGCAGATTGCGGAGGAAGAGAAGGAGTTCTCTGGTTTTTATAAAAGGTTTAGGAAGCAGAAGGAATATCTGGACTCGGCGCGTCCTACGGCAGTCAATCTGACGTGGGCGTTAAACCGGATGGACAAGGTTTGCCGGAAGGCGCATGAGGATGGTAATGATGTGCCAAAGATCGTGGAGATTCTTGGCAGAGAGGCGAGAGAAATAAAAGAAGAGGATGTCAGGGTGTGCAGAGCCATCGGGGAATACGGCTTAAGTCTTGTAAAGCCGGGGGATGGGATTCTGACCCATTGTAATGCGGGGCAGCTTGCGACCTGTAAGTATGGGACGGCGACGGCACCGATTTACTTAGGGCAGGAGAGGGGATATCGGTTCCGGGTATTTGCAGATGAGACGAGACCGCTTTTGCAGGGAGCAAGGCTGACGGCATATGAACTGCACAGCGCTGGGGTGGATGTGACCCTTATCTGTGATAATATGTCAGGCATGGTCATGAAAAACGGATGGGTCAATGCCGTGTTCGTGGGATGCGACAGGGTGGCAGCCAACGGGGATGTGGCAAATAAGATTGGGACCAGCGTGGTGGCGGCAGTGGCAAAGCAGTATGGGATACCGTTTTATGTGTGTGCGCCTACTTCCACCATCGATTTGGACACGCCTACAGGGGCGGAGATTACGATTGAACAGCGTCCGGCAGAGGAAGTGACGGAAATGTGGTATAAAGAGCGGATGGCGCCGGAAGGGGTGAAGGTCTTTAATCCGGCGTTTGATGTGACGGATCATGAACTGATTACGGCAATTGTGACAGAACATGGTATCGCAAGGGCGCCGTTTACGGAATCTCTGAAAAAGTATAAATGACTGCCTGCGGAAATAAAAAGGTATCCTCCCACAGGAAAACCGTTGGAGGATACCTTTTTTATAAGCTCTGATGTTTCTATCACCCGTATAACCAAAATTCATACATGATAGAGTAAAATATGTATGTCGTGTGTCGTCTGCAGCGCATTGTATATAAGTTATTGGACAGAAAAAATTCTTCTAAGCTTTTAACTTAAATTGTCCGACTAATCCTTCCAGATTGTCAGACTGTGCGGACAGTTCTTCACTAGTAGCGGAAGTTTCCTGCGCTGCTGCTGAATTATTCTGAATGACTTCAGAAATTTGTTCCACGCCCATTTCAAGCTGTTTCATGGCATCGGCCTGCTCGTCGGATAATTCGCTGATTTCCTTTGTGGATGAGGCAAGCATTTTGATACCTTCGATGACAGCTTCAATGGCGGCTGTGGTTTTGGCTGTGATTTCATTTCCATGTTCGATTTCTACAATGGAGTTTTCAATCAGTTTCTTTGTATTAATTGCGGAATTGGCGCTGTCTGATGCCAGCTTGCCAATCTGATCTGCCACGACGGCAAATCCTTTTCCGGCTTCTCCTGCTCTTGCGGCTTCGATGGAAGCGTTGAGAGATAGAAGATTTGTCTGGGAAGCGATGTCTTCGATTTCAGCGATGATGTTTGCAATCTGCTTAGAAGTATCGTTGATCCGTCCCATTGCGGTGTTGAGAAGCTTGATATCTTCATTGCTCTTTTCGGCGGCTTTTTCAAATCCTTCTGCGTCTTTATAAGAATGTTTTGCCTTTTCGGAACTGTGTACAACTGCCTCTGTGATATTTTGAATGGTCGCAGTCAGTTCTTCCACGGAACCTGCCTGATCGGTAGCGCCTTCTGCCAATGCCTGCGCGCTTTCAGCCATCTGACCGGCGCCTAATGCAACCTGCTCGGCAGCTTCATTGATATTTTTGAGTGTGCCGTTTAAAGAAGATATAATTGTTTCAAGGGCATCCGACAGGGCTTTAAAATCACCCTTAAATTCTATGTCGGAAGTGATAGTGAAATTGCCTGTGGCAGCTTCATTAAGGCATCTGCTCAATTCATTGATATACAGTTTCAGGCTGTCAGTAGCTTCCCTGAAAGAGTCGGTCATCTCGCCGATTTCATCAGGATACATTTTTTCAATTTCAATATCCAGATTCCCCTGTGCAAGTTTAGCGGATGCTTCCTTGACATGCGTGATAGGCTCTGAAAACAATTTTGCCACAAATTTGGAGAACTTTGTAGCGACTAAAACGGCAAGCAAAGCAACAAGAACGATTACGGCTAAAATAATATAAGTTTGAATCCCTAAAGAACTGGACACTTCATTTCCCATTTTCACATTTAAATCGATCAATCCTTCTACTGCATTGGTCAACTGCTTCAGGGCAGGTTTGCCTTGGGAAATCAACATGTCGCGGGCTTCATCATTTTTGTTTTGCATTGCCAGTTCCTGCACTTCGGCAAATATGCTGCGGTATTCAGGCAAAGTTTCTTCAATGATTTTAACGTATTCCTTTTCTTCGGCTGTGTTGCAATGCTGCACCATCGTAACGACGGCAGCATTTGTAATTTCCTGTGTCTGCGCTAATTCGTCTGCAGATTCCTGCAAATCTGCCTCATCTTCTAAAAGAATCATTTCTCTTATAATTGCAGGTTCCTTATTCAGATAGGTGCTGAAGATACCAATTTCACCTTGGGAAAATCCATTGGAGACCAAAGCGTTACTGTATTGGATATCGTGGAGCAGCAAAAAAATAAGACCTAAAATACCAGAGATGCTGGCGATGGCAACAACCAGTGCAAAACAATACCTCAGCTTCTTCTCGACCTTCATATTTTTAATCTTGTTTAACATAAAATTCTCTTATCCTCCCTTTGGGAACAAATTATGTCTGATTCCCACATTTTTACTGCGATTCAGCCTTTGCACCGGTGCATGAAAATACGGGCATAAGTCTGAAAGGGTAAGGTAATTTTATCTGTGAACAGCTTAGATACAATACTTTATTATGATGTCAAGGTTCGGGTTCTGAAATAATATATCAGTTAATAGATATATTGCATAATTAGAGTATGTTTCATTATACCATTTTTGGAAAAAATTACAATAAAATGGGCAAAATCAAAAGCCCAAATTTTTCAGTTCAGATACGATCCGTATATAGGCTTCAATGACATCGAACCCTTTATAGTCTTCCCGTTTCAAATCGATCATATCTCCGTGGGAGATTCCCCGCCTGCCGCTGCTGGCAAAAACTGTCTTGAAGTGTCCCCATTTGGCTGACTCGATGCTTACGAGTCCGTCGTTTTTGGGGGCGCCGGTGAAGAACATAATGAGGTTGGGGATGCTCAAAAGATGGTCCCCGAGGGTGTGCTTTACATAAGAAGCATAACTTTGATAATAGACGCATGGGGCGTCCTTATAGGTTTCATTGAATGTTTTGCAAAACTCACTGGAAAGCTGCTTGCTGGCATGGTAACAGTCCGGCGCCGGATCGCCCAGCCTCTTATAGGTGGAGTCGAAAAGGGAGGCAACCAGACGGTAAACAGAATCCGGCAGTTTATTTAAAACATTTAAGAGTTCCGATCCTCTGTGGGGAGTGGATATGGTGGTCAGGGACGCTACCTGATTTTCCATATGTAAGCCTGAGATTAAATAGCGGGCGTCAAGACCTCCCTTGGAGTGGGCGATAATATTGACTTTGTCACAGTGGTTCTCTGCAAGAATCTTCTCTATTGTATCCCTAATAATCAGCGCATTGTCCTCGATCGTTCCCCATGCCTGCTGGTGACCGTAATAGACAGTGGCACCGTTTCTCACCAATTCCGCTGGAATGCGCCCCCAGTAATTGAAATACTGCAGATCCCGAAATCCAATCCCGTGGAGCAGGACGATGGGATATTTGGTAGCGCAGACTTCAGAATCCGCCCGAATCTGTCTGTTTTCAAACCGATAGACCTCCGCATCATATTCAATTTTTGCCCGCCGGCTCAGATACCGGGCAAGAAACAGATGAATGAGCGGTATCCACAAAAAGAAGACAAACACCACCCTTTTCCAGACGCCAAGGCTGCGGCAGGTACACAGAATTCGTATGCATCCGTTCAAAATAAGAAAATAAAAGAAGAAAAAAGCAGCCACCGCGTCAAACAAGACGACAGACATTCCGCTGCCGGAAAACAGAACAAGCGCAGGGGTATATAGTTTAAAGAAATAAAGGAAAGGCTGTGCAAGAATCCCCCAGAAACACAACCGGAAGATTTTCGTTGCCCCTTTCATGATCTTAAGCCGGAGAGAGACCGGATTCTTGTCCTTGTAAGGCATAAGATGCAGGTAACATAGGACAGCGGCATATATAAAAATCAGCAATACAGAAAAAACGGTATACAGCAGGTATTCTCCATGTTTATACTCCCAGTCGTAACATATGTCATAGGCAATTACGCGCAGTAACTGCAGCAGTAAAATAATATGCGGTAAAAAAATCATTTTCCATCCCTCTTTTGAATAAATCAGTTGTTGGTTCTAACAATGATTTCATTTTACCATAATTTGCACGTGAGAACAAATCTGCCACATTTCTTTTCTCGGGGATGAACAAAAATCGTCAAATATTAACAGGAATGGCAATACCGCAAGAAACCTTAAGAAGCTATAATAAAATCATAAGGAAGGGAGGAGTCTGCTATGCAATACGGGCATTTTGACGATAAGAACAGAGAGTATGTGATCGACAGGATTGACCTGCCGGCTTCATGGACCAATTACTTAGGCGTGGAGGATACCTGTGTGGTGGTCAATCACACGGCAGGGGGGTACATGTTCCATAAGACACCGGAATATCACAGGGTAACCAGGTTTCGGGGAAACAGCGTTCCTATGGACCGCCCGGGTCATTATGTATATCTTCGGGATGAGGAAAGCGGGGACTACTGGAGCATTTCCTGGCAGCCTGTGGGAAAGCCGCTTAAAGAAGCGGATTACAGATGCCGCCATGGACTGTCTTACACCACCTATGAATGCAGCTACAGTAAAATCAGGGCAAGCCAGACCCTCTGCGTACCGATTGGGGATGCGCTGGAGCTGTGGGATGTAAGGATAAAAAATGAGGATCAGGTGCCGCGGAGCCTTAAGGTATTTTCCTATTGCGAATTTTCTTTTCACCACATTATGATAGATAACCAGAATTTCCAAATGAGCCTGTACTGTGCGGGGAGCAGTTACGAGGACGGTATCATCGAGCACGACTTGTTTTACGAGGAATATGGCTATCAATATTTTACCATGAACGAGACGCCGGACGGATTTGACTGTCTGAGAGATAAGTTCTTAGGGCTGTATCACACGGAGGATAACCCTAAGGCGGTAATCGATGGCAAATGCGGCGGATCTTTTGAAAAAGGAAATAATCACTGCGGCAGCCTTCAAAAGGATATCCTGCTTGCCCCCGGAGAGGAGAAGAGGATTCTCTTTATCTTAGGGGA
>BLLW01000038.1 GCA_011959285.1 Lachnospiraceae bacterium | reverse complement strand
AGCTGCCCGGCAATGGAGGTTCTGGTAAGATACGCCTTGTCCAGAAATTCTTCCTTGGTGCACTGACCCGCCCATTGAAACGGGGTAAATGGCTTAGGGATGAAAAAGGAGGTGCTTGCCACGATCTGCACTCTGCCGCTGCGCTTTTCTTTAGGAACTGTTTCGTAAAATTCTGCTGCAATCTTATTGCAGAGCTCCGCAATCGCACGGATATCTTCCTCCGTTTCCATGGGAAGCCCCAGCATAAAGTATAATTTCACGCGGGTCCACCCGCCTTCAAAGGCAAGATGTGCCCCATTCAAAATAACTTCCTCGGTCAAACCTTTATTGATTACATTTCGCATCCTCTGACTGCCTGCCTCCGGCGCAAAAGTGAGGCTGCTCTTCTTCACATCCTGCACCTTGTTCATTACATCCAGCGAAAAGGCATCGATTCTAAGGGAAGGCAGGGAAATATTGATTTTCTGCTTCTCGCAATTCTCAATCAGGAAATCCAGAAGCTCCGGCAGCATGGAATAGTCACTGGAACTTAAAGAACTTAGGGAGATTTCTTCGTGCCCGGTGTTCTTTAACATTTCCATGGCGTAATGTTTTAACATCTCCACATCCCGCTCCCGCACAGGGCGGTATAACTGCCCCGCCTGGCAGAACCGGCAGCCTCTGATGCACCCTCTTTGAATCTCCAGGACCACCCGATCTTGAGTCACCTTGATAAAAGGAACCACCGGCTTGTCAGGATAGTAGGTATCCGTCACATCCCGCACCAGTTCCTTTTCAATGATTTCTGGTATACCGTCCGCCAAAGGAACCCGCTTGTGAATGGTACCGTCTTCATGATAAACCACTTCATATAAGGAAGGCACATACATGCCCGGAACCTGCGCCGCTTTTTTCAAAAAATCTTTTCGTCCAAGACCTTTCGTCTTGCATTCCTTGTATAAATCAAGGAGTCTGCGGTACTGGGTCTCCCCTTCGCCGATATAGAACATGTCAAAAAAGTTACAGATAGGTTCGGGATTGTAGGTGCACGGTCCTCCTCCGATTACGATTGGGTCTTCCTCCCCTCTGTCAGAAGCCAGCAGCGGAATCCCCGAAAGATCAAGAATCTGGAGAATGTTCGTGTAGCACATCTCGTACTGCAAGGTGATGCCGAGAAAATCAAATTCTTTGATGGGATCCTGGGATTCTAAGGCGAACAAGGGAATTTGTTCTTTTCGCATCACCTGGTCTAAATCTACCCAGGGGGAATATACTCGTTCACACCATACATCTTCAAAACGGTTGAGCATGTCATATATAATCTGAATGCCAAGATGGGACATCCCGATTTCGTATACATCGGGGAAACACATAGCGAACCGAACCTGCATCTCATCCTTTTCCTTCATGACAGAATTGACTTCGTTTCCAATGTAGCGGGCAGGTTTTTCTACCTGCATCAGTATTTCATCGCTTAATGCCAGTTTTCTCATTTTGCTAAATCCTTTTTATTCTCTGATTAGTATTTTCATGCTTAGGTTATTATACGGGGTTGGGGTTACGGTTTGCAAGCATAATTTGTATCGTATTGTTTTTAAGAGACTAGTTGGCAGGACGCATCGCTCACTCTGAGTCAAATTGAAATGTGAACAGCTCCTCAATATCCACATTGCGCGTCAGACGCCCATAAATCGTATCGGTGGTTTCTCCTGCGTAATCCAAATGATTGATATCGCACAAAATAAACGCTGCCAGAAGTACCGCCGCGATGACAAAGCGGATCCTAAAGCTGCTAAAGACTTTTCCCTCATCAGGAACTACCGGTTTTTCTTCTGTTTCCAAACTGTATAGTTCCCCTCTTTTTACAAGGGGTTCATCTGAATATAAAAATCCTTCTCTTGAGCGGAACAACTGTCTGTTATATTGATCCTGCATCCGGATCGCCTTTACAAGTTCCAATTTTTTATTTGTGGTTACTTTACTCATAAAATTTCATCGTCCAGGCTTTGAATTTATAAAAAATATGCACTGCATAATCAAATTATGCAGTGCACAGATCACCTCTTATCCAGTTCTTCCGTGATTTCTTCCCAGGTAACGCCCTTTTCGACCATAAGGACCATCATGTGGTAGAGAAAATCGGCAATCTCGTATTTGATCTCGTTTGCATTGGGATTCTTGGAGGCAATGACGATCTCTGTTGCCTCTTCTCCCAGCTTCTTTAGAATCTTATCGATTCCTTTGTCAAACAGATAATTGGTGTAAGAACCTTCTTTGGGATGGACTTTTCTGTCTTTGATGACGCCAAGGACAGATTCAAAGACCATCAGCGGGTTGGTCTCGTCATATTCCTTCTTCATGATTTCATTGAAAAAGCAGCTGTAGTTTCCGGTGTGGCATGCAGCGCCTACCTGGGAGACCTTGGCAAGAATCGTGTCTTTATCGCAGTCGGTAATCATTTCTTTTACATACTGATAATGCCCGCTGGTCTCGCCTTTGATCCACTGTTCTCTGCGGCTGCGGCTGTAGTAAGTCATCCGCCCGCTCCTTAAGGTGTGAAGGTATGCTTCCTCGTTCATGTATGCCACCATCAGTACTTCCCGTGTCTTGTAATCCTGCACTACGACCGGCACAAGTCCGTCCGCGTTGGGGGTAAGTTCCGACCAGCTGATGGCAGGCTTAAATGTTTTGACGCTGACACCATTATCTGCGCAAAGATCCTTGATATCATTCAATTCCTTTGCATTGGCATTGATTGCCGGTCCGGTGACGCCTGCAATGATGTCAAAGGACAAAAGCTCTATAATCTTATCTAAAGATACCTCGGGCAGGGTCACGATAACAGGCAGTTTGGATACATCGATTGCCTGCTTGATACCCTTTGGACCAATCAGTATTATCTGCTCCACATATTCGGCAAGAAGTTCTTCGTTAGTCTCAATTTCGGAGGCTTCCGCAATGCATGCAAGAATCTTATCTTTGCCGAACTTAAGGGAGACTTCTTTTGTGATTTCAATATTACTTTCTTTAGAATAATTGAGGGCTGCCTTGGCACAGCCAGCGTAGAGGAGCTTTTTGATATCCTCCATGCGCTTTACATTGCCGGCGCCTATGACCGGAATCTGCGCCTCTTTACAAATCAGCTTAAGCAGATCCAGGGCAGTTTCATGGGAGACGTCATCTGTGGACAGATCAAACACGATTAGTTCGTCGGCGTTATTTTCGCCGTAAAACCGGGCTAATTCTGCCGGATTGCTGCTTATGACAGTGTCGTCCTGAAAGCCTGCCACTGCTTTTTCATTTAAAAGGTAAATACAGGGTATAAATTTTTTGTAATCATTCATCGTTATGTATGTTTCTCCTTAAAGACTGCCTTTTGTGCTTAAAACATCCTTAATTCTTTCATCCTTCTTTATGGCATCATCCAGCGCCTTGGCAAAGGCTTTGAAGACGGCTTCAATCATATGGTGGTTATTGATGCCGGAAAGCATTTTAATGTGGAGATTCATGCCTGCACTATAAGAAAGCGCGTAGAAAAATTCCCGCACCAGCTCCGTATCGAGACCTCCCACTTTGTCCGCTGTAAAAGTACAGTCAAAAGCAAAATAGGGTCTGCCGCCTAAATCCACTGCGCATAGGGCAAGGGCGTCGTCCATGGGAAGAATGGCGGAGCCATAGCGTTTGATTCCCGCTTTGTCCCCGAGAGAATCTTTGATCGCTGCGCCAAGAACAATGCCGGTGTCTTCCACGGAATGATGACCATCCACTTCAAGGTCTCCCTGCACCTTTACATCAAGGTCAAAAAAGCCGTGTCTTGAAAAGCCCTCCAGCATATGATCAAAAAAACCGATTCCCGTGTGGATGCTGCTTTTGCCTGTTCCATCCAAATTTAAAGTAATGGCGATATCTGTTTCTTTTGTTTTCCGTGTTACCGTGGCATTTCGCTCCATCTTAATCTCCATTTTTACACAATCTCCTAGCTTATTCAAATCTTACTTTAATAGAGTTTGCGTGGGCAGTCAAGCCCTCTTTTTCGGCAAATAGTTCAATGTCCTTATGTACTTTAAAAAGAGCATCCCGGGAATAAGAAATAATGCTGGTCTTTTTCAGGAAATCGTCCACATTTAAGGGGGAGAAGAACCTTGCCGTACCATTCGTTGGTAATATATGGTTGGGTCCTGCAAAGTAGTCGCCCAAAGGCTCTGAGGAATATTCTCCTAAGAAGATGGCTCCAGCATTCTTAACTTTGGTCATCACCTCATAGGGGGTTTCGGTTAAAATCTCAAGATGTTCAGACGCAATTTCATTTGCCGCATCGATTGCCTCATCCATATTGGAAGCAATCAGGATGTATCCATAATTTTCAAGAGACTTTTCGATGATCTCCTTTCGGGAAAGTTTTTGCGTAAAGAGCTCCACTTCTTTGGAAACCTGTTCGGCAAGTGGTCTGCTTGTGGTAATCAGGATGGCGCTTGCCATCTCGTCGTGCTCTGCCTGAGATAGCAAATCAGCGGCAACGTATCTGGGATTTGCAGTTTCATCCGCAAGCACCAAAATCTCGCTGGGACCGGCAATGGAATCTATGCTCACATAGCCGAAGCATGCTTTTTTGGCAAGGGCTACGAAGATATTCCCAGGTCCGGTAATCTTGTCCACTCGGGGAATGCTCTCCGTTCCAAATGCCATGGCGGCAATGGCCTGTGCGCCGCCTGCTTTATAGATTTCGTCAACCCCTGCAATATCTGCGGCAACCAAGGTTCCCGGATTGACCCTTCCGTCAGCCCCGGGAGGGGTGGTCATGATGATACGGGAAACCCCTGCCACCTTGGCAGGAAGCACGTTCATGAGAACACTGGACGGGTAAGCCGCCTTTCCGCCGGGCACATACACACCTGAAATCTCAATAGGCGTAATCTTTTGTCCTAATATGGTTCCGTTATTCTCCGGCGCGATCCAGCTGTTATGAAGCTGTTTTTCATGGAATTTCGTGATGTTTGCGGCGGATTTTTTCATGACTTCCACCAAGGCGGAATCCACCTTATTATAGGCCTCCTCGATTTCCTCTTTTGTGACTTTTATGTTTTCCGGTGTGATGGTACATTTGTCAAACTTTAAAGTATACGCAAACAGTGCCTCATCGCCCTTTGTGCGCACCTGATCGATGATCTCGCTGACCGTCTGTTCATATTGTCCGTAACTGTTGGGGCTTCTTTTCAAAAGATTTTCCAACAGGTGATTTCTGGTAGTATCATTTAACTCCACAATACGCATAGCTACTGCTCCTTCTGTTTTCATATGCATTTTAATTTTAAATCTGTTCCTTCAACTGGGAAATCAGCGTCTTAATCCGCTCCGTCTCCATCTGCATGCTGACCTGATTGACAATCATTCTGGCAGACAAAGGACAGATTTCCTCTAACACCTCGAGTCCGTTTTCCTTGAGCGTGGATCCGGTCTCTACAATATCTACAATCACATCCGACAGTTCCACGATAGGACCAAGTTCCACAGAACCGTTAAGCTTGATGATATCCACGGTCTGGTGTTTTTTATTATAAAAATATTCCTTGGCGATTAAGGGATATTTGGTCGCCACACGGATACGCTCATGATGCTGTAACAGCTCCCTTGCCGATGCTGGTCCGCACACGCACATGCGGCATTTGCCGAAACCTAAATCCAGCACTTCATATGCCCTTCTGTTTTCTTCCAAAATGGTATCTTTGCCCACAACACCGATATCCGCCGCACCGTATTCCACATAGGTAGGCACATCCGGTCCTTTGGAAAGGAAAAAGCGAAGCTTTTTTTCTTCATTTACAAAGATTAATTTTCTTGATTTTTTATCCTTCATCTCCTCGCAGGTGATACCGATTTTCTCAAGGAGCTCCAGCGTTTTATCTGCAAGCCGACCCTTTCCAAGGGCAAATGTCAAATATCTGTCTTCGCTCATTATGTTTCCTCCCTTTTTCGTCCATCCCGGCTTTCTGGTATCAGGGCAACCTTCTTTCCATTTTTCCTAAGCCCCTTTGCCTTGGCAAGCATGCTTTCGTAATTAGACGCATTATAGGTAAGATACTGCAGGACCTCTTCGGGCTTTAGGTCCGCCTTCTGGCTTTTAAGGGCAGACATTAAATCATCGATCACCACCACAAAACCCACGGCGGGCGCTTCTTTTCCAAAATAACCAAGCAGATGGTCATACCTGCCGCCCTTAACGATAGGTTCTCCCACTCCATAGGTATAAGCTTTAAAAATAATCCCAGTATAATAGTTATATTTGCTGAGCATGCCAAGGTCAAAAGAAACATACTTCTCAACGCCATATTCCCGAAGCACATGATGAAGCTTTTCAAGGCGGTCGATTGCCTTTAAGGAACGGGTATTGCAGACCAGCCCCTTTGCCTCCTTCAAGACATCTACAGTGCCGAAATAATCGGTCACTTTTAGGAGCATATTGCTATAAGAATCCGCCACGCCGCGCCCTTCCAGCAATTCCTGCGCGCCAAAAATATTCTTGCCCGATATAAATTCCCGGAGTTCATACTCCGTCTGTTCATCCAGCCCGGCCTGATCACAGATTCCCTTAAAATATTCCACCTCGCCGATACTGATCTGAAACTCCTTCAGCCCAGCAGCCAGAAGAGACTCCGCCACCAAAGCGATCATCTCCCCGTCCGCCTCCACGCTTCCATCGCCAATCAGCTCAGCCCCCATCTGTGTGACCTCTTTCAGCTTCCCCTGAAGACTGGAAGTATTGGTAAACGTATTCCCCGCATAACAGAACCGGATAGGCACATCTTCATCCATAAAATACTTCGCCGCACACCTTGCCATAGAAGGCGTAAAATCCGGTCTAAGCACCAGGGTATTCCCCTCCTTATCAAAAAACTTATAAAGCTCCTTAGAAGGCGTTGTCCCAATCTCCTTAGAAAACACATCAAAAAACTCAAACGTAGGCGTCTGAATATCCTGATACCCATACAAATTCAGCTGCCCATGAATACAATTCTCCACCGCCAGCTTCCCCGCATACTCCTCTCCATAAATATCCCTCACACCTTCCGGCGTATGCACCAATTGCCTATTCATCCCAAACCTCACTTCCGTGCCACAAGGCACTTTATTGCTTTAAAGTTCTAATTCGCTACCATGCTACCACACAAAACTATTGCCAGTATACAAGAAGTCCCCTCATTTGTCAAACCATAAATAAAAAACACATATAAAAAACGAAAATTTTCACTTATATGCCACCCCCCTCAAAAAGCATCCTCCCGCTCCTCCAGGTCTTTCCTCAGCATATCCAAATAAGGCACAAACACCCCATGCTTCTTCGGCAGAACATATTCCGGATTCAGCTCCTCATAAAGAAAGCTTTTCCTCCCCCCTTCTTCTGCCCTATCCCAAAAAAACTTAAAAATTTCTAAAGGAAGATAATAAAATTCATCCCTGTGGGAGAAATAAATCAAAAAAAATGCCACCCCGCCCTGCCTTTCAAACTGCTCCATGAACCGCACCTGATGGGCGTGGATATTTTGGAGCGCGAACCGGTCCACTGCACATTCCTTAGCGTCAAAACAGACCGGAATCCCTTGTACTGCGCCGATATAATCCACGGTACTCTTCTGATCAAAGTAAGCCAGCGTGATATGTCTGGTATTTTTATCGATATTGATGGGGGTGATGGGGGTAGGAATCTTCTGAATCAGGGCAAGCCCGTTTTCCAAATACTTTTCATTGGTCCTGTTGATCAAATCCTCCAAAGTAGAACCCCGAAGTCCCCGGGAACTCCATGTAGCCATAGATCCTTCCTGCCTTTATTTAATCATTGATATCACTCAAGTAACTGTATACGTAAACGGATGCACGCTATAATAGTTCCTGAAACTGCACCGGATAAGGAATCTCAATTACCTTTCTGTCAAGCTTTTCAAAAGGAGTTTTCATTTCGGGAAATTCCAAGCGGCATGCATACAAAAGCTGGCTGCAGATGCCATACCGGCGTTTGTATCCGTCATTCCATTTCCTATCGCCGTATTTGTAATCTCCAAGAAGGGGATGATCTGTGCCTGCCATATGAATACGAATCTGATGGGACCTTCCGGTAATCAGTTCCGCTTCTACTAATGTCCTGTCAGGATAATAAGCGACCGGATAGTATCTGGTTTTAATAAAACTGCCTTTTTGCCCTTCCCCGTCTTTTACAAGATGTACGGTATTATTTTTCTCCTCTTTCACAAGAAACCCTTCCAGCGTCTCTTCCTTTTCCACCCGCCCTTTTACGAGCATACGGTAAAACTTGCGAATCTGCCGCTGGCTGATCAGGCGGTTCATTTCCTGACTTCCGGCAAGGGATTTTGCGCCAATCACAAGACCTTCCGTATTGCGATCAAGCCGGTTGCAGACCGATGGCTTATAGGTAGATAACTGCTCCACACTTAAGCTGCCACAAGAAAGCAGATAACCGATCATCCATTCGTTCAAGGACAGATCTCCTTTGTCCGCTTTCTGTGAAAGAATCCCTTCAGGTTTATTTAAAATCACAATATATTCATCCTCATAAACAACTTCAATGCCTTTTAACTGTGTATAAGCCTCTTCATATTCTTTCACTCTGCACTGCTGCTTTTGAAAGCTGCTGATCGTCTCGTCTGCGAGGTAAAAGGAAATCTTATCGCCCGATGCAAGTTTTTCCTTTCCCTCAGCCTTTTTCCCATTCAGTGTAATATTCTTTTTCCGAAGCATTTTGTAAAAGAAAGAAGCAGGGGCAAGGGGCATGAACTTCATAAGAAATTTGTCCATCCGTTGTCCCGCTTCATTTTCGCCTATTAAAATTTGCTGCATGATTTTATCTCCCAGCCGCTGTTACAAACCTGACTTTATACGCCTGCCATCTGAAACGAATCTTTTTGTTACAATGAAATATCATAAAGAAGTACCCTGACTTCATCATCCTTTACAGGATCATGTTCCTTTTTCATCTCATTTAAATTCTTAAGCTGGGTCCCATAAGTCTTAAGATCATTTGAAATCTTAACCGTCATATTTTTGAATCCGCCCTGCTTCAGCATCATCTGTAAGTGCTCTTCACACGCCTTTAGATCGCATGACGGGCTTTCGGCATATCCTAAAATAATGTCTCCTTCCACAATCATATGGCTCACCGCAAAATTTTTCTGATAAGAAGTAAAATACATATCATACATTCCAATCAGCCTGCCTTCCATGGGAGCAAGTGATTCCTTCGCCTTCTGGCTGCATCCGGCTGCACGGATAAGCATAATCATATTGACAAGGCTCTTGCAGGCGGGAAGACACCCAAGGACGGCAACTACCGTGAGCAGATTCTTTCTCGTACCGGTGGTGATATAACCGGCAGCAAAAACTGCTAACGAAATGCCGAAGAAAATCAAAGTCCGAATGATGACCCAGCGCTTTTTCGCCGCAAGATATCCAAAATTACCTTTTATTGCTTTTTTCAATTGCTCTCTCCTTACTTATCGCTTTTTCTTGTGGATGTTTCGTATGGTTTTCTTTTTTCTTTGACCGACCAGGTCAGACTTATTCTTTCCGTTTTTACGTTCTGTTGCCAAAGAAACTGGTTTCTTCCCCCGAGGTCTGATCAGGCACTTTTTATCAAAACCAATCAAATCTTCCCGCCCTGCTTTTGTGAGCGCCTCATAGACAAGTTCATAATTTTTCGGGTTGCGGTATTGGATTAGTGCCCTTTGCATGGCTTTTTCGTGAGGATTCCGGCACACATATACACTTTTTCCATCTCTGGGGTCAATTCCTGTGTAATACATGACGGTGGATAAGGTAGAGGGCGTGGGATAAAAATCCTGCACCTGTTCCGGCATGTAGCCTAAATCCCGCAGGTATTCGGCTAGTTCCACCGCTTCTTTCAGCCCAGAGCCTGGATGGGAGGACATGAGGTAAGGAACTAGAAACTGCTTTTTCCCCAGCTGTTCATTTAATTTATAATATTTTTTGACAAAAGCTTCATATACGCTTCTTTTAGGTTTCCCCATCTTACTAAGAACGGTATCGGAAATATGCTCCGGCGCCACTTTCAGCTGTCCACTCACATGGTGCTCCACCAATTCCTTAAAAAAGGCGTCATCTTTATCGGCAAGCAGATAGTCGAATCGGATTCCTGAACGGATAAAAACCTTCTTTACCCCCGGCAGCGCCCGGAGCTTTTTTAAAAGCGCCAGATAATCCCGATGATCTGCATTCATATTTTTGCAGGGGGAGGGATACAGACATTGTCTGTTTGTACAGACACCGGATTTCAATTGTTTTTCACAGGCTGGATGCCGGAAATTGGCGGTGGGACCTCCCACATCATGGATGTAACCTTTAAATTCCGGATCTCTTATGATTTCTTCTGCTTCCGCAAGAATGGACGCATGGCTCCTTACCTGCACGATCCTGCCCTGATGAAAGGTCAGCGCACAAAAACTGCAGCCCCCAAAGCATCCTCTGTTGCTGATCAGGGAAAACTTGATCTCTGCGATGGCAGGAACGCCTCCCTTTGCCTTGTAAGAAGGATGATAGGTCCGCATATAAGGAAGGGCATAGACATCGTCCATCTCTTCCATGGATAAAGGCTTTTGAGGGGGATTCTGGACCACATAGACACCATTCGGATAAGGTTCAGCCAGTATTTTGGCGGTAAACGGATCTGTGTTCTGATATTGGACGCCAAAACTTTCCGCATATTTATATGGCGTCTCTTTCATTTCCTCGAAGGACGGAAGAAGGACCGCGTTTAATTCCTCTTCTTTTGCTCCTGTGATGCCAGATATATCTTTTGTCTTATAAACCGTTCCAGGGATAAAGCATAAATCTTTGACGGCAATACCGCTGCTTAAGGCGTCCGCAATCTCCACAATGGATTTTTCACCCATACCATAGGAAATCAGATCCGCCTGACTGTCCAACAAGATAGAACGCTTCAAGGAATCGCTCCAGTAGTCGTAATGGGCAAGGCGCCTTAAACTTGCCTCTATTCCGCCGATGATCACAGGAACATCCTTATATTTGCGCCTGATCAGATTTCCATACACCACCGTCGCATAATCCGGTCGTTTTCCCATAACGCCCCCTGGCGTGTAGGCATCTGTGGGACGCTTTTTCTTTGACACGAAATAATGATTTACCATGGAATCCATATTGCCGCCGGAAATCAGGAAGGCAAGTTTTGGTCTTCCAAGCGCAGCAATACTGTTTTCATCCTTCCAGTCCGGCTGGGAGATAATCCCCACGCTGTAGCCGTGCGCTTCTAAAATGCGGCTGATGATGGCAGGTCCGAAGGATGGATGATCCACATAAGCATCTCCGATTACGTAGACAAAATCAAATTGCTCAATTCCTCTTTCTATCATATCCTGTCTGGAAACAGGTAAAAATCCATTATACAAGCGAACCTCCCGGCAATGACAGCCCTTCCATAATGTCGAAGTAATCTTTTATGTAAAAATCAGAAAGTTTTTTCTTTTCGGCGTCCTGCTCATGGGAATAGGCATCCCAGACGGCGCAGACTTTCATGCCTGCCGCTTTGCCGGCTAAGATTCCGGGAATGATATCTTCAAACACAAGGCACTTTTCGGGATTTACGCCGCACTGCCTTGCCGCTTCCAAATAAACGTCCGGGGCAGGCTTTCCTTTTTCCACATCACATGCCGTCACGATACAGTCAAAACAGCCCAAAAGCCCATGTACCTTTATCACATTTTCTACCAGCTGCCTTGAATTGCTTGTAGCGATTCCAAGCCGGATGCCGCTATTATGGCAATACGCTACAAATTCCCTTGCCCCGTCTTTTAAGGGGACCTGATGGGTGTACTGCTCCCATGCCATTTCATTCCATGCATCCTTGATCTGGTCTAAGGAATCGGGAATGTCAAATCTTGTCTTGAAATATTGTGCCGTTTCCGAAAAACTCATGCCCTCGATGGCTCCCTGTAATCCGTCCGGCAGTGAAATCCCAAATCTGCCAAGATAGACTCTGTCGATTTCTTCCCAAATCCACATGGAATCTACCAAAGATCCGTCTAAATCAAATAATACCGCTTCTATATCCTGGAGCATAAATCCGTAACCTCCTTTGGTGTCAATTCTCTGATTTGTCCTTCCGCCAATGTTTCATCTAAGACAAGGCTTCCCATGGACATGCGTTTTAAATAAATTACTTTGTTTCCCACTGCGTGGAACATCCTTTTAATCTGATGGTATTTTCCCTCTGTGATAGTGATATAACACTCATTTTCCCCCTTCAGTATCACCTGTGCCGGGCGCGTTTTCTCATTTTGCCCAATCATAACCCCTGATTCAAGGTTTCTTTCCTGCTCATTTGTAACATTCATATCCGTGCGTACAAAGTATTGCTTGGCAACATGTTTAGAGGGTGAAAGCAGGTTGTGTGCAAGTGCCCCGTCATTGGTAAGAAGAAGAAGCCCTACCGTATCCTTATCCAGCCGTCCCACTGGAAAAATATCTCTAAGGGGTACTCCTGCACCTTCTTCTCCAAAGCGTACTTTAAGCTGTTCTTTCAAAAGGTCTAAGACAGTTCGCTCTCTTTCATCTGTGGTGGCAGTGATGACACCGGCAGGTTTATTCATCATGTAGTATACATAAGGTCTGTAAACATATTCTCTTCCCATGCAAGTTATTTTCGCACGGGTTTCATCTATATGCTGCTCTGGTTTACAAATCACCTTGCCGTCAACGCTGACCTGCCCTTTTTTGATCAGTTCTTTCACCTTGCTTCTGGTTCCTATATTCATTTCGCATAATAATCTGTCGATTCTCATAAATATTATCATAACACAAAAAGGGAAAAGAACCTATTATGAAACTGAAATTTTATCTTTATACCCTTCTTGCACTCACGCTTACAATCGTGATTCTTTCCTTTCCTGGGGATTGCCTATCTCTTGCATTAAATGGTCTGAATCTCTGGTTTGAGAGAATGATTCCAACACTTTTCCCTTTTATGGTGCTCTCTGGAATCATGATCCGCATGAACCTGACAGGTTCTTTTGTAAAAATCTTAAATCCCATCCTGGGAAGATTGTTTAATCTTGGACCATCCTGTATTTACGGCATCATAATCGGTTTTCTCTGTGGCTTTCCTATGGGCGCCCACGTGACGGCACAGCTCTACGAGCAGAAACAGATTTCTAAACAGGAGGCATCTCTTCTTCTTGCCTTTTGCAACAATATAGGTCCCGTATACTTTTTGAGCTTTGTCCTGCCGATGCTGTCTTTAAAAGAGGTGCTGCCCTTTTTGATTGGGATGTACGGGCTTCCTTTTCTATATGGACTTTTCCTGCGCTATATTCTGTATGCAGACCAAATTCCAAGGAAAAATACCGACCGGACACCAAATGCCCCCCTTCCCCTTATGCAGGCGCTGGATGAATCTATTTTCAGCTCCCTCTACAGCATTGCAAAGTTGGGAGGATATATGATTTTTTTCAATCTTCTGTTTATTTTGCCCTTTCTTTTAGCAAAGGCTCTTCATCTGGGGCAGAATCTTTCAAACCTGCTTATCGGCGGTATGGGATGTCTTTTAGAAATCACTGGCGGCATCGGACTTTTAGGCAGCCGTGCACCCTGGTTTGTTTTGTGTGTCCTTCCCTTTGGAGGGTTGTCCTGCATCGCCCAGACTTATAGTATGATTAAAGATACCGACCTTTCCGTCACGGAATATGTCATGCACAAAATGATTCTCACCGCTATTACCGTTTTTTATTACCTTTTACCAGCAAAAATATTGCTCTTGCCATAAAGAAAGAAATAAAAATCATGCACAGAATCAGTCCGCCGATGATCACCGTCACCTGAATCAAATTAGAATCTGCATCCTCAGCGCCTTTATTTGGCGCTTCTTCATCAAAATGAATCTGGTTATAGTTCTGCATTTGTTCGAGCAGCTTTTGCGCTTCCTCTTCCGCTTCCTGCTGCGCTCTTTGGAACGCTTCCTCTTTCAGCCTCTGGGGATCGGGAATGGCATCTAGCTCTATGATATTGCTGTCCGTCCATTTGTCAAATCCATTGCTTGCCGACGCAAGGAGTGCAATCTTCTCATCGAAGGGTACCTTAATCGTAAAGCTGCAGGAAGGCGCTGACTCATTCCATGCATCAGGTCTGGGCCATTCTTCGGGAAGCAGATAGGTATCTCCTCCATCTAGGCTGCAGCGATAATATAAAATATAGCTGTCTGCATCTTCCGCCTCCATTTGAACCGTCACTTCGCCTGTATCCTCATTTACTTGTGTCACTTCGATTCTGCATAGTTCCGGCTCTGTCTTATCAGGACGTACAATCCCCTCGGGAATTTCTGTCTGTGGCACTGGAAAATCGCGGTAATCCACACCCAGAATATCAGATTTTAACCCAAAGTATTTGGCGGCCGCCGTTGCATCCATACGCCCAAATGCAATAAGCTGTTCTTCTCCCTGCTGATAGAATTTTTTATCCTTTTCCTGATCCAAATGACAGTGCTCAATCAACGCTGCCGGAACCCCCTCACCTGTGCAATATCTCAAAATGCCGTAATAATTTTCATCCTTGTCATTTAATCTTGTCTTGATTCCTCTTGAATAGAGTCCAAAATCGGTAAATTCACGCATCTGTATCTGTGCAAAGGAATAGCCTTTTGCATAGTACTCGCCACTGGCAGGAACCCAAACCTCTGCCCCGAACAAATTATGCTCCACGGAGGAATTGAAATGAAGGCAAAACAAAAAATCAGCATTTCTCTCTCCAGCAAATGCTGCCCTGTCCTTAATGCTCATGTCCTGGTCTGTTTCATGTGTCAGATAGACGATTACATTGTTATATTTTTCTAATTCCTCTTTCATTGCTTTTGCTACTATAAGCGTCATATCCTTTTCGGTATAACCGTCATACTCAGCGCCCAAATTTTCCCCACCGTGACCGGGGTCGATCACGATGACGATGGGCTGATCGGCATATACCTGTATCGGCATACATAATAATCCCGCTCCACACAAAAGTGCAAATAAAAACATCCAGATACCGCATCGCAATTTTGGGGTTAAACAACTGCTCTTTTTCAAACGCCTCTTCCTTTCTTATGTTCACAACGGATGCCAAAAAAAGTCCGGCTTACTTTTCGTAAGCCGGCTTAAACTTTACCTTTATCATAGCAGATCCAGATTTAAGTTTTCACCGTTCTCCTTCGTCTGGTCTGTTTCATTTTCCAGGTCATCACCAATATAGGTATCCGGCTCTGGCGGATTTAACTCCACTCTGTTTGCGTTGACGATATCATTATAGTGATTTAATGCGCCGATAAAGCTTTCGTAGTGGTCCGTCGTCGTCCGTATGGTCTGGTTCATAAGATTTTCTACGTTTGCCAAAATGTCATCTGTATACTGCATGGCAGCCATGCGCATATTGTTTGCTTCTATGGTTGCATTGTCCAGGATTTCCTGCGCCTGCTGGGTAGCCATCTTGACCACTTCATTTGCCTGTGCATATGCCTGTTGCATAATCTCATGCTCATTGATGAGCTCATTGGTATGAATCGTCGCTTCGTTAATCAGTGCCTCTGCTTTTGCGCGGGCGTCATTTAAGATTGCCTCTTTATTGCTGATGATCTTCTGATAACGTTTAATCTCATCCGGCGTCTTCATCCGAAGTTCCCGGAGAAGCTCATCGATTTCTTCTTTATTGACAATAATTTTGCTGTTTGAAAGAGTCTGGTATTTACAGCCGTCAATGTACTCTTCAATTTCATCAATTAACTGTTCGATTCTGCTGCTCATGCACTTTCCCCCGTCTACTTCTTCCCATATCCATATTTCTGATACACAAGCTCTGCTACAAAATCAGGTACGCACATGGAAATATCCCCGTTAAAGCTTGCTATTTCCTTGACGCTGGAAGAACTAAGATAGGCATATTCCAGACTTGTTGTGAGGAAAACGGTATCCAGCTCTCCGTTTGACAGCTTTGCATTGGTCTGTGCGTTCTGAAGTTCATATTCAAAGTCGGTAATCGCACGCAGTCCTCTGATTACTACATGTATATCCCTTGATCTGGCGTAATCCACCAAAAGTCCGCTGAAGGATTCTACTTTCACATTGGGAATGTCCCTGACTGCTTCCTGTAATATCTTAACACGTTCTTCTACAGAAAACAATGGAGTCTTTAGTTTATTATTCAAAACGCTGACCGTAAGTTCATCAAAGATTTGGGCTGCACGCCTGATTACATCCAGATGCCCATATGTAACCGGATCGAAACTGCCGGGATAGATTGCTGATTTCATTCTTAGTTCGCCTTTCTCACAAATACATGCTTATTTGTCTTGTAATTCTTTTCTTTTACGATCTCATATCCTGCTTCTTCAAGGAAGCTCATGGACTTTTCCTTCTGTGCTTCTAAGATCAAAAGCGTATTTTCAGTGACATAGGGCTGTGCCGAAAGCGCCTCGAAAATCTTTTCCTCATAACCTGCCTGATAAGGAGGATCTATAAAGATGATATCCACTTCTTTTTCATGAATCATGGATAGAGCCGTAAAAACTTCCTGTTTCAGAAGTGTAGCATCATTGGAAAATTTTGTAAAGAAAAGATTGTCCTGAATACAGGAAATCGCTTCTTTTCCATTTTCAACAAAGTAGGCGTGCGAAGCACCCCGGCTTAATGCTTCAATGCCAATGCCGCCGCTTCCCGCAAACAAATCAATGAAGATACATCCCGGGATTTCGCTCTGAATCATATTAAATAAGGTTTCCTTTATCCGGTCCGTCGTAGGTCTGGTATCCATTCCCATCGGCGTCTTTAGTCTAAGGCTTCTTGCTCTGCCAGCAATCACACGCATTTTAGGCTGCTCCTTTCTAACTTTTATACCCTTACCTTGGTTCCTTTTCCGTCTCTTTTGGCTGTTTTTAGTTTGTTGAGGTCAAGAGATTTCTCCTTATACTGGATGGTGCTTTCCACACCGCTTCTGGTATAGTAGACATTTTCGATATAGTCGCTTCCGCTTAGTTTCATCCCCCGCACACCGATTGCATTTTTCTTTTTTTCTGGAATTTCTTCCACCGCAAATTTTAGGAAATACCCTTCCAGCGTCTGCAGCACAATCTGCTTCTGATCATTTAAGACCACCACGCTTACCACCTCATCTTCATCTGTCAGCTTGGTTGCCGCAACCGTCCGTTTTGCCACATCGAACTCACCGCCGTTCACAACCTTCATCATGGCAAGCTTGGTGACGAAGATCATGCGGTAGAGGTTTAAACTCATCTGACTTGCCGCCGCAATCACGATTTCTTTTTCTCCATTAAAATTACTGATATTGTCTATGGGAACCCCTTTATCTCTAAACTTGCCAAAAGGAATATCCATAACCTTCACTGTATGGAGTTGTCCAGTATTCGTAAAGATACAGATTCTTCCAGTATTTTTGCAAGACAGCACATATTTATTCTCCGTCTCTGCCGCCTCTTTATTGCGCTCATAGGCTGCTGTATCTATGGTTCTGGCATAGCCGAAGCGATCCATAAGGAAAACCACTTCCATCTCTTCCGCTTTCTTTTCCACGTAAATAGCTTCCGCTGCATTTTCAATGACCGTTTTTCTTGGGTGAGAATAATTCTTTCTAATCTCATCCAGCTCATTGATGATGACCTGAGCCATGGAGTCGCGCCGATCCAGAATATCTTCATAGCGGTAGATATTCGCCATGGTTTCCTCATGCTCATTGATCAGTGCTTCCAATTCCAGCCCGATCAACTTATATAGACGCATTTCCAATATGGCGTTTGCCTGTTTTTCTGTAAACATCAGCTGTGCTGCCATGATTTTGGATTCTTTGGAGCGGAACCGGATGCCCTCCACCTTCCCATTCATCAGGCATTCCTTTGCCATAGTCCTGTCCTTGGAGCCTCTTAATATCTCGATTACAAGGTCGATCACATTACACGCTTTGATCAGACCTTCCTGAATCTCCTTTCGCTCACGTTCCTTTGCAAGGAGCGTGGTATATTTTCTTCTGGCAACCTGGAACTGGAAATCAACATTATGCTTGATGATCTGTCTAAGCCCCATGACTTCCGGACGCCCATCTGCAATGGCAAGCATGTTTACGCCGAAAGTGTCCTCAAGCCTCGTCTTTTTATAAAGCATATTGATAAAATTATCAACGTCCGCATCCTTTTTAAGTTCAATGACGATGCGAATTCCCTCTTTGGAAGACTGATTAGAAATATCCACAATATCTTGTGTTTTCTTTGTCTCTGAAAGAGCTGCCACGTCCATCAGAAATTTGGAAATGTTTGCCCCGATCATGGGATAGGGAATTTCACTGATGACCACATTGGTCTTTCCTGCTTTTCCTTTTTCAATATCCACCTTTCCCCTAACCTTGATTTTCCCTGTGCCAGTCTCATAAATATCTAGAAGATCATCCTTGTTGATCACAATACCGCCTGTGGGAAAATCAGGTCCCTTAATATATTTCATCAGTTCCTTGGTGGTGATGGATTCATCCTGCATGTAAGCCTTTACTGCATTTGCCACTTCGCCTAAATTGTGAGGCGGAATGCTGGTCGCCATCCCTACTGCAATCCCTTCAGAACCATTCACAAGAAGGTTAGGAAATTTCACAGGCAGAACGCTAGGCTCCTTTTCCGTCTCATCAAAATTGGGAACAAAATCTACTACATCCTTATCTAAATCTGACAGAAATGACTCCTGCGTAACTCTGGTAAGCCTTGCCTCCGTATAACGCATGGCAGCGGCGCCGTCTCCTTCAATGTTACCGAAATTGCCGTGACCGTCTATTAAGGGAAGTCCTTTCTTAAACTCCTGAGTCATCACTACCAGCGCTTCATAAATAGAACTGTCGCCATGGGGATGATACTTACCCATGGTATCTCCAACGATACGAGCGCTTTTCCGGTAGGGTCTGTCGTACCGGATTCCAAGCTCATGCATATCGTACAGCACTCTTCTCTGCACCGGCTTTAATCCGTCCCTGGCATCAGGAAGGGCTCTTGCGATGATGACGCTCATGGCATAGTCGATATAAGACTTTTGCATGACCTCGGAATACTCTGTTTTAATGATCTTTTCTTCCATGTAGACTTTCCCTCACTTTTTAAATATCCAGTTCCGCATCGGTGGCATGTTCATAGATAAACGCCTTTCTGGGCGGCACTTCCGTTCCCATCAGCATTTCCGTCACCTCCGACGCCATACGTGCATCTTCAATCTCCACCTGCTTTAAGATTCTGCTCTCAGGATTTAAGGTAGTTTCCCAAAGCTGGTCTGCATCCATCTCACCCAGACCTTTATATCTTTGCAGGGTGAAAGGACCTTTATGACGCTTCCGGTACTGGTCTAATGCCTTGTCATCATAAAGATATTCTTCTTTTCCCTTGCTGGGCATGGCTTTATACAAGGGGGGCATGGCAATATATACATGACCTTCATAAATAAGTTCAGGCATGAACCTGTAAAACAACGTTAACAGTAAAGTAGAAATATGAGCGCCATCCACGTCCGCATCCGCCATGATAATAATCTTGTCGTAACGCAGTTTCGTGATATCAAAATCATTCCCATATCCTTCAGAAAAACCACACCCGAATGCATTGATCATGGTTTTGATTTCCGCGTTGGCAAGGACCTTATCAATACTTGCTTTTTCCACATTTAAAATCTTTCCTCGGATAGGAAGAATCGCCTGAAATGCACGATTTCTTGCAGTCTTTGCGCTGCCTCCTGCAGAATCCCCCTCTACAATGAATATTTCGCATTTTGATGCATCTTTTGACTCACAATTGGCAAGCTTTCCGTTGGAATCAAAGGAGAATTTCTGTTTGGTCAGCATATTCGTCTTTGCCTTCTCCTCGGTCTTCCTGATCTTTGCCGCCTTCTCTGCACAGCCTATGATGTTCTTAAGAATTTCCAGATTCCGATCAAAATAGCGCACTAATTCATCACTAGTCACCTTAGATACGACCTTGGAAGCGTCCTGGTTGTCCAGCTTAGTCTTGGTCTGCCCTTCAAAACGGGGATCAGGATGCTTGATAGAAATGACGGCGGTCATTCCGTTACGTACATCTGCACCGGTGAAATTGGAATCTTTTTCTTTTAAAATGTTCAGCTCTCTTGCGTAAGTATTGATGATGTTGGTAAACGCCGTTTTGAATCCGGTCAGATGGGTGCCGCCCTCTGAATTATAGATATTGTTACAGAAACCAAGCACATTCTCATGAAACTCATTGATGTATTGAAACGCGCCCTCCACAGAGATGCCTTCGCTTTCTCCTTTAAAATAAATCACATCGCAGACCGCTTCTGTGGATTTATTCATATCCTTGATAAATCCAATGATGCCGTCCGGCTCATGGTATTCAATATGTTCTGTCTCTTCTTTTCTCTTATCTTCAAAGACAATGGTAAGCGCAGGGTTTAAATAAGCCGTTTCATGCATCCTGCTCTTTATTTCATCTTCCTTGAACCTGGTCCGGTCAAAAATCGTATCATCGGGAAGAAAATTGATGCGAGTCCCGCTTCCCTTTGCCCTGCCAACCACTGGAAGCAGACCATCCACCAGTTCTATGATTGGATTGCCCCGCTCATATCGGTCTTCATACAGATGACCGCCGTTTTTGACCTGCACCGTCAGATAGGTGGAAAGTGCGTTGACTACAGAGGAACCTACGCCGTGAAGCCCTCCGCTGGTCTTATAGGCAGTATCGTCAAATTTTCCTCCTGCGTGAAGGGTGGTGAAAACTAATCTCTCTGCACTGACTCCCTTTTCATGCATGCCTACCGGAATACCCCGCCCATCATCTTCAATTGTGGCAGAACCATCTGCTTCAAGAGTGACATAAATCGTATTACAATACCCTGCAAGATGCTCATCCACCGCATTATCTACAATTTCGTAAATCAGGTGATTCAATCCCTTGGTGGAGACACTGCCAATGTACATCCCTGGTCTTCTTCTTACCGCTTCTAGCCCTTCCAGCACAGTGATACTGGATGCATCATAAACTGCTGCTTTTGACATCTATTGCAAACCTCTTTCTTAATATTGAACACTTCTTTTATTGAATCTTTTTGCAGCAGGCGACTGCCAAAGAACCCGGTCCGATATGGCATGCAACGCTTAAGGAAAGAGGATTGATCACAATGTCAAATCCGGGAAATTCCTTCAAAAGTTCATCTACAAACTGCTCTGCCGCATTCAAATCCTTGGTATATGCTACCTGAAGCCAGATATTATCGGCATTGGCGCCGCCGAAGCGGTTTTCCATATCGTTTCTGATGGCATTTATCATAATTGATTTTCCTTGGGTGGCAGTTCTTGCCTTGGCAAAGGCATCCAGTTTATCCCCTTGAATCGTAAGCACAGGCTTAAGTTTAAGGATGGTTCCGATTGCTGCCGCTGCCGGCGTGATCCTTCCGCCCTTTTTTAGGTAATATAATGTATCCAGCATAATGTAAATACTGGAATTGAATTTGTCATTTTCAAGAAATTCCTTAATCTGTGCTGCACTCATATCCTTTTCGACAAGCATTTTGGCATCCAACGCCGACTGCCTCTGGGTCACGGAAATTCTCTGATTGTTTACTACCTGCACTTTTCCGTCATAGTCTTCCGAAAGCATGACTGCGCTTTGGCAAGAGCCGGACAATCCGCTGCTCATAGGAATATAGACAATCTCATCATATTCCTTTAATGTATCTTCCCAAAGGTTCATCACAGATTCAGGCGACGGCTGGCTGGTGACCACGTCTGCGCCTCCTTCCAGTTTTTCGTAAAATGCCTCCTGAGTCAGTGTAATGTCCTCAAAGAAAGTTTCCTCTCCTATCATAAAAGGCATAGGCAGGACTATGATTCCAAGCTCCTTTGCCTCGACCTGTGTAATGCCGCTGTTTGAATCTGTAACAACTGCAACTTTATGGTTCAATTTCTTTCACCTTTCCTTTCTCCTAAAATACAACATATTGTGCAGCTCCCCGAAAGGCGCACAGATATATCTTACTGTCAGATTGTTCTAAAGTCAATAAAATTTCCAGCATTTTCATTCAAATACCGTTTAAGCGGAGCACATCTTTCCGTTTCCAGATTTTCGTCCTCCAAAAGCAGCTTATCTACCGTCATGCTGATTTTTTTGAGGATTTCTGAATCCTGATAAATGTCTGCAAGGCGAAATTCCATAGCGCCGCTTTGCCTGATACCAAAAAGATCTCCGGGTCCCCTTAGCTTTAAATCCTCCTCCGCAATATAAAATCCATCATTTGATTTATTTAATATTTTCAGCCTGTCCATGGATTTTTCTTTATCAGAGCAATTGATGAAAATACAATAAGACTGCTCTGTGCCCCGTCCGATTCGTCCCCGCAGCTGGTGAAGCTGGGCGAGACCGAAACGCTCCGCATTTTCAATCATCATCACGGTTGCTGCCGGAACATTGATTCCAACCTCAATGACGGTAGTGGACACCAGCACATGGACATCGCCGGCAGCAAAAGCTTCCATAATTCGTTTTTTATCCACCGATTTCATCTTTCCATGGAGGATTTCCACATGAATGTCTTCTGGCAGCGTATTTTTCAGCTTCTCACCGTAGTCCGTCACATTTTCCAGTTCCGTCATGCCTTCCTCGCCGGCTTCTACCATAGGACAGATTACATATGCCTGATTTCCCTTTCGGATCTCTTTTGTGATAAATTCATAAGCTTTGGTCCGATAAGAAGTTCCCACCACACAATTTTTGACCGGCAGTCTGTGAGCTGGCAGTTCATCCACCACAGACAGATGAAGATCTCCATAGAGGATAATCGCCAGCGTTCTGGGAATGGGAGTGGCACTCATTACGAGAACATGAGTCTTTCCCCCCTTTTCACTTAAAGTTTCCCTTTGCCTTACGCCGAAACGGTGCTGTTCATCGGTAATGACCAGTGCAAGTTTCTGATAATTCACCTTTTCCTGTATCAGCGCATGGGTTCCGATGATAAGATTTACTTCTCCTTCTTCTATTTGACGATAAACCTCCTTTTTTCTGGCTGTGCTTACAGAACCGGTAAGAAGTATGGGTTTAAAAGGAAAATTATATTTGCGGGTCATACTGCTTATTTGTTCAAAATGCTGGGATGCCAATATTTCTGTGGGAGCCATAAGCGCCCCCTGATACCCGTTACTCACCGTAAGCAACAGCGCCAAGAAAGCCAGCACCGTCTTTCCCGATCCCACATCGCCCTGCACTAGCCGGTTCATACACTTGCCACTTACAAGATCTTGTTCGATCTCCTTCCAGACCTTTAGCTGGGCATTGGTCAGCCGATATGGAAGCCCCTCCAAAAAGCGTTTCGTCCATGCCGTCTCGATCATGGGATAATCTGCATCAAGGGCTTCGTTATATTCCTTCATACGCCTTATGGACAACAGGAAGATGAAAAATTCATCAAACACCAGCCTCCTCCGAGCCATGATGAGGCTTTCCCAGTCTTTAGGAAAATGAATCTGATATATAGCATGGGATCTTGAAATCAATTCATACTCTTTTATGATATCTGCTGGAAGGTACTCTTCTTCCTCATAGCCATTAAGTGCCTGTTCCACCGCCTTTGCCACTGTGCGGTTGGTAAGACCTGCGGTAAGGCTGTAGCACGGCCAAAGCTGCCCCATCTTCTCCTGATATTCAGCCCATGTGTATATTTGGGGCTGATCTATACGATATGTGCCGTTTTCTGTCTTTACTTTTCCTCTGAACAGATAAGAACTTCCCGCAGAAAGTTTGCTTTTCAAATATGGCGCATTAAAAAAAGTAATGGCAATCCTATTTTCGCCATCGCTTCCGACTCCTGTACCAATTGACAGATTCCGCACCTTTTTCCATTTAAAGGAAGCCGGAAGAGTCAATGCAAGCGTAACCGTTTCCAGCTTTGATGCTTCCATAATTTTTATGGGCGGGTCAAACGTCTGATAATCCCTTGGATAATTAAGCAGCAGATCTGACGTGGTATGGATGCCAATCCGGTAAAAAAGTTTTGCCGTCTTTTCCCCTATTCCCTTAAGCCGAATAATGTCATCCGAATATTTCATCTGGCGCTCCTTATAACTATAACATCTAGATTTTATTTCTACATTTCATACTACGCAAAAAGGACGGTCTCTCCGTCCTTTTTGTTAACACAAGAATGCATATCTATTCTGCTGAAATGATGTAGTAATAAATTGGTTGTCCTCCATACTGGAGTTCAATGTCGCAGGAAGGAAACGCTTCTGCAATACGACCTTTAAGCAGCTCTGCCGCATCTTCTGTGACATCCGCGCCATAATAAACACTGATTAGTTCCAAATCTTCATTCATCATTTCCCGAACCATCTGATATGTGACATCAGAAACATCGCTGCCTACAGACAATATTCCTGCATCGCCGATTCCCATATAATCACCCTGCTTGATTTCTTTGTCATCAATCACCGTATCTCTCACAGCATAAGTTACCTGACCAGTTTTCACATTGCCAATTTCCTGTTTCATGGTCTCAGCATTTTCATCAGCCGTCATATCAGGAACATAATTAATGATTGCCGTAATTCCCTGCGGAACGGTTTGGGTGGGGACCACAACGATCTTCTTATCCTCCACCATCATCTGCGCCTGATTTGCGGCAAGAATGATGTTTTTGTTGTTTGGAAGAATGAAGACTGTGTCTGCATTCACCTTATCGATTGCATTTAACATATCTTCTGTGCTGGGGTTCATGGTCTGTCCGCCCTCAATGATATAGTCTGCGCCTAACCCCTTAAAGATTTCATTCATTCCTTCGCCTACAGAAACAGCAATAAATCCTACTTCTTTATGAGGCATAGAATCTTCTTTTGCAGGTGCCTGCTCTGCAACAGCCTGACCTGCTTTAAATAGTTTTTCCTGATGTTCCAAACGCATATTGTCTATCTTTAAATTGGATAACGCACCATACTTAAGCGCCTTCTGAATCGCAAGTCCAGGGTCATTGGTATGTACGTGCACCTTTACCACGTCATCATCCGCTACGACCACGATGGAGTCACCGATAGATTCAAGATATTCTTTAAAATCCATTTCGTTTTTAATATTAAAATTCCTGTTCAGCATAATGATAAACTCTGTGCAATAGCCGAACTTAATTTCCATATCAGCCTGTACATCCACATTAGCTTTTACGGGGGATGTGTGTGTAACCGCGCTAATCGTCAGGTCAATTTCCTTGCCAAGGAATGCATCATAAGCGCCTTTTAACACCTGCATGAGCCCCTGGCCGCCGGAGTCCACAACGCCAGCCTGCTTTAACACTGGGAGCATCTCCGGAGTCTGCTCCAAAACTTCATCCGCATACTTAATGACCTCATCAAAAAAGAGCGCCAGATCGTCACAGCCTTCGTTTGCAAGTTCCCTTGCTTTCGTGGCAGCACCCTTTGCCACAGTCAGAATGGTACCTTCTTTCGGTTTCATAACTGCTTTATAAGCGGTCTCCACTGCCTTCTCAAAAGCGTCTGCAAATACGGGAATGTTTAATTCACTCTTGTCCCGGATAGACTTAGTAAATCCTCTGAAAAGCTGAGATAAAATAACACCGGAATTTCCTCTTGCCCCCCTTAAAGACCCGGATGAGATTGCTTTACAGAGGGATGCCATATCAGGATTTTCCATACCGACAACATCCTTTGCGGCAGACATGATCGTAAGCGTCATATTCGTTCCTGTATCACCGTCCGGCACAGGAAATACATTTAAGTCATTAATCCATTCCTTTTTGGATTCCAGATTTTTCGCTCCGGCTAAGAACATCTTTGCCAGTATCTTAGCGTCGATTATATTAGTCACGTCTAATCCTCCTTAATCAATCACTCTAACACCTTCAACAAAGATGTTTATTTTTTCAATTTCTATTCCTGTAAATTCTTCAACTTTATATTTTACATTGCTGATCAAGTTGTCGGAAACTGCTAAAATGCTTACACCGTAAGCCACAATAATATGAAAATTCAATATCAGCTTATTATTTTTGACTGCTACATTGATTCCTCTGGTCATACTGTCCATCTTGAGCAGTTTTACAAGACCGTCTTTTACATTGATGCCTGCCATTCCCACAACGCCAAAGCATTCCATTGCCACGCTGCCTGCATATTGAGCGATTACTTCACTGTCGATTGCAATACTACCCATATGCGTATTCATAGAAGTTCCCTTCATGGAAGAATTTTTCATAGGCTGCCTCCTTATATTTTGAACATATATTAAGTATTATAACCGTAAATTGGAAAAAAAGAAACAAAAAAATTAAATTATAAAAAACATTGGTGGCAGTTCAGCCTGCAAGGAAAGGAGCGCAGCTTGGGGAACGAACAAACCTCTGTGCGGATTATCACCACCTCCCCCAAAAACACTTCCACACATCCCCGCGAAAAATGTTAAATTTTTACTTGCATTCTTATCTAATATCTGCTATTATACAACTGTTGTGTGTGTTTAATTTGAATTGTTAGGAGGTGCAACGATGGCTAAATGTGATATTTGTGGTAAGGGCGTTCATTTTGGAAACAACGTAAGCCATTCTCATAGAAGATCTAACAGAATCTGGAAATCAAACATCAAAAGTGTTAAGTGTAAAGTTAACGGAGCTTCCAAAAGAATGCACGTTTGTACAAGCTGCTTAAAGTCCGGAAAAGTTGAAAGAGCTTAAATTTAAAATGATTGCAAAAAGCTGACCGCAATAAACGGTCAGTTTTTTTATACCTATTTTTTATGCTCTCTTACCCATTTCGTAATCCCTTTTTAATTCATCATAAATACGATTGATCATCAGAACCATTTCATGATCTCCTGCAATATTGTCAGGATGAAACATTTTAATCAGATCCCGGTATCTCTTTTTCAATGCCAGATGGCTTTTGACGCCTTGAAACAACAATTCTGCTGCTTCCATATTTTTTCCCAATCGTGTATTGTTCTCATGCACGTTCCGCTCTGCTTCGAGCAAAACCCGGTCACGGTCCAGTTTTTTGCGCTCTATGTCCAACTGCGCAAAAGCGTTCTTAAGGATGTCCATCTTCTTATCAAAAAAAGACTCGTCCTGCTTTAAGCGTTTTTGTTCAAACTCCAGCTCGCGTTCCATCCTTTTCATTTCATCTTCAAATTGCTTCCGTTCTTTGGCAAGCGCGTCCTGTGCATGTTTTAATTCGCTCTGTTCCATCTTAAGCCGAACGTTTTCCTTAAACAGCCAGATTTTCAACTCATGAAGCTCGTCCAGTGCAGCATCTGCCAGAATTTCCTCACCACTTTGCTCTTCGATGATTTCCGTCTCATCAACTCTATCCATAATATCCTCCATTTTGAATGATAGGAGCTACAGGTCTCTCTAATTCAAATAACAGTTATATCCAATCAATAGCAGCAATGCAATAATCAGGAGCGCAATCAGATAGTGATGCGCAAGAAAAAGCATAAGCAGCATCCCTACAGCAATCCAAAATGCAATAAATCCAATCAATTTCTTCATGCGTACCTTCTCACTTATGCTTTCTTACTCTATCTTATGCATTTTAAGCAGAATTATTGCTTGTCAGATGTATCTTCCGGAAAAGCAATGTCCACTGCATCGTCATCAGCCATCATTTCTTCCTTTGGTGTTGTAAATTTATCTACGATATCGGGAATCATGTCAAGGACTTTCGTCACCGTATCCTGATTTTTAATATTGACCAGCTTGGTACTGCCATTTTTGATTACAAGCACCGCACTTGGAGTCAGTTTTCCGGAAAAGCCTCCTGCCCCGCCGTTCTTCTTATCTCCTACGCTGGCGCCTGCACCGACGCCGAATGTCACATCCACAAGGGGTAAAATAATAGTGTCGCCGATTTTAGTTGCTTCACCAACCACCGTTTTCGTAGATAGTACGGTATTCATTCCTCGCATCAGCGATTCGATGACTCCTGTAAAATTATTTTCTGCCATTTATGCTGCCTCCCTTTTCAATAATTTGATCAATCTGCGTAAATCTTTATTGAAGTAAACGATCCATGCTGTTTTCAGTGCCTTAAATACGGTTATCTTTCCTTTTACATACAGATCGCCTTCGATAATCTGCTGTTCAAAATCGGGTACTATGTCAATATGATTGCCAAGCAATGGATATAACATACCGTAAACTGCCAGAATTTGACCTGTGCTGGCAGGATCCCCGGTTCCAATCAGCACGCTTCCCCGTATCTTTCGCGGAGAAATGCTTTTCAGCAAGGAAAACACCTGCCTTGAGCATACTGCCCATGCCCGCTGGAACGTATCGCTTTGGATAATCTTTACATAATACTGGATATTCTTTACAATATGCTTTATCTTATCACATATTTTCAGAATTGTGTACTTAATATTTTTAATTACTGACCAAAGCTTTCTGAAAAATTCTACGAATTTGGAAAGAAGACCTTTCTTTTTTGGCGCATGATTCTTCTTGTGTTTTCTGTTATCCGCTCCAAACTGCTTTTCACCGACAGTTTCGCTTTCATTTTCTGCTTGTGAGACAGCCTCTTTTTCATGTTCCTGTTCCTGCACAAGTGGCTTTGAAGCAGGAAGTTCTGCCTCCGAAACCTTTTTCTTTTTTTCTTTATCCTCAGATGATTCCGTGGCATCATTTGCCTTATCAGAACGAAAAATGGTAAAGCAGAATAATCTGACCCGCAAAAATGCCGCCTCAGGATAAGAAAAAACAGCATTTATAACATGCCAAAACCATGTCGCCTTTATCTTAACCGATATAGGTATTTCTTCCTGCGTTTTTCGGTGTACCATGATCCGGTACCGTACCGGCACAAAAAGCACGAGCAAGGCGAACGTCAATATGGTCCCAAGCAGAATAAGAATAATTATGCCTAGCACTTTTAAAATCATCAGCAGTACTGACAGCATATTACGATTGCTCCTTTGCTTTGCGTTTTAAATATTCTTTCAGATTGCAATTGCCTGTTGCATCCACACACTCCTGCGTGATTTTTAAGATAATCTGCACTGCCTCTTCATAATTGGATGCAATTCCAATAATAATGGGCGGATGATACCTGTAATAGCGCTGTTTCAGATAGGCACTGTGAAAAATCTCAAGCTGATCTGCAAAAGGCGCTGTCGTAATTACATAAACCTGAACCCCTGCATGATGCTTCAGTTTCCATTTTATTTTTTGTGGATTGGTAACAGTATCGCCTATATAAAGGTATTTATAAAATTTCATAGTCAGACTCCAAAATATGCATCAAAGATTCGCTTGGCAATGGGAACTGCATAGTCCCCTCCTGCTCCTGCACCTTCAATAATAATCGTCACACACACCTGGGGGTCTTCTGCCGGTGCAAAACCGGTAAACCAAGCGTGGCTTTCGCCCTTAATGGTCCCGTATTCAGCTGATCCTGTCTTTCCAGCTGCAGTATAAGAAAGTCCCTTTAATCGGGTAGCAGTTCCTTCCTCCACCACGTCTTCCATCAACGCTTTCAAAACTGCCGCTTCCTCCTTTTCCATAATACTGCCATATGCGGAAGGTGAAAAGACTTTAATTTGATTTCCTGCACTGTTTTGCACATAATCGATCAAATAAGGCTCCATCAGTATCCCTTCATTGGCGATGGCACATGTAATCATATTCAACTGCAGAGGTGTGATGGATGTAGTTCCCTGTCCTATGGAAACCTGCATCATATCGGAATCCGCAGTCTGCTCAGACATATCCACCCTGCTTATATTATAATTGAAGGCTACGGGCAGTTCCTGATTGAACAAAAGCCGGTCAAGGGTACGTCTGAATCTGCCCCGGTCAAGCAAAAATCCCATATTGGCAAAGGAGGTATTGCAGGATTTGGCAAAGGATCTCTCAAATCCTACCGTTCCATGAACACTTCCATGATAGCATTGTATCCTGTCTTCGCCCCTCTTAATTGCGCCAGTACAGTTATAAGAATAAGTTTGGTAAGAATCCGGATTTTCTATGATGTATTCCAGTGCAGTAACAATCTTAAAGGTAGAACCGGGCGGATAGAGTCCCTGGGTTGCCCGATTCAGTAAGACGCTGCTTTCCTCATCCTGAACCAGTTCATCCCACATATCTGCAATCAGCTCCGGATTAAAATCCGGTTTTGAAATCATTGCCAGCACTTTGCCGGTATCCGGTTCCGTCACAATGACTGCCCCCTGATATATTCCCAGTGCATTTGATGCTACCTGCTGTAATTCTACATTTAATGTGGTATACACATCATCTCCCGGATATTTCTCACCGCTCACATCAAGCGCCGCTTTCTGGGAAAGGGGCGCATTGGAATTAATCAGATAATAATTTGCCTGTGCCTCCACTCCCATACGTCCATTGGTTGCATATCCTACCACATGGGAAAACAGACTTTGGTAAGGATATTCTCTTTTTTCTGAGCCGTCCTCATTTTCCACCGTCTGTGCCAACAGATTTCCGTCAGCGGCATATATCCGGCCTCTCCGGTTCTGGGCAATCAGCATCTGCTGTCTGCCATTATAGCTGTTATTGATCAGTTCCTGTCTATGGGTTATGGCATAATGTGTGATGTATCCTGCCAAACACACGAAAAGGAATGTGAATGCCCAGGTGACAATCATGATTTCTTTATTTTTTTGATGGACTTTCTTTCTTTTATTCCTCGTCTTCAATCTCATCTCCCGCCAAATATTGCCTGCGTTCTCTTAGCTTTCTCCTTTTCCGGAGTGCTTTTTTTTGCTGCTCACTTTCATCCTGCCTTACCATATACAGTCCTTCAATGATTGCAAACATAATAAGCGTGGTAAGGACGGAACTTCCTCCGTAACTGATCAGAGGAAGGGTAACTCCGGTCAACGGAATAAATTTCGTACCGCCTCCAATGGTAAGAAAAACCTGAAAAATATAGGTAACGCCAAGTCCGAATGCCGTAAGCTGATAAAATTTATCCTTCAATACCGCCGCCGTATGCATGAACATGATAAAGCAGCTCACACAGATCAAGATCAGACAAACAGAAAAAATGATTCCAAATTCTTCGGCAATCGCCGAAAAAATGAAATCGGCTTCCACAAAAGGGATTGCCTCCGGCGTCCCTTTATAAATGCCAAGTCCAAACCAGTCTCCGCTGGATATGGCAAACAGCGACTGGGTGATCTGATATCCTGCCGAATCGATTACGCTCCACGGATCTTTCCACGCCTTAACCCTCACCTGCACATGGGAAAAGACGGTATAAGCAACGTATGCCGCCGCAGATCCGCCGGCTGCGCCGGCAAGCAGATAAAGCGCATTTTTCGTCGCCACGAACACCATAAGCACGTAGACCATGAAAAAAATAAGCGCGCTTCCTAAATCTTTTGAAATGACCAGCACAATCACATGCGCCGCCGCGATCACCGCTGTAGTAAAAACTTCAAAGAAGCCGGAAGACTGATACAGCGCGCTCGCAACAAAAAAAACAAATAAAATCTTTACAAATTCCGAGGGCTGAAAAGTAATGCCCGCAATGGAGTAGGAAAGCTTGCTCCCATAGGTAGTCTGCCCTAAAATCATGACAATCGACAAAGCAGCAATCCCCACCAAGGCATAAACCCATTTTAAATTCTTTAAAAATTTAAACTTATGAACAAAAAAAGGAATGATAAGCGCCGCCGTCAAAGAACCAGTGACTATCACAAACTGTTTTACCGCCTTCCCCATGTCCAGCCTTGTAAGAATCACAAAACTGATGCCAAGCAGCATACACATATTATTTACAATCAGCCTGTTCGCCTTTGGATAAAGCATTCGGTATAATACCACCGCGGCATATAGCACAATCTGCTGAAAGGCATAAAAGAACAGGTAAGTCATATCTTCAGTTTCAAAACAAATTACCAGAAAACAGACAAAATGAAAAGCAAACATCAAAAGATTCTGTCTTATATAAATACCGCTTCTGTGATCTTCATTGTCATAACGGAATACCGCAAAGCACTCCAGCGTATAGAGCACAATCAGCAGTGCAATGATGTATTTTGAAAACTCACCGATGTAAATGACCATCTACTCTACTCCTCGTTTATAATGTCCTGTTGTATATTCTTTATAAGAGGGTTCCCTGTATGTCCTAAAAATGTCACCAAAATAATGGATAATCTGTAAAGTTTCCTCGCTTTCTTCTGTTGTAAAGTCAAGTCTTACGCATTCTGCCGGAAAGTTTTTTTCCGTAAAAACTTTGTGTAAAGATAAAGGCACACTATTATAGAGAACATTATAACAGCATAAGCAGTCCATATAAACTGGAAATTGCTTTCCATATCTGTCTTTTATCGTGCCCCATCCCGGCACATGGCGACAGCTGCCCATCGTTTTTCTAATACAATTTGCCGTAATCATCATCGGAAACCTTCCATATACGACTGCTGAAATTTGCATTTTCCTATCAGGGCATGTCTCTAACAGCTCCCTCCACTCATGCATATTGCATTCAAGCGGAAGATAACTTTCCGCTGCCCGCCCCTCCCAGAATTTTAATGATTCTCTGTTCCAGACATAAAGACCAGTATCTATGACCATTTTCACAGAACGCTTTTTTTGGTCAAAGAAGGAAAAACTCTCCAAGTTTCTTATCAGAACGCCGTCAAATACTCCTGTAAGAAGCACTTCATCCATCTTTTCCAAATATTTGGAATCCTTTTCTCTGACTATATAAGGGGTCGCAATGAAAAATTCCTGCCTGATTTTCGTGTTGTTTTTCTTGCTTAACTGCATAATTGCAAGACTTTCTTCCTCAAGAAGACTATAGTTTAGATAAATCCGTGGTAAATGCGCCTTACACGCTGCTCTAAGCTGTCCTAAGGTATTTACCAACGCATGCAAAACCTTCTTTTGACTAGGTGCACTTTTGGTATGGGACGAAATGGAATGATTTTTCTTTTCTGACACTACTGCTTTACGGCAAGAATAATCAAGTCCATTTTGACGAATCAGCTCTGCTTCTAAAGCGGATATGGTCTTTCTACGCAGTTCATTTAAGGAACGCACAGGCAAAAACACATCCCCTTCCACATTTACATCAATATCCGTGATTTTTATGTGGGTGTTTGCACTTTTTTTCATCTGTTCTTCTATTTTTTCTTTTGCGAGGGGCTGCCTTTCTGCTTTCTGTACAAGATCCCCCCGACATGTAACCTGCTGCTTTTCTGTCTTAAGAAAAAGACGCGCCTCCTGCCCCGGTATAAGGAATACCTTCGCCGAAGCATGATGACAAAGCTCTCCCTCAATATAAGTTTTTTCTAATTCTGACAAAAGCCCTACATCCGTTTCTGAATAAGATGGCGAATGCAGCGTAATCATTTCTTTCCCATTGTGACGGTGATAATAGCCATCTCCAGTTTGGCTTCTTAAATACAATGCATGCAAAAACTCCCTGTCTTCTTGGGCAACAAAGTAGTGCTCTTTGTCCCGATTATATAGATCAATATATTTACGGTAGATTGCTGTCACCCCCGCCGCATAGGCTGGTTTTTTCATTCTTCCCTCAATCTTGAAGGAATCGATGCCTGCATCAATCAGTTCTGGCAGCAGATCGATCGTACACATGTCTCTCATGCTCAAAGGATAAACTTGTCCTTTATCCTCCGTTTGATAGGGAAGGCGGCAGGGCTGGGCACACCTTCCCCTGTTTCCACTTCTCCCTCCAAGCACACTGCTAAAAAGGCACTGCCCTGAATAGCAATAACACATGGCGCCGTGAATAAAAGCTTCTATCTCGACGCCTATATCCGCCTTTATTTTTTTAATTTCTTCCAATGACAATTCCCGGGCGGGGACAATTCTGCTGATTCCTTCTTTTTTAACCATCGCCGCGCCAAGGCTTCCTGTAATCGTCATCTGGGTACTTGCATGAAGCGTAAGTTCAGGGAAATACTCCCTTATATAACGTACCGCACCTAAATCCTGCACAATGACACCATCAAGCCCCGCCTCATACAAAGGCAGCAAGAAAGGATACAGACCATCCAGCTCTTTTTCTTTCACCAGAGTATTCACCGTAAGATAAATCTTTTTCCCAAATACGTGAGCCAGATGGATTCCTGCACAAATCTCATCCTGTGTAAAATTATCTGCATAGGCACGGGCACCGTAAAGTGCGCCTCCTAAATAGACGGCATCCGCCCCCGCCTTGATTGCTCCCTTTAGTGCATGGAAATTGCCTGCTGGAGACAGCAATTCTACTCTTCCCATAGTTTCCCTTTTCATTAATCCGCGCAAAAAGCTGCCTTCTTAAGACAGCTTTCAACTATTTTTTAATTCTGTTTCAAGTTTTATGATTTTCTTAGCGCTTTCATTTACCTCATTTTGAAGCGCTTTCACGCTCTTTTCGGTATTTTCCAGCTTAATCTGAGATGCAATCAATTCATGCTTCAGATTGTACAATTCTTTTTCTTTTCCCTGAATTTCCTCTTCAAGAAGGCTGATCTGCTTCTTTGCCTTAAAATAATCGTCTGCAATATTCAGTTGAAGCAAGACGCTCTGGGTATCTAACGGCTGCCTTCTGAAAGATTCCACTTTGCTGTATTCAGACGTCTTGTTGTTGATATAGGATGCAACCTTCTGTAAATATTCTTCGCTTTCATATCCGCTTAAAGTAAATACTTTACCACCGATAATAACTTCTGTATCTGTTTTTGCTGACATCAGGCTCACCCCTCTATACACAAAATATATAGCTTATCTAAAGTAGTTTATACAACATCTATTATAAGCAGATTATTCTGGAATTTCAAGTCCTAAATGATGATAGGCAAGTTCTGTCACCACCCTGCCCCGGGGGGTGCGGTTGATAAACCCATTTTTTAAAAGATATGGCTCATAAACATCTTCGATTGTTCCGGAATCCTCACCTATTGCCGCAGCCAGCGTATCAAGTCCTACTGGTCCTCCACTGAACTTCTGAATCATGGATAAAAGAATATTTCTGTCTATATGATCCAGCCCCATTTTGTCCACATCCATCAAATCCAGTGCCGTCATTGCCACTTCCCTTGTGATGGTGCCGTCATGTTTCACCTGGGCATAATCCCTAACTCTCTTCAAAATTCTGTTAGCAAGTCTGGGTGTTCCCCTGCTTCTTCTTGCCATCTCCATAGCGCCAGATGCTTCTACCGGCGCGTCCAGAATCTTGGCAGAATGCATAATGATGGTTCTAAGTTCTTCAACGGAATAAAACTCCAGTCGATGTATGATCCCAAACCGGTCTCTTAAGGGCGCCGTTAAAAGTCCTGCCCGCGTGGTAGCTCCCACTAAGGTAAAATGTGGCAAGTCCAAACGTATAGATCTGGCGGTAGGTCCTTTCCCAATCATAATGTCAATGACATAATCCTCCATTGCCGGATAAAGTACCTCCTCCACCTGCCGGTTGAGTCTATGTATTTCATCTACAAAAAGAAGATCCCCTTCCTGCAAATTGTTTAAAATCGCCGCCATCTCTCCTGGTTTTTCAATTGCCGGACCACTGGTAACCTTCATATTAACCCCCATCTCATTTGCTATGATTCCTGCAAGGGTCGTCTTTCCCAGACCGGGAGGTCCATAAAAGAGCACATGATCAAGGGAATCCTTTCTTTGCTTTGCCGCCTCTATGTATATCTTCAGACTGTCTTTGATTTTAGTTTGACCAATGTAGTCATCCAGTTTCTGGGGGCGAAGGGAACCTTCAATCCGTACATCCTCCTCCTGCAAATTCGTTTCTATCATTCTTTTAGCCATATATTCTGCTCCAAACTTATAATTTAAAACATTTTCTTAAGCGCATGTTTTAAGATTGTTTCAACATCCATATCCTCCGTAATCGGAACCGCCTTTACGGCATGTAAAGCATCTGATGCAGAATAGCCCAGTGCGGTAAGCGCTTCCACAGCTTCATTTCTTGCATTATGGTCTATGCCGGATAGATTACCCCCAGCGTCAAAGCCTTGAATTTCTTTATGAACCAGAGTATCTTCAAGGGAAATCTTATCTTTCAGATCTAAGATCACCCTTTCCGCTGTTTTCTTGCCAATGCCGGGCGCTTTACAGATT
>BLLW01000037.1 GCA_011959285.1 Lachnospiraceae bacterium | reverse complement strand
GGGCGCGCATAGCATACGGTTTCAAGTCTTTGCGAAAAATCGGCAATTTCACTTACAGAATGTGGAACTCCCTAGGGCAAAATCGCCATGGATGGCGATTTTAGGATCCAAGCGGCACGGATGCCGCCTGGATCCGACCCGTCCGCTCTGAAATACCTACATACATTCTGTTAGTGGAATCCGATTTTGAGAAGAGACTTGAAACCGTATGCTATGCGCGCCCCCGCCCAAGTCCGCTCCCTGCTTTTCTTCATCCTCCATCCCCGCTGCCGCCCTTATCCTGCCGCCTTCCTCGTCCTCCCCCTCATATCCCTTCCAAACAAAATCCCCATTTAGACTAAACTAATTTCCGTACCGTCCGATAAATATATTGCAGGTATTTATGGCCAGAATACCCGCCCAATATGAATCAATTATGTCGCCACGGATGGTATACTTTAGGGAAACGGACAGCCCTTTTGTGTATCATTTTTGTTTTTTTCGATCATGGAGGGGAGATAAAAGCAAGGGACAAGAAGAAGGAGGAAGAATGCGAATAGATTCCAGCTCAATAGGAATGGACTCCGCCAGAAAATACTCTTCGTTTACCACGAGGGTAACCAGAGTAGCCATTACGAACAGCAGGCAGGCATTGCAGGGCGGAACCGGCGGTCTGCTTGGAAATGGATTACATGATAGTGTGAATAAAGATGGGGCGCAGGCTGGCAAGAGAAACCCAGAAGATGCGTTAAAATCCAGCTTTGACGAGATGCGTGCCAAGATGAAGACAATTGCATCCGGCAGTGTCAGCAGCGCAGAGGCAGCCAGCGCGCAGCAGCAGTTTCGCGAGATACGCCAGCAATGCTTTAACTTTTTGATGGCGATTCTTTTCCCTGACAGAGGGAGAGATTTTAGTCTCAGAGAGGAAAGTGCCAGCGGGAGCGACCTTGCTTCTACACAGGATGTACTGGCTTCAAGCGTAGGCGTAGGGACAAAAACATTTACGTTCAGCAGTCAGTACTATCATGAAGAGACAGAGACTACTTCATTTTCCACCACCGGAACGGTCAGATGTGCGGATGGCAGAGAAATCAATTTTAATCTGAATCTTGAGATGAGCCGCAGTTTTCAGGAATACTATGAAAACACCATAAGTTATAAACGGACTTCCATGTGCGATCCGCTTGTAATCAACTTGGATGGAAACATAGCAGATTTATCAGATCAGACTTTCCTGTTCGATATTGATGGAGATGGAAAAGAGGATGAAATCAACCGTTTAGGAGCCGGCAGCGGTTTCTTGGCGCTCGATAAGAACGGTGATGGCATCATTAACGACGGTTCAGAACTTTTCGGAACCAAGTCGGGCAATGGTTTTGCAGATCTTGCCGCCTATGACACGGATCACAATGGTTTTATAGATGAAGGAGACGAAATCTGGGATAAATTGAAGATCTGGGTCATGGATGAAAACGGAAACCAGCAGCTCTACTCGCTGGCAGAAAAGGGAATAGGTGCTATCTGCCTGCAGAATGCTTCCACAAACTATACGCTTGCCGATGATCAGAACGGGGCAAAGGGAATGGTACGGAGAACCGGCGTATTTCTCTATGAAAACGGAAATGTGGGAACTGTACAGCACGTGGACATGGCACTTCATGAACAGCGCGAACAGGAAAAAATAAGACAAAGCCAGAGTAAGTACACAAAATGGCTTTATGACATGGCAATGTAACAAACATAAAGAGTGATATAAATGGTATAAAAGGATGCCTCCCCACATAAAATAGGCTGGAGGTGTCTTATGAAAAAACTTAGAGTCTTTCAAACTGTCAAAACAACGAATGCCGCCTACGGCGGGTCATTCTTGTCTTCTATAAAAAGAAGCGTATCGGGGCTTTTTACTAAAAGCCTTGGTACGGTTCTTTTGTTTTTGCTTATGATTCCCTATCTTATTACATTTCTATTCGGCAATTTAAAGGAAGGAGAGGAAAAGTCAGCCGTTTTGCGTACGCTGAATACAACATCTGAGGGAGACTTTTTCATTGTTAACGAGACTGTATTAGGATCGGAAGAAATTCCTCTTGAGCTGTATGTTGCAGACAGACTTGTCAGAAGCATTGACCATAATTTTGAAATGGAGGCTTTGAAAGCCCAAGCAGTTCTGATTCGTTCCAGTCTTCTCCTTCTGGCAGCGGAGAGCGGAGAGGGAATCCGGTCTATTCATATTATGGATGAAGATTACGGAACCATACAAGGCACAGAAAGAATTTATGAAGCGGCGGCACAGACCAAAGGTGTATATCTGGCTTACGAAAATCAACCTGTAAGCGGCTCCTTTTTTGCCGTCAGTAATGGCGCAACACGAAATGGAGAAGAATTAGGTCTTACAGAATACCCTTACCTAAAAAGTGTTTCATGCAGCAGGGACTTTCTTTCCAAAGACTATGCAAACTCCATCCGTTACGATGAAAACGAATTTGACAGAATCTGGGATAAAACCCTGCCGTTTCAGATTACGGAGGAAGAAATCTTAAAAAATGAAATCATATCAAAGGAAAAAGGAATAGACGACATAAATCTCTACCGGGACAGCGCAGGCTACGTACTCTACCTTGCCCGAGGAGAAAAATACATATCCGGCGAACAATTCCGTGATGCTTATCTCCTTTCTTCCTCCAGCTTTCACTTCATAGAAGAAGACACTAAAATCATCATTACCTCAGAAGGCGTTGGTCATGGACTTGGAATGAGCCAATTCACAGCTAACGAAATGGCAAAAGAAGGTGACGACTATATAAAAATACTGAACTACTTTTTCTCTGATACATCCATGAAAAAAATATAGCACACGCTCAGCCTTATGGAAAGGAATCGTACACCATCAGCAGCCGGGCGTCAATTTCCTCTCCGTAAGTTAACAGTTGTGCAATAATTTGAAAATTTGAATAAAGAAGGAAAAAAGGGCAAAACTATCCATAAGAACAAATCATGTGTATACATGGCAGAACAGGTTCTAGGAGGAATAAAGATGAGAAGAAGTAGAAGAAGAGGTCTCGTAAAAGAAAGAATTCTTATGGTTGCCTCAGCAGTACTGGTTTTAGGTTCTTTAACTGCCACGGGTTTATGGCTGGGAAGAGATAGAAGCACACAGGACGAGGGGTATGTGGTAGATTTAAGTGCTATTGAAAATAATACAACGGCAGGGCTGAATGAGGAAGACGATGTGCATCTTGCAGAAAGTGTTACGCAGGGGGCATCTACCCAGGATGATCTCGATTATGATCCTTATTTTCAGGAGACAAATTCACAGAAGGTAGAAAATCCGGATCAATCAGAGAGCGAAAGCATGTCGGACGGTACCGGGCAGGAAAGTGCAGATTCCGAAAAGAAAGAACAGGATACTAAGGATCAAGGCACAGAAAAACAGGAAGAGGCGAAACTGGCATCGACGGATCAGGAAGAGAATACGACAGCGCTTTCCACGGCAATGCAGCCAGCGCTCACTTTCAGCGATTCTGATACGCTGGTATGGCCCATTGTGGGAAATATATTGGTGAATTATAGCATGGACAAAACCGTTTATTTTCCTACCCTTCAACAGTATAAATATAATCCTGCAATCATCATCCAGGCGAATGAAGGTGATTTGATTACGGCAGCATCGGCGGGGAAAGTCAGCTCTGTATTTACAGATCCTCAAATTGGAAATGCAATCACCATGGAGTTAGGAGGAGGCTACGAGGTTACTTACGGACAGCTCGCAAATATCCTTGTATCTGAGGGGAGCTATGTGGCAGCTGGTGATGTGATTGCGGAAGTGGCTTCGCCCACAAAGTATTTCAGCGTAGAGGGAACCAATGTTTACTTCAAGTTGACAAAGGACGGCGAGCCGGTAAATCCCCTGACCAAATTGAACTAGCGTCAAGAGGTTTAGAATGGAGAAAAAAATGTTGTATATAATCGGTGGTAAAATACTGACTATGACCGGAGAAATCTGGGATAAAGGATATATATGCATTGAAAATGGTAAAATAAAGGAATTGGGGCCGATGGTAGACGGAGCCCCTTTTCCTTTGCCAGAGGATGCATTGGTGATTAATGCCTTGGGTCTTTTAGTAATGCCTGGGCTTATAGAGGCGCACTGTCATATGGGAATCACAGAGGAAAAGAAGGGAATGGAAGGGGACGACTGTAATGAGACCGTAGATCCCATAACACCGTATCTTCGTTCTATGGATGCCATCAATCCTATTGATGCCGCCTTTACAGATGCACTGAGGGCAGGAATCACTTCTGCCATGATTGGACCGGGCAGTGCAAATGTGGTGGGGGGAACTTTCTCTTTTGTAAAGACCTTTGGAAGGAGCATTGATGAAATGATTGTCTTAGCGCCGGCGGCTATGAAGATTGCCTTTGGAGAAAATCCTAAGGTCAATTATTCCGGACAGGGTAAATCTCCTGCCACTAGAATGGCAATAGCGGCAATGCTTCGAGAAGAACTTTTTAAGGCACAGCGTTATTATGAGAAAAAGCAGGAAGGAATGAAGCGGGAAGAGGAAGACTTTCGTTATGAATGCTGGATACCTGTGTTTGAAAAAAAAATTCCGCTAAAAGCACATGTGCACCGGGCGGATGATATTCAGACTGCTATCCGAATTGCCAAAGAATTTCATCTGGACATGACGCTGGATCACTGCAGCGAAGGACATTTAATTGCCCAGCAGGTGAAAAAATCAGGTTTTCCGGCAATCATAGGTCCGGATCTGTCGAGCAGAAGTAAAATAGAAGTGCAGAATATGGCGTTCAAAACGGTGGGAATCCTGAACAAGGAAGGAGTGAAGACGGCAATTACCACGGATCATCCAGTATCGCTGATTCAGTCACTTCCCATATGTGCCGGTTTTGCAATCAAGTCCGGAATGAATGAAATGGAAGCGCTTAAGTCGATTACCATTTATCCGGCGGAAATATGCAGGGTGGATCATAGGGTAGGTTCCCTTGAAATTGGCAAGGATGCCGATATTGCCATTTTTGATGACCTTCCCATTAGGGTACAGGCAAAAACGATGTGTACTATAATCGAAGGCAGAATCGTTTATGCAGATGAAACCTTTTCTTTACCTGCCTGTGAAAAAAATGTATAATATACGCGAGTAATGTTGGGAGGTATGGAATTGCACAGGACAAAAAAAGCGCTGCTGCTCATTTGGGTATTATCTCTGACAGGATGCACCATCCTGCCAAAGCAGGCGCATTATTCGGAAAATACATTTACCAGTATGGAGACAGAGCCGGACCTTTCTTATGAGGTGCCGGTTAGTTCCCCCAATATTTTTGTAAATCAATTAGGATACATACCGGATGGAACAAAGGTGGCAGTTTTTTGCGGAAAAGAACTGCCGGACAGATTTCATGTAGTCGAAAAGGAAACAGGCGAAATCGTGTTTACAGGGTATCTTGAGGAACAGGGATATCAGGACGAGTCACAGGAATATAATAGTTACGGAGATTTTACAGAGGTAAGCAATCCTGGAACTTACTATATAGAAGCGCCTATAATTGGCAGATCGTATTCCTTTATGATAGAAAAAGATTTGTACGGGGATGTATTTAAGGAAGCCTGTAGGCAGTATTACTACAATCGTTGTGGCATGACATTGACCAGCGAGTACGCGGGAGAAATGGCACACAATGCATGTCACACGGGGCGGGCGCTCGTCAAAGAAGATACATCCGTCAGCATGGATGTGAACGGCGGGTGGCATCAGGATGAAAGCGGCTCAAAGATGGTGGAACCTGCGGCACGGAGTATTGCAATCATACTGCTAGCCTATGAGTTATATGGGGATGCATTTACAGATGACATGGGGATTCCAGAGAGCGGGAATGAAATTCCCGATATATTGGACGAAGTCCGTTATGAAGTGGAATGGCTGCTGAAGATGCAGGATCCAGCCACAGGAGCGGTCTATTCGGGGGTTACGGTCTATGAACAGGGGGCAGGAAAAGGGGCAGTATCCTACGTAGAACCGGTAGATTTACAGGCGGCAAGATCATTTGCCATGGTGCTTGCCAAATTCAGTTATCTTTATCAGTTTTATGATACAGAATATGCCACCGAGTGCCTAAAGGCAGCAGACCGTGCATGGAGATATGCACAGCTCAATGAAGGGGATGATAGGATAAACGAATGGAAACTTGCGGCAGCGGCAGAACTTTATAGGGCATCTGGAAAGCAGGAGTATCACAGTTATATCTCAGATTATCTGTCTAAAGAAGACTATACGAAGATGATGGATGAGGTATTATTCTTAGGCTGCGTTACGTATATTTCCACAAAGCAGCCAGTGAAGCTTCCTTTGTGCGAGGAGATTATTGAGACTTTGATGACGAAAGCAGAGGAGATATCCGAGACTGCAAGAAATTCTCTTTTTTTGACGGGAGGAGGCAGGGACCAAGATGATATCGGAGAACTGCTTCTCGAGATGATGTATATGACGCTGGTAAATCATGTCATAAGCAATCATGAATATGAAAATATTATTGAAAATCACCTTCATTATTTTATGGGAAGAAATCAAAAGGCAATCAGCTATATTGACAATGTGGGGGAGAATAATTACAGGCTTATTGATGAAAATCTGGGCATCATGAAGCGGTTTGAAGCGGATAGCAGACTGATTTTCATGCTCAGTGAGATTGTCAGTGCACATGGCGATTAAACAAGCATTTTTTGCAAGGCGGGTGGCATGTTAATCTTTTTGCCTTGGAAAAATGAGGCAGTAAAATTATAAGAATAGAATTGAAAGGTCAGGAATGGAGGATAAAATGAAGATTGTAGTATTGGCTGGAGGCATAAGCACGGAAAGAGATGTTTCCCTGAGCTCGGGAACTATGATATACCGTGCACTGAAAGAGCGTGGGCACAAGGCGGTGCTTTTAGATGTGTATTTGGGATATGAATGGCAGGGACACAAGGAACCGGACCAGATAAAAAAAATATTTGATATAGATAAAGACTGGGCAGGAGAGATGGGAACCATAACGGACAAAAATCCTGATATCGATCAGATCAAGTCTATGCGTAAAGACGGCAGCAAAAGCTTTTTCGGACCGAATGTACTTGCCATCTGCCAGGCGGCGGATGCAGTTTTTATGGCGCTGCATGGTGAAAACGGGGAAAATGGGAAGATACAGGCGTGCTTTGACCTGATGGGTATTACCTATACAGGAACGGATTATGTGAGTTCTGCTCTTTCCATGGATAAAGGGCTTTCCAAAGAATTATTTACATACTATCATATCCCTACGCCATTCGGCATCCGGCTTTCAAAGGGCAGCACACAGGAGAGCGACGTTCCCTTCCCCTGTATTGTGAAGGCATGCCGCGGGGGGTCAAGCGTAGGGGTCAGCATAGCGTGGTCCCATAAGGAGTATGAACAGGCACTTGGAGAAGCATTTAAATATGATGATGAAGTGATAGTGGAGCAGTATATTGAAGGCAGAGAATTTTCCGTGGGCGTGATGGAAGGAAAGGCGCTTCCGATAATTGAAATTGCCCCCATTCAGGGCTTCTATGACTACAAGAATAAATATCAGCCGGGTTCTACGATTGAGACTTGTCCGGCGGAGATTTCCCAGGAAAAAGCAAAAGAAATGCAAGGATATGCGGAGAAGGCATTTGCGGCGCTGCGCCTAAAAAATTATGCAAGAATGGATTTTATGATGAGCAGTAAGGGAGAGCTATTTTGTTTAGAGGCGAATACGCTTCCCGGTATGACGCCTACATCCCTTCTTCCCCAAGAGGCGGCGGCACAGGGAATGAGCTTTGGGGATCTCTGCGAAAAGATACTGGCATATGCGGTAAAATCAAATTAAGATTATAGAAAAGAATGATGGAGTAAGCTATGAAGAATATGACGATGGCGAACATGGCGAAAGCCTGTGGGGGTGTTTTGCATGAGCCGGAAGAAAAAACAGCAGGAATGGATGTAAAGGAAGCGGTGTGTGTGGTCATTGATTCCCGCAAGATAGAACCAGGCGGCGTCTTTATTGCCACCAAGGGAGAACGGGCAGACGGACATACCTTTATACCGGACGTCATAGAAAAAGGAGCCATGGGAATTATATGCGAGCGGGAGTTCCATAACTGTCCAGTGCCATATATTCTTGTGGAGGATTCCTTCAAAGCGTTGAAGGCGGTTGCAGAGTTTTACCGGAAGCAGCTTTCCATTAAGGTGGTGGGAATTACTGGAAGTGTAGGGAAGACCAGCACCAAGGAATTTATCGCATCGGTGCTGGAGGTAAAATATAAAGTTTTAAAAACGGCAGGAAATTTTAACAATGAGATTGGTCTTCCACTTACCGTCCTTTCCATTAGGGAGAAGCATGAGATTGCGGTACTGGAAATGGGCATCAGTGATTTTGGAGAGATGCATAGGCTGAGCCGAATTGCAAGACCAGATGTCTGTGTCATAACTAATATTGGTCAGTGTCATTTAGAGAATCTGGGAACAAGGGAAGGCATCTTGAAGGCAAAGTCGGAGATTTTTGATTTTATGAACCCGGAGGGATATGTATTTGTAAACGGAGACGACGATCTTTTAGGAAAGTTGGATAAAAAAGGAAACCACAAGCCCATTTGTTTTGGGTGTAATCCATCCAATGAAATATATGCCTCGGATGTGATGAACAAGGGGCTGTTCGGTTCTCGGGCGGTTCTCCACGCAGATTTGTCCGTGTTTCCAGTGGAAATTCCGCTTCCAGGCACGCACATGGTCTTGAATGCGCTGGCAGCAGCAGGTGTGGGGATTAAGTTTGGACTCACGGTTCAGGAGATTAAGCAGGGAATAGCCAGTGTAAAGAGTGTCAGCGGAAGGAGCAATGTGCTTTCTCTGCCTGATTACACTCTGATTGATGATTGTTATAATGCCAATCCCGCATCCATGCGCGCAGCAATCGATCTTCTTTCAATGGCGCTAGGCAGAAAGGCTGCTATTTTAGGGGATATGTTTGAATTGGGGGAAAGGGAAGAACAGCTTCACGGTGAAGTCGGCGCATATGCGGTAGAAAGTGGAATGGATATCCTAGTCTGCACCGGAAAACTTTCTAAGAAAATGTATGAGCAGGCGATAAAAACAAATGAAACGATTTGGGGAAAACGAAAGACACAGCTTTATTACTTTGAGACCAGGGAGCAGATGATGGAAGAAATTCCACATATTCTTAAAAAAGGAGATACCATACTGATTAAAGCATCCCATGGAATGCAGTTCGAGAAAGTGGTTGCGCAGCTTAAGGGATAATGATTGATGTATAGGAAAAGAAGCAGACTAAAAATCTGCTTCTTCTTTTAATTTAAAATAAGTATCCATAATGTTTTTTTTGGTATAGGCGCCTACTTTTTTCTGATCTTCCTTGGAGAGGTCCTTTAAGTAGATGGGCTTTCCATATTCCAGGATGACGTTTGTACGCTTAATCTTAGGCAAATGATCTTCAAAGATATCGGCAGAATTGTAGATCGTCATAGGGATAATGGGGCACCCTGTCTTTGCCGCAATCTTAAAGCTTCCCTCATGAAATTCCATAAAAGTGTGATTGACGCTGTTTCTGGTTCCCTCGGGAAAGATGCAGATGGAGATGCCGGATTTCACATCCTCGATTGCTTCAAGGATAATCTTAAGCCCTTGTTTGATATCCTCTCTATCTAAGAACAGACAGTGGAGATTGCGCATCCAGTTGATCAGAAGGGGCCACCGCAGCATTTCTCTTTTGGCGATATAACCGGTGGGTCTGGGAACGCGTATATAGGTGATGAGGATGTCAAAATAGCTCCTGTGGTTTCCAATATAAAGGACAGGCTCATCTTTCGGGACATTTTCCTCCCCAATGACGGTAATATTGGCACCTGTAAAAAAAAGACAGACGCGGAAAGCCCACTTCACAATGGCAAGAGAACTTTTATCTTTGAGGGGCATGTTGAATTTTCCAATGATCCATTCAATGATTAAAAGAGGAATACTGCAAATCAAAAATAATACAACAAAGACAGCAACTAAAATCAATCGAATCATATCTTTACTCCCAGCGTTTATTAGGTAATTGTTATAAAAATAAGACTGCGGCAGCAGCAACTTTTAATAGTATATATCACAGAATTTGTTTTGGCAATACGTATATCTGGACTTCATATGGCAACTCTGATAAAATAGTTAATATTCAGGCATATTAGATATAGGATATGCTGTATAGCAGCTTTTGACTGGCTGGATAGGAAGGAAATGACAGGATGGATAAGATAGCAGTTTTGGTTCCATGTTACAATGAAGAAAAGACCATAGCCAAGGTCGTGCGGGATGCAAGGAAGATCCTGCCTGAGGCGGTGGTCTACGTATATGACAATAACTCCACGGACTGTACAGCTGAAATTGCGAAAGCCGAGGGCGCAGTGGTGCGCAAGGAATACATGCAGGGAAAAGGAAATGTAATAAGGCGGATGTTTCGTGAGATAGAAGCCAGTTGTTATATTATGGTGGATGGGGATGACACTTATCCTATGGAATTTGCTCCTGAGATGGTGGACAGGGTGCTCTTTCACAATGCGGATATGGTGGTTGGCGACCGCCTTTCTTCCACTTACTTTGAGGAAAATAAGCGTCCTTTTCATAATATGGGCAATTCTTTGGTGCGTGCAAGCATCAACCGGCTTTTTGCCTGTGAGGTCAAGGATATCATGACAGGGTTTCGGGCATTTAGTTATGGTTTTGTGAAGACCTTTCCTGTTCTTTCCAAGGGATTTGAGATTGAAACGGAAATGACCATACATGCCGTTTATAATCATATGCAGATTGATAATGTGATTGTAGAGTACAGGGACAGACCGGAGGGCAGCGAATCTAAGCTGAACACCTATTCTGATGGATTTAAGGTTCTGGGGACGATTTTTCGGCTATACAGGGATTATAAGCCTTTTGGCTTTTTTAGCTTTCTTGCCTTGTTCCTTTCAGTGATTGCGGCAGCATTTTTCGTGCCGGTCTTTTTAGAGTATATGAAAACCGGGTTGGTATTGAAATTTCCGACACTGATTGTGTGTGGTTTTGTGATGATGGCTGCGATCCAGTCTTTCTTTGCGGGATTGATTTTATCAAATATGGCGTTGAAGAACAGAAGAGATTTTGAATATCGCTTTACACTGGTTGTTGAAAAGGAAAAACGCAGGCAGACGGATGAGGGGGAGAAGGATTGAAAAGGCTGATTTCAAAATGGTACTTAGTAATCGTGGCGGGCTTTATCCTGTTTGCCGGGCTGGTATTTTCTTTGAGCGGCGAGGACAGCATCATTGCCGCACATGATAATCTGGATCTGTTCATTCCACAGTTTAAGATGATGAAAGACACCAAGACTTTTTTTGGGCGCGGTGTGGACGTGCCCTTTTTAGGAGGCATCAGCAGGGATGTTCTCCCGGCGGAATTTTCTCTTTATACGGTACTTTATATGATTTTACCGGCTTATTCTGCTTACATTGCAGGATATCTGCTTAAGATTTTAATAGCGGTATTTTCTTGTGTGCTTCTTGCAAAGGACGTTTGCGGTGAAAAGTTTGAGGATTACAGACCAATCGCTTATATGTCAGGGCTTGTCTATGGCGTGTTGAATGTTTTTCCAACTTTTGGGATTCCTTTTGCGTCAATCCCCTTTGCTGTCTGTTTGATTCGCAGGATTTATAAACAGCCTTGTGCAAAGTGGTATGCGGCGCTGTTTTTCTATCCACTTTTATCTTATTTTTCTTATTTTGGTCTGTTTATTTTGGCATATATGGCGGCAGCTCTTATATGGCTGTGGATCAGGGATAAAAAGTTTCCGGGAAGGATTCTGCTGTCCATCTGTGTTCTGGCATTAGGATACATTGTGTGTGAATACAGACTGTTTGGAACGATGCTTTTAGGAGATGAGATAACGATCCGTTCCACCATGGAGGCTGGAAGTTTTTCGGCGGCAGAGATTGTAAAGACGATAGGAGAGGTGTTCGCAAAGGGCATGTTCCATGCGGAGAGCATGCATACATATCTGGTGCTGCCGGTGTGCGCTGTGTATTTTGTTTTTTTGAACATCACTTATATCGTGAAGAAAGATAGTAAAGGTATTTTTCATGATTTATATAATTTGCTGGCTCTGATTCTCCTTTTTAATAGTGTGGTTTACGGGATTTATTATTGGGAAGGTTTCAGAAAAGTGGTGGAGACTATTTGCCCGCCGCTTACAGGATGGCAGTTTAACAGGACGGTATTTTTTAGCCCATTCATTTGGTATGCCGCATTTTTCCTAGTGCTCAAACGGTTGTATGACAGTGGAAGGAAGTATTTGAAAGCAGCCGCCAATTTTTTGGCAGTGGCGGCAGTTTTGGTTGTTGTGCTATCCGGTACCCGGTATAATGATCTGTATCACACTTGCTTTAGCCAGGTTTATCAGATGATCAAAGGACAAAAGACGCAGCAGTTGAGCTTCGGAGAATTTTATTCTGAGGAGTTGTTTGAGCAGGCAAAGCAGGATATCGGCTATCAGGGAGAATGGTCTGCCGCGTACGGCTTTTATCCGGCGATTTTGGAGTATAATGGAATTGCTACGCTGGACGGTTATCTGGGATTTTATGCCCAGAGCTATAAGGAAGCATTCCGAAGAATCATAGCGCCGGCGCTTGAGCGGGTGGAAGGAAGTAGAGACTATTTTGACAGCTGGGGAGCCAGAGCTTATTTGTATTCAGGCACGGATCTATCGATTGTGAATGCCCAGCGCAGTTTAAGCGTAACAGACAGGGATATCTATATTGACGTGGACGCTTTTAAGGAACTTGGCGGAAGCTATATTTTCTCCAGAATAGAACTGACAAATGGGAAGGAAGCAGGACTTGTTCTGATAGGCACTTATACAGATCAGGCTTCGCCTTATACATTGTATGTCTATCAGGCAAAATAAGAGCGACAGACCTTTTTTAGAAGGTCTGCCGCTAAAAATTTTTTAATCAATCGTTTCTCCCACTTTATATCTGGCAACCACATCCTGGATACGGTTATTGGGGTCAAGAAGATCACTAATGGATGCGTCGTGATTTAAAGTGTCAATCAAATAAGCAATATATTTACTCATATCACAGTCTATGTACCATTCGCGTTCTAACAGCTCTGGCGTCTGATAAATCAGGTTGGTGGTCAGAACCTTGTCGATGATTCCGTTTTCATAAGCCTTATCAAACCGATCCAGCCCATTGGTAAACAGACCAAAGGTAGCACAGATAAAGATTTTGCGTGCCTTGCGCTCCTTTAAGGCTGTGGCGACTTCCAATACACTCTCACCGGAAGAAATCATATCATCAATGATGACCATATCCTTGCCTTCGACAGAAGAACCTAAAAATTCATGTGCCACAATGGGATTGCGCCCGTTTACAATACGGGTGTAGTCCCTTCTCTTGTAGAACATACCCATATCCAGTCCAAGTACATTTGCCATATAAATGGCACGGCTCATCCCCCCTTCGTCAGGGCTGATTACCATCATGTGGTTGGAATCGATGGCGAGGTTTGGAACATGTTTTAAAAGCCCTTTTATGAACTGATAAGTAGGGCGCACGGTTTCAAAGCCGTGCAGTGGAATTGCATTCTGCACTCTAGGGTCATGAGCATCAAAGGTGATGATATTATCAACGCCCATGTGGACCATCTCCTGAAGGGCAAGCGCGCAGTCAAGGGATTCTCTGGCTGTTCTTTTATGCTGTCTGCTCTCATAGAGAAAAGGCATGATGACGGTAATCCGCCTTGCTTTTCCGCCTACTGCAGCAATGATTCTTTTTAGATCCTGATAGTGATCGTCCGGGGACATGTGGTTTTCGTGCCCGCATAGAGAATAAGTAAGACTATAATTGGCAACATCCACCAGGAGATACAAGTCAGTTCCACGGACTGATTCAAGAATCATGCCTTTTGCTTCGCCGGAGCCAAAACGCGGTACTTTTGCCTTCAAAATATAAGAATCTCTTTGATAGCCGGCAAAAGCAAGGCTGTCTTTGTGCTCACTCTCGCGGACGGTACGCCATTTCACAAGGTAATCATCTACTTTTTCACCAAGGGCTCTGCATCCTTCTAAGGGGATGATTCCAAGGGATCCTACGGGGATTGTTTCCAAGTTTCTTGTTTCTTCACGATGCGCCATGAAGGTACCTCACTTTCTGTTTTGAAGTCTTTTTTTGTACATCCGGATATCTGGTCCGGTAAACTTACAAATTGTATATTGATTAGTTATCCGGGAAAAGATTCGATCTGAGTATCGGTTTCGCAAATCCTCTAAAGAGAGATTTGTTGAGATGATGGTGGACTTTTTCCCGAGATGACGCTGGTTCAGCAGAGAAAAAAATACAGAAGCAGTAACATTGCTGGTGTATTCGGTTCCCAAATCGTCAATTATGAGCAAATCACAGCTATTTAGGTCTTCATGAAAGCTGAGAATATCATCTTTGTTTTTATAGTCAAACATGTTTCTGGATAAAGTTTCAAAGAGTCCGGCAGAACTAAAATAGATGACAGAATGTCCACTTTCTATCAACTCTCTGGCAATACAGCCGGATAGAAAAGATTTGCCCGTACCCACTGTACCATAAAAAAATAAATTTTGATAGTCTGAATCAAAATTTTTTATGAATGTTTTACCTGTTTGCACAGCGCTCTTAAAACGCTCAAGATCTTCGCCTTGATAATAGTCATAGGTGAGAACGCTGAAGTTCTCTTTTTCTATCATATTGCGTATACCAGACTGCTCATAGAGAAGGTCGATGATGGTTTGTTTAAAGCAATGGCACTTGGCGCCTTCGATATAACCGGTGTCATGGCAGTCGGGGCAGTCATAGACAGGCTCTAAATAATCACTGGGATAGCCGGCGCTTACAAGAAGCTGCTCTTTCATACTGGTAAGATTGCGGATAGACTCCCGCAGTTCTTCTAAGGCATGCTCATTGCCTTCTAAGAGCTTTTTCCCCTGTGACACGGAAATGGCGGCAATGGACTCGGAAAGAGCGCGGTATCCTTCTACTTTTTGATATACTTCCTTTGTGCGCTGCTCCACAAGATGTCGGTTCCTTGTCTGCCTGTCTTCATATTCGCGCATAATCGTTTCGTATTGGGAATTGTTTAATGCCACGGCATAATCTCCTTATGATTTGGTCTAATTGCTCAGGATTTCCTTTTCAAGTGCATCAAAATCATAATCATTTTGCATGAATTGATTGAATTGTTCAGCACTGGTGCTCTTGGGTTTAGAAGAAAGGGTCCTGCTTTTGGTGTAGGCTTCATCTAGCGCCTTGATATCAGATTTATGATGAACCTGTTTCTGATGCCAGCTGTTTAGGATACTGTCTGCATATTCAAAACGGTGTTTGTCTGTCGCCATAACTGTTCGATGGCAGGCCTCAAGGATAATGTCCTTTGTAAAGCCGTATGTCTGCACCCACTTGAGGGCATAATCAGCTTCCGCCTTCGTGGGAGTGCCGGATTTACCCAGTGCCTTCATAGTATCGTAAACGGCCCTGTCGTATTTTACGGCAGCTTTGGCAGCCTGTCCGGGCGTGGTGATGCCTTCTTCTGCCCAGCTAATGGCAACTTTTTCTATGTAGCGGAAATCCTTTTTCCCTTTTCCCACACAATACTGAATCAGGTAATCAATCATATCTTCAGAGAAATTAAGTTTATCTGTAAAGAAAAGGATGGTTTTGATTTCTGAAGGGCTTAAAGGCTTTCCGATATATTGCTCTGCAACAAAAAGAATCTGGGAAGTCTCCTCGTTATTTTTAAATTCCTTTAAGTCGTCAAGGCTGTAAGACGGTTTGGAAAATGCAGGCTTTTCCGAAGCGGCTTCCTGCTTGGAGGGAAGCGGGACTAAGGGAGCGAGCAAAACTGCGTCGTTGCCGGGACGTCTGGCGATATCCAAAAGCTGTATGCCGGAAAGATTTTTGGCGTTGTCGTACTCGAGCGCAAGGAGGTTTTTCTTCTCCCAATAGCGGAGCGCTCTTATGACGTCTTTTTCCGTATGGTTAAACTGATCCGCTATGTCGGAGACACTGGTAGAGCCACCAGCGCTCATGACGCGGAGCAGATACAGATAAATCTTAAGCTGGGCATCGTTGGCGTCCTTCATATATTCATCAATAAATAAATTGGACACAACGGTCACATCAGAACTGTTTTCCTGATAAATTTTAAAGCGATTCATGAATCATCACCTGACCTTATTTTATTTACACGAATGAAAGCAAATTGAATTATAGCACAAGCATTCTGAAATTGAAATAGGAAAAAATGATGAAAAACCAGCATTTTCAAGGGATTGTAAATACTGTGGAAAGTGTGGAAAATGTGGATACAAAAGGAAATCCGGCATGTGAAGGCGAAAAAATATCCACATATCTAATGTGCGTTTTTACATTCTGATATGTGGATAATGTGGATAATCAGCTCTTTAATAAGTCTTCTCCAATATTTACAACGTCTCCAGCGCCCATAGTTATCAACAAGTCCCCGGAAGAGCAATTTTCTGAAAGAAATTTTTCGATTTCAGCAAAAGCGGGGAAATAAAAACAGGTCTTCCCTAAGGCTTCAATTTCTTTTTGAAGCGTCTTAGAACTGATGCCAAGATGATCGGTCTCACGTGCAGGATAAATATCGGTAAGCACGATACAATCTGCCAGGGAAAGAGCCGTTGCAAATTCTTTCATAAAAGCTTTTGTGCGGGTAAATGTGTGGGGCTGGAACACGCACCAAAGAGTTTTATGGGGATAATTTTGCGCTGCAGTTAAAGTTGCAGTAATTTCTGTGGGATGATGTGCATAATCATCTATTATAACCGTTCCATCCATGGTTCCTTTGTATTCAAAACGTCGATCGGTTCCGCGGAAATGGGACAACGCTTTTCTGACGGCAGCATAATCGATTGATAGCTGGTCGGCAAGGGCAATGGCAGCCATAGCATTATAGATATTATGTTCACCCGGAACATTAAGACAAATGGGTTCTTTTGAGCCATCTTTCCTTATTAAAGTGAAACTGGCGCATCCCTTCTCGCTATAATGGATATCTTCAGGATGATAATCATAGGAATCAAGTCCGCCGTAAGTGATGATGTTGCAGTCAAGCCCTTCAAGGATGGTATCTATTTCAGGAATTTCACCATTGATGATCAGGGTGCCGTCTGCAGGAAGAAGGGCAGCAAACTGATGGAAGGAGCGGCGGATATGAGTGATATCCTTGAAAAAGTCCAGATGGTCTTCTTCCACATTGAGGATAATACTTATTTTAGGGAAAAAGCTTAAGAAACTGTTGGTATATTCGCATGCCTCAGTGACAAAACATTTGCCGTGTCCGATGCGGATGTTGCCGTCGATAGTCTTAAGGATGCCGCCTATGGAGAGCGTGGGATCAACACCAGCCTCTAAAAGGATTTCTGAGATCATGGAGGTGGTGGTAGTCTTTCCGTGGGTGCCGCTGATGGCAATGGGAATCTCATAATTTTTCATCAGCTGTCCTAAGAGCTGGGCTCTGGTCAGAGAAGGAATGCGCTTATCCTGCACGGCAGCAAATTCTGGATTGTCAGGATGGATAGCGCTGGTATATACCACAAGATCGATATCGTCGGTTAAATTTTCTGCTTTCTGTCCATAATAGATTTTTGCGCCTTTTCTCACAAGGAGTTCTGTCAGGGAGGAAGCCTTTGTATCGGAACCGGAGACCGTAAAGCCCTTGTCGATGAGGATTTCAGCAAGACCGCTCATGCTGATGCCTCCAATTCCTATAAAATGTATGTGAATAGGGTGATTAAAATCTAACTGATACATGATGAACCCTCCGTATAATATATTAGTTTTAACATAATTATATATAATTACACAAAAAAAACCAATGGCATTTTTGACAAAATGTGCGATGACGATAATTTTGATATACAAAATATTGTGAGAAAAATGGAAAATCCTGTTGTTTTGTATGTAAAAAATTGACATAAAAACCGCAGGTAGATGGAATAAATTTGTAAAAAATATTCACTTTTAACGAAACATATGATATACTATTCATAAATTCCACGATTGCTACTTGTATCAAATATGTAGTAAAAAAATTACTGGTAAGAGGTGATGACATGATTAAAAAAGAGATGATTGCCATGTTGTTAGCAGGTGGTCAGGGAAGCAGACTGGGGGTGCTTACCTCTAAGGTGGCCAAGCCGGCGGTATCATTTGGGGGGAAATACCGCATCATAGACTTCCCATTGAGCAACTGTATTAATTCTGGAGTAGATACAGTTGGTGTTCTGACACAGTACCAGCCCTTACGATTGAATACCCATATCGGAATCGGTATTCCCTGGGACTTGGACAGAAATATAGGAGGTGTAACAGTCCTCCCACCCTATGAGAAGAGTGCAAATAGTGAGTGGTATACCGGTACCGCGAATGCAATTTATCAGAATTTGGATTATATGGACAGTTTTAATCCGGAATATGTTCTGATTCTTTCCGGAGATCACATATACAAGATGGATTATGAGGTAATGCTGGATTTTCACAAGGAGAAAGAAGCTGATGTGACGATTGCAGTTATGCCGGTTCCCATGGAAGAGGCAAAGCGGTTCGGAATCATGATTACAGATGAGAACAGAAGAATTACAGATTTCGAGGAAAAACCGGAAAATCCCAGAAGCAATCTGGCATCCATGGGAATCTATATCTTCAACTGGAAAACATTAAAAGAAGCGTTGCTTGCCAATGCTGAACAGCCGGGGCTGGATTTTGGTAAACATGTTATTCCCTATTGCCATGGCAAGGGCGATCCCCTTTATGCTTATGAATTTAACGGCTATTGGAAAGACGTAGGAACCCTTAACTCTTATTGGGAAGCTAATATGGAATTGATTGATCTGGTTCCTGAATTTAATCTGTATGAGGAATATTGGAAGATTTACACAAAGAGTGATACGCTTCCTCCTCAATATATTGCAAATGATTCTGTTGTAGAGAGAAGCATTGTAGGGGAAGGAACTGACATTTACGGAAAGGTTTACAATTCTGTTATTGGCTGTGGCGTTACGATTGGCAAGGATACCATCGTCCGGGATTCTATCATTATGAATAACACGGTGATTGGAGCCGGATGTGAGCTTTATAAAGCAATTGTGGCGGAGGGTGCGGAGATTAAAGACGGCGTCAAACTTGGATATGGAGATGAAGTTTCCAATGAGACGGATCCTCATATTTACAACAGCGGAATTGTTACCATAGGAGAAAAGAGCGTAATACCATCTGGAATTACGGTAGGCAAGAACTCCTGCATATTCGGCGTAACTTCCAAGGAAGATTATCCGGATAATTGGCTTGCAAGCGGAAAAACATTAATTAAGGCGGGTGAGGAATAGTGAGAGCAATTGGTATAGTATTAGCAGGCGGAAACAGTTATAGGATGAAGGAACTCTCACAGAAGAGAGCGGTATGTGCAATGCCTATTGCGGGCAGTTACAGAAGCATTGACTTTGCACTGAGCAATATGACGAACTCCCATATCCAGAAGGTGGCTGTATTTACCCAGTACAATGCAAGAAGCCTGAATGAACATCTGAATTCATCCAAGTGGTGGGACTTTGGACGTAAACAAGGCGGCTTATATGTATTTACGCCGGCAGTGACCGCAGAGAGTAATTTCTGGTACAGAGGAACGGCGGATGCGATAGCACAGAATTTATCATTTTTGAAGAGCAGCCATGAACCCTATGTGGTGATTGCTTCCGGCGACTGTGTCTATAAACTGGATTACAACAAGGTGCTGGAATATCACATAGCAAAGAAAGCCGATATCACGGTAGTATGTAAAGACATGCCTTCCAAAGTGAATGTTGACAGATTCGGCACAATCAAGATGAACGAAGAAAGCCGCATTGAAGACTTTGAAGAGAAGCCTGTAGTGGCTAAGTCCAATACGATTTCCTGCGGTATCTATGTAGTCAGAAGGCGTCAGCTCATAGAAATGATTGAAAAGTGCGCGGAAGAAGACAGATATGACTTTGTAAAAGATATTTTGATCCGGTACAAGAATATGAAGAGAATCTATGGTTATAAACTTCAGGATTACTGGAGAAACATTGCGACCGTGGATGACTATTTCAGCACGAACATGGATTTCCTCAAGGCTGAAATAAGAGATTACTTCTTCAAGCAGTACCCGGATATTTATTCCAAGGTAGATGACCTGCCGCCTGCCAAATATAATGTGGGATCACAGGTCAGAAACAGTCTTATTTCCAGCGGATGTATCATTAATGGTACGGTAGAAGATTCTGTTATCTTTAAACAGGCTTACATTGGAAATAACTGTTACATTAAAAACTCCATAATTTTGAACGATGTTTACATCGGAGACAATACACATATTGAGAACTGTATCGTGGAAAGCCGCGATACGATTAGAGCAAACTCTTATCACACAGGCAATGACGGTATTAAGATTGTGCTGGAAAGAAACGACAGATACGTTATGTAATACACTCAGACAGTAAGCACATGTTTCGCATTCGACAGGAGGCCAACGTTGATCATGGGGAAAGTTCAGATATGAAGTGACTGACCAAGGGGGACAAGAAAATGCAAATTACGGATGTAAGAGTGAGAAAAATTACGAAGGAGGGTAAGATGCGTGCCATCGTTTCGATTACCATTGATGAGGAATTTGTAATCCATGATATCAAGGTAATAGAAGGGGATAAGGGGCTGTTTATAGCAATGCCCAGCAAGAAAGCCACAGATGGTGAATATAGGGATATTGCCCATCCTATTAATTCGTCTACCAGAGAAAAGATACAGACAATTATTCTGGATAGATATCAGAAGGCACTGACGGAGCCGGATGAAGAATAAGAAAATCAACAAAGAGAGGTCATCAGGAGGTGACCTCTTTTTTTAATTGTTTTCTTTTTCAAAATAGATTATAATTACACCGTCAAATGGAAAGATTTAAAATGACATTTTAATAGAAATGAGAGCGAAAGGATTATGCAATGTTCATTATAGCAGGACTTGGAAACCCTACAAAGGAATATGATAATACAAGACACAATATTGGCTTTGAGGCTATTGATGCGTTGGCGGATAAGTATAGAATTTCCGTTATGGATGTTAAGAATAAAGCGCTTACCGGAAAGGGAATCATAAATGGGCAAAAAGTAATTTTGGTCAAACCCCTCACCTATATGAATCTGAGCGGTGAAAGCATCCGCCCAATTGCGGATTATTATAAAATCGATGTGGAGACGCAGTTGATCGTGATTTCGGATGATATCAGCCTGCCGCCGGGGCAGATCAGGGTGAGGAAAAAAGGCAGTGCTGGCGGGCATAACGGGCTTAAAAATATTATCCGCAATCTTGGAAGCGAGGAATTTCAGCGGATCCGCATAGGGGTCGGGGAAAAGCCTAAAGGGTATGACCTTGCGGACTATGTGCTGGGGCATTTTTCTAAAGAGGAAAGACCTCTTATGGAGGAGGGCGTGGAAAAGGCAGTAAAAGCGGCGGAAATTATGCTTACAGGCGACGTGGATCAGGCGATGAATGAGTTTAACCGTAAGGTGTCAAGTTAGAGAAAGGAAAAGATTTCATGAGAGCGTTGACAGCCCCCTTAGAAGAACTGGGAGCATTTTTGGAAATAAAGGAGAAATTACGCGGGGAGAGTGCTTCGGCGGCATTCACAGGCTGCGTGGACTCTCAGAAGCTGCATATGATTTATGGTCTCGGTGAGGGCATCAAGCATAAACTCATCCTTACTTTTAGTGACCTTAAAGTGAAGGAGCTGATGGAGGATTATCGCCTCTATGACAGGAATGTAACCTCATATCCGGCAAAGGATCTGATCTTTTATCAGGCAGACATTCATGGAAACCAGCTGGTGACAGAGCGGATTAAGTGCCTTAGGCGCATGCTGGAGGGAAAACCGGTTACGGTGGTCACCACCTTCAGCAGTCTGATGGCGCCTCAGATTCCCCTTTCCGTGTGGAAGGAACATCTTCTTACCATTAATGGAAAAAGTCAGGTGGATGAAAAGAAGCTGGCAGAGCGCCTGGTAGAAATGGGTTATGAAAAGAATTATCAGGTGGAGGCGCCGGGGCAGTTCAGCATCCGGGGCGGCATTGTGGATATTTTTGACCTGACGGAAGAAAATCCTTACCGCATTGAATTATGGGGGGATGAGATTGAATCGATCCGCAGTTTTGACGTCCTAAGCCAGCGCTCTATAGAGAAGCTTTCTGGCATTACGATTTATCCGGCGGGAGAAATGTTGCTTTCTCCTGAACGCCTGCAAAGAGGCATGGATAAGATTGAAAAAGAAGGAAAAGCCTTTTGCGAAAAATTGCGGAAAGAATTTCATACGGAGGAGGCGCACAGGGTAGAGACACAGCTCAGGGAGCTTAAGGAACAGGTTTATGAATTTCGGAATCTGGTCAATCTGGATGCTTATGTTCATTATTTTTATGAGGATACAGTTTCTTTTTTGGAACTATTCGACAAGAAGAACACTTGCGTTTTCGTGGACGAACCTGCCAGAGTAAGGGAACACGCAGAGGCGGTGGAACTGGAATTTCGAGAGAGCATGATGCACCGTGTGGAAAAGGGATATATCCTTCCGGGACAGATGAACCTTTTATATTCAGCAGAAGAGACAGCCGCCAGGATACAGCAGGGAAGAATCGTGACACTGGCGTCACTGGAATTAAAAAATGCGTTGTTTAAGACGGAGAAGAAAGCGGATATCTCCGTCAAGAGTATTTCCTCCTATAACAATAGTTTTGAAGCGCTGGTACAGGATTTGAAGCGTTACAAAAAGAACGGATACCGCATATTGCTTTTGTCTGGTTCCAGAACCAGAGCGGCGAGGCTGGCACAGGATTTGCGGGAGGAAGAACTGACTGCATTTTATACAGAAGATCCGGACAGGGAAGTGCAGCCGGGAGAAATCATGACATTTTACGGCAGAGTGATGAAGGGGTTTGAGTATCCACTGCTTAAGTTCGTGATTATTTCGGAAAGCGATATTTTTGGTGTCGACAAAAAGAAAAAGAAGAAAAAGAAGACCTATGAAGGACGTAAGATCAATGATTTTAATGAGCTGAAGGTGGGAGACTATGTAGTCCATGAGAACCATGGCCTGGGTATTTATAAGGGAATCGAAAAGGTTGAAATCGAGAAGGTCGTAAAGGATTACATTAAGATTGAATATCGGGACGGCGGCAATCTTTATGTGCTGGCGACGGGACTGGATGTGATTCAGAAGTATGCATCGGCTGATGCCAAGCGCCCGAAATTAAACAAGCTGGGAACACAGGAGTGGACCCGGACGAAGAGCAAGGTTAAGGAGGCTGCCGGAGAGGTGGCAAAGGATCTTGTGGAATTGTATGCTGCACGCCAGCAGAAGAATGGTTTTCAATACGGGAAAGACACCGTCTGGCAGAGAGAGTTTGAGGAGATGTTTCCTTTTGAGGAGACGGAAGACCAGATTACAGCCATCCAGGCGACTAAGGAAGATATGGAGAGCAGTAAGATCATGGATCGCCTGATCTGCGGGGATGTCGGTTACGGCAAGACGGAAATTGCAATCCGTGCAGCATTTAAAGCCGTTCAGGAGGGCAAGCAGGTGGTTTATCTGGTTCCCACTACCATTTTGGCGCAGCAGCACTATAACACCTTTGTCCAGCGGATGAAGGACTTTCCGGTGCGTGTGGATATGCTGTCCAGATTTAGAACGAATGGGGAACAGAAAAAGACGGTGGAGGATTTAAAAAAGGGATTTGTAGATATTGTAATCGGCACTCACAGAGTTTTGTCCTCAGATGTGGTTTATAAGGATCTGGGGCTTTTGATTATCGATGAAGAGCAGAGATTCGGCGTTTCCCACAAAGAGAAGATTAAAAAGATGAAAGAAAATGTGGATGTGCTGACTTTGACGGCAACCCCTATTCCCAGAACGCTTCATATGAGCCTGGTGGGAATCCGGGATATGAGTGTGCTGGAGGAAGCGCCTAACGATAGAATGCCGATTCAGACCTATGTATTGGAATACAATGAAGAGATGGTGAGAGAGGCAATCGTCCGGGAATTGTCCAGAAACGGTCAGGTGTATTATGTCTACAACAGGGTAAACAATATTGCAGATGTTGCTGCAGTCATTCAGAATCTGGTGCCGGAAGCATCTGTTGCGTTTGCCCACGGACAGATGCAGGAGCGGGAACTGGAACGTATTATGTACGAATTTATTAATGGAGAGATTGATGTGCTGGTCTCTACTACCATCATTGAGACCGGTCTGGATATCTCCAATGTAAATACGATGATCATCCATGATTCCGACAATATGGGGCTTTCCCAGCTATACCAGCTGCGCGGAAGGGTAGGGAGGAGCAACCGGACTGCCTATGCCTTTTTGATGTATAAGCGGGATAAAATGTTAAAAGAAGTGGCGGAAAAAAGACTTGCCGCGATCAAAGAATTTACCGATTTGGGAAGCGGCTTCAAGATTGCTATGCGGGATCTTGAAATTCGCGGCGCCGGCAACTTATTAGGGGCAAAACAACATGGGCATATGCAGGCGGTAGGGTATGACTTGTACTGTAAGATGCTCAATGAGGCAGTGAAGAATCTGAAGGGGATCGGCACGGAAGAAGACTTTAATACCTCCGTGGATTTGGACGTGGATGCATTCATTCCGCCTGCCTATATTGTCAATGAGATACAGAAACTGGATATCTACAAGCGCATCGCAGGGATTGAAAACCAAGTGGAAAGCGATGACATGAAAGAAGAGCTTTTGGACCGCTTTGGAGATATTCCGGTTGCAGTGGAAAATCTGTTCCGTATCTCCATGATTCGTGTTGCTGCCCACAAACTTTATATTACCGAAATCAAAGGAAAAAACGGAGAGCTCCGGTTTACCTTCAAACAGGATGCGAAAATACACGCGGAGAGAATACCGAAACTTCTTGAAATGCACGAAAAAATATCCTTCAACTACAAAATGGCAAGCTTTTTGTACCGCTACAAAAAATGCGGTATGGTTGAAAAAGATGCCCAGATTTTGCTGGAACTGACGGAAACCCTGCTCGATGACATGAAACTGCTCTGCCGATAGCCGGCAGTATGCGTAAATCCTAAATCCATCAAAAATACCTATATCCAAAATGGATGAAATAGTGTAAAATAAGAAACGTAGCATTTTCTTACATACATCCGGAGGAATAGGATATGGATATATTTAGTATACTGACGATGATCGGCGGTCTGGCGTTGTTCCTGTATGGTATGAAGGTATTGGGGGAGGGGCTTAAGAAGGCATCCGGCGGTAAGCTGGAAATCATTCTTGAAAAGCTTACTTCCAATAAGATGATGGCGATTCTTTTGGGAGCCGGCGTGACGGCAATCATCCAGTCATCTTCTGCAACGACCGTCATGGTGGTAGGTTTCGTAAATTCTGGAATCATGAAGCTTTCCCAGGCGATAGGCGTTATTCTAGGCGCCAATGTGGGTACCACGGTGACCTCTTGGCTTCTTAGTCTGACAGGCGTAGAGGGGTCAGGCTTTTTTCTCCAACTTCTGAAACCCTCTTCTTTTTCTCCAATCCTAGCATTTGCAGGCGTGATCATGCTGAGCATGGGCAAAAAGGAACGGCATAAGGCAGCGGCGACCATCCTGATTGGTTTCGGTGTGCTGATGATCGGAATGGATACTATGTCCAATGCGGTAAAGCCGCTGGCGGAAAATGCAGAATTTACCAATATGCTTTTGATGTTTTCCAATCCAGTTCTGGGCATGCTGATCGGTCTTGTGCTTACAGCGGTGATCCAGTCTTCTTCCGCATCTATCGGTATCCTGCAGGCGTTGTGCGTCTCCGGTGCGGTCAGCTATTCCACGGCGATTCCCATTATCATGGGGCAGAACGTGGGGGATTGCGTGGCGGCGCTTGTTTCAAGCGCAGGTGCAGGAAAGCAGGCAAAACGTGCGGCATTTATCGGTCTATATTATAAATTGATAAAAGCCGTGGCTTTTATGGCGTTGTTTTATGCGCTGGATGCAGTGCTTCATTTTGCATTTTTGAATCGTCCGGCAAGTGCGCTGGGCGTTGCTGTGATACATACCGCATTTAATGTGGTGTCAGTTGTTTTAATGTATCCCTTTACATGGGTACTTGAGAAGCTTGCCTATCTGACGATTCCGGAGGCGGCGGAAGAGACGATGGATTATGCGTCTGCAAGGAAAGAGATTCAGATTTTGGATCCCAGATTTTTAGATACGCCGAGGATTGCTCTCGAGCAGTGTAAGAATGCGGCAGTGAATATGGCGAATTATGCCAAGGATGCGCTCTTTCTGGCAATCCATCTGATGGATAAGTTTGATAAGAAGGCGTCTGAGCAGGTGATCGAGCTTGAGGAACTGGTGGATTATTATGAGGATGAACTGGGGTCTTATCTTGTAAAATTAAGCAGCAAGCATCTTACAGCAAAGGACAGTCAGGAACTTTCTATCCTGCTCCACTGCATCGGTGATTTTGAGAGAATTTCAGACCATGCGATTAACATCATGGAATCTGCAAAGGAGATGCACGAAAAGGAACTGTATTTCTCGAGAAAAGCGGAAGAAGAGCTGGCAGTCTTTACATCTGCCATTGAAGATATCATCAACACCTCCATTATGGTATTTAAAGAAGAAGACCTGAATCTGGCGCGCACGGTGGAACCCATGGAGGAGGTTATCGACTATCTGAATGCCGAGATTAAGAAGCGCCATATCAAACGGCTCCGTAAGGGGAAGTGCACGATTGAGATGGGCTTTATCCTCTCGGATATTACAACGAATTATGAGAGAGTGTCGGATCACTGTTCCAATATAGCGCTCTGCCTGCTTCAGCTAAATGAAGAGAGCTTTGATACCCATGAGTATCAGATTAATCTTTCCAGCAAGAATAATGCTACATTTGCGGAGGAAGTAAAACGCATGCGGGAACAGTATGCGCTGCCATAAAAATTCGTAAAAAAATTAAATCAGGCATCAAAGTCCGGTTTATTGGACTGCTGTAATGTTATTCTAAATATGACAAAGAAAATATTTGGAATGACAGGAGGCAGTATAATGAAAGGATATGTAGTGAACAATGGTTATATGGGACTGGTCGACGGAAGCTACATGCTGTTTGCCAGTGAGGATGATTACATGGATTATATGGAAGATTAGTCTATGCGAGGTATTTGGCGGCGAGGAACGTGTCAGTGTGCCAAGCGGGATATGGGAGGAATTTGAAATGACCATGCGGCTTATGAGGGATGTCCTTGAGCAGCCGGCAACGCAGCTTGCACCGGAACTGCTTGGCAGGCTCTTATGCAGGAAAACAGAGCAGGGGATCCTGAAATACAGGATTATGGAGACAGAGTGCTACTTTGGCGAGGAGGACACTGCCTGCCATGCCAGCAAGGGCAAGACCGACAGGACAAAGGTCCTGTATGAAAAGGGAGGAACCGCTTATATCTATCTGTGTTATGGCATCCACTCCCTGTTTAACGTGGTCAGCGGCAGGGAAGGACATCCTGAGGCAGTGTTGATACGCGGGGTGACAGGCTATAACGGACCTGGGAAGCTCACCCGCGCCATGGAGATCGGCAGGGACTTAAACGGTGAGGATATGGTGACATCAGACCGGCTCTGGCTGGAGGACGACGGATGCAGACCGGAATATATAACGGCGAAGAGAGTCGGCATCGATTATGCTACGGAAGAGTATAGGGATATCTTGTGGCGTTTTATAGTAGAGGACGGTATATACAAGCCGGCGAAGTAGGACAGCCCGCCTCAGGCACTAGATGAAGATGCCGGCGGCAGGGGAGGAGGAAGCGGTGCAGGAGATTATTTACGGAACGGGAAACAGTGCGAAGATTGCTTATATGAAAAGGGCGCTTAAGGATATCCCGCTTTTGATTACAGGGCTATCCGAGGCGGCAGAAAAGGAGGGAATCCTTCTGCCTCAGATAGCAGAGACGGGGACCACGGTCCTGGAAAATGCGCGTCTTAAGGCAGAGTGTTACTTCCGTTTATTTCAAAGACCGGTCTTTTCCTGCGACAGCGGTCTTTATTTGTGGGATTTAGACAGTGGGATGCCGCTATCTAAAAAGGAGCAGCCGGGAATCCATGTGAGAAGGCAGCCGGAAGGCGGCATGCAGGAACAGGAGGAGGGACGGCTTACCGACGAACAGCTCCTGGCACATCATATCAGCCTTGTGAAAAAACACCGCGGACCCATAGGGGCAAGATACCAAAATGCAATCTGCCTGATATGGGATGAAAAGACCCGGGAGGAAAGCATGGCGGAGGATTTGTGGGGGAAGCCGTTCCTAATGACAGATACGCCCCATCCAAAGAAAGTAGAGGGATTTCCGCTGGACCGTATTTCACTGGATTTTGAGACAGGAAAATATTTTTATGATTTAAGAGGAAATTCTCAGGACAGTCTGGTTTCCCAAGAAGGGTTTGCCTCTTTTTTCAGGAATTTTATGCGAAAAAATCAGATTATATGACAGAAAATGTCTGCTGCGCGATGAATTACAACTTTTCACATGTATGGTTGTAATTTATACTGGAACTAGCAGTAAAATATGTTGAGTGGGAGTGATCTGTTATGCAGAGAGTTGAAGATAAAAAGATAGAGCAAATGATTTCGCACATGATGCTGGATATGGGCGTCCCGGCGCACTTAAAAGGTTATCGCTACGTGAGGACGGCGGTTCTCATGGCGGAAGAAGACATGAAGGTAGTGGGAAGCGTCACGAAACTGCTTTACCCGGAAATCGCAAAGCAGTATAATACCACTGACGGCAAGGTGGAAAGAGCAATCCGCAATGCCATTGAGATTTCATGGGAGAGAGGCAATAAGGAGACTTTTGAAGGACTGTTCGGTTACTGCTCTGAAAGCGGACAGGGAAGACCCACCAACAGCGAATACATAGCGGCAATCGCCGATACTATCAGAATACAGATGAATACAGGATGTGCGGAAGATTAAAGAATGCGTCCGCCATTCAGGAAGGCTGAGGAAAAATAGATGGACAAACCGGCAATTTGCGGAGGAACTCCGGTTCGGGAGACGAAATTATTTTATGGTCATCAGTATATTGATGATGCGGATATACAGGCAGTGGTGGAGGTGCTCAAAAGCGATTTTTTAACCTGCGGACCTAAAATCCAGCAGTTAGAAGAAAGACTCTGTGAGGTGACGGGAGCAAAATATGCGGTTGTTTGCAGCAACGGCACTGCCGCGCTTCACATGGCATGTCAGGCGGCAGGCATCGGGCAGGGAGACGAGGTCATCACTACGCCCATTACCTTTGCCGCATCGGCGAACTGTGCGCTGTACTGCGGGGCGAAGCCGGTTTTTGCAGATATTAACGAGGAAACCTATAATATTGATCCTAATCAGGTGGAAAAACTGACGAATGAGCGGACGAAGGCGGTAGTAGCGGTAGATTTTACGGGTCAGTCTGTCCAGCTCGATGAACTGCTTGCCCATTGCCGTAAGAATCATCTGGTGCTCATAGAGGACGGTGCGCACGTGATTGGGACCCGGTATAATGGAAAATGCAATGGATCGATTGCAGATATGACGACTTTAAGTTTCCATCCGGTTAAGACGGTGACAGGTGGGGAAGGCGGTGCGGTTCTCACCAACAGCGAGACCTATTATCAGAAGCTGCTTTTATACCGCGCCCATGGCATTACCAGGGATCCACAATGGATGGAGCATGAACCGGACGGACCATGGTATTACGAGCAGGTAGCCCTTGGCATGAACTACCGGATGACGGATATGCAGGCGGCGCTGGTGAACAGCCAGTTAGATAAGCTTCCTATGTTTTCACAAAGGCGTAAGGAAATCGTAAAAGCTTACAATGAAGCGTTTGCAGGACTGCCTCAGATTGTGGTGCAGAAGGAGATACCGGAATCGGATACCACCCGGCATCTGTATATTCTCCGGCTCAATCCTTCTAAATTAAAGATCGACAGAAAGCAGTTTTTTGAAGCATTGGGTGCGGAAAATATTTGTTGTAATGTGCATTATATTCCCACCTACTATTTCCCCTATTATGAAAAAATCGGCTATAAAAGGGGGCTTTGCCCCAAGGCGGAAAAGCTGTATGAGGAAATCATCAGCCTGCCGCTGTACTATGCGATGACGGATAAGGATGTACAGGATGTGATCGATGCAGTGACCAGAATTGCGGTGTACTATGCGATAGACGAAGGATGACGGGCAGACTTAGGGATGAATCGTTAGGAGGGAAGGTCCCCGCAGCCATGAAAGGAAAAACGTTAAATGAAACTGAGTGTGATTGTACCTGTTTATAATATGGCAGCCCAGGACAAGCTCATCTGGTGTCTTGATTCACTTGTGAATCAGACCATAACGGATTATGAGATCATAGCGGTGGACGACTGCTCCACCGATGATTCCCTGTCCATTCTGCGTAGATATGAGCAGAAATACAGCGATAAGTTCCATGTAATTGCGTCTCCGGTGAACAAAAAGCAGGGAGGCGCTAAAAATTTAGGTTTAGAGTCGGCAAAAGGCGATTGGATCGGATTCATAGACAGCGACGACTGGGTGACGCCGGACTTCTACGAAAGACTTCTTGCGCGGGGAGAAGAAACAGGGGCGGACATGGTAGGCTGCGATTATCATCTAACCCATGAACACAGCATGGAGATTGGACAGATTGTGCACAATAATACTCCATTGCAAGCGGGCATCCTCACCAAAGAAAAATACAGGTCGCTGATCTTAGACAGCGGAAGCCTGGTGGTAAAAATCTACAGGCGTCATATCATTTATGATTATCCCAACCGTTTCCCGGAACATATTTTTTATGAGGACAATGCCATCAGCAATTCATGGATGCTCAGGGCAAAGCGTTTTGAATATCTGGAGGAACCCCTTTACTATTATTATCAGCATGATACTTCCACCGTCCATACCATCACCAGAAAGCGCTGCGAGGACCGCATGGAGGCGGCAAGGGTGATGGTCAGGGAAGCGAAGCAGTTCGGCTTTTTTGAGGAATATTATCCCGAGATTGAAAGCAGCTTTACCACGCTGTTTTATGTCAATACCCTGTTTTCCTATATGGTGGGCGTAAAGAAAAAGGAGTATGGGTTTGTAAAAGCTCTTGGCAGGGAAATGCGGGAAACCTTTCCGAATTTTAGGGAGAATCCTTATTATCAGGAGCGGGTTCACGCGGAGGAGCGGAAGCTGATTGAAATGCATATGAAGTCCACTCTGTATTTCATGCTTTATTATAAAGTGCTGCGGGCGTACCGAAATTTTAGGAAGCGGATGAAGAAATAAGGCAGAATGAGAGGAAATATGAAAGCGGCGATTATAGGTGCAAGCGGGGAAGCCATTCACACAATAAAGAAGGCGCATGAATATGGAATTGAAATAGCGGCATTGGATGGGAATCCGGAGGCAGAAGGGCTGAAGTATGCAGATTATCCGCTTGTTGTAGATATCTCGGACGAGGAAAGCACCATAGAAGCCCTGCGGAAAGAGAAGCCGGACTTTATATTGACGGTGCCCATCGGCAGATATCTCACCACCATAGGCGCAGTCAATGACGTGCTGGGGCTGCCCGGAATCGGCAGGCAGGAAGCAGAGCTGTGCACGGATAAATGGAAATTCCACCAAAGACTGAGCAGCCGGGGGCTGCGGGACTGTCGGTGTTATTTGGTTGAAGAAGGGAAGCTTGTAGAGGAGGAGAAAAGTACAGGGCAGGATTTTGAAATGAATTTGAACCAGATTCAGATTTCATTTCCGGCAATCCTGAAACCAAGGTACGGCTCCGGGAGCAGAGGGTTATTTATGCCCAATAACGCCAAGGAGTTGAAGGAAGCGCTTTTGAAAACTGAAGGGGAACCTTATGTGCTGGAGGAATGTGCTGCAGGGGAAGAATACGGTGTGGACGGAGCCGTGACCAAAGAAGGATTTACCATGGTCCTGCTCCGGAAAAAAGAAAACACCCCGCCTCCTGCAAGGCAGGCAGTGGGCTATTATTCCGTTCCCCCCACAGATGCATTCTGGCAGCAGGCGGAGGCGTATATGCAGCAGGTGATTGCATGCCTGAACCTGAAAGAGTGCCTTTTGCACGCAGATCTCATACGGGGGCAAAAGGGACCCTTTATTATAGAACTTTCCGCCAGACCTTCCGGTCATAACCTGCATAATCTGTTTACCCCCCTGTGCACAGGGGTGGATATGGCGGAGGAATATATCAGATATCGGCTGGGTCGTGCCTATAGCTTTGTGCCGAAGCGGACGAAATCCATGTTGATCCATTATTTTGATATGCAGGGAAAGGTAAAGAATGTTCCGGACGTAAAGCAGGCGGAGGCTGCGCTGGACGTCCGTCTGGCTGCGTGGAATTGCCATATAAAGGAAGGGGAAGAATTAGTCCCCGTATCAGACGGTCATTCGGTGATGGGGCGCGGCTATTTTGTGCTGGAAGGCACAGGCGACGTATTTTTGCATGGGCAGGCAGAAAAATTAAAGCGTCTGTTTTTCTGATGAACACAGACAAAACAGGGCATGGGCGATGCGTGCGGCGCCGTTTCCGTCAACAAGCCCGGTCATCCTGTGGTGCATGGCTTTTCTCTTAGCACAGGAATCGCCGGACAAAGCGGCGGTATCTTCTATGAATTGAAAAATCTTTTGAAATACTTCATCGGCGGATACGCGCAGATCTCCGGCACAGGGGATTGCGTTTGCCCTATCAAATGCGCCGGCGCAATCCAACTGGTTGTCGGAAATGATAAAGCTGATTGTGGGAATGCCGAGGGCGCAGAGCTCGTATAAGGTGGTTCCGGCGGCGGAGACTGCCAGATCGCATTTGCTCATAAGGTCAGCCATATCCTGCACGTTTTCGTGCAGGGTTAAAAAAGGCAGTTCCTTCGCAAGTCTGTATAGATTTTCTTTATCTTCATTCATCTTTCCAATTACAATATGAAAGTTTTTACCGGCGCAGAGCATGTGGTTTTGTGCGCAGGAGGAATTGGAAGTTTGCAAGAGATCGGCAATTTGGGAAACCAGGCGAAGGCAAAAGTGCAGGGGATCGCTGCCTCCGGTGGTCACCAGGATATCGGATGCTTTTTCCCGCAGATGGGTCTGCCGGTTCTGAAACTGGCTCCGAAGAGGGGCGTAGGAAGCACCTAAAAGAAGCTGTCCTGCGTTTGCGTAGGAAGTTTTATAAGAAGCCATTTGATCTTCGGGAATCACATCATAGTTGATTACAAGGTCAGCAGGGTAATCAAAAAGGCGCAGATCGTCCAGATAGGCGGTTTGTGCGTAAGACCACAAGGACAATAAATAGTGTTCGGTGACATAATAGGAATCAAGAAGAAAAACGGGTTTTCTGGCGCCGGAGGACGTTCTGCCGGACGGAAGGGAAGAATCAAAGTTATGGGAAGAAAGGATGGAAAGCACTTCCGGGAGCTCTTGCTCAAGGGAATCATAAGAAGCAGTTTCCAGCTGGGTAATCGAAAAATCTGTATCTGAACCCATAAGCTGCGCAAGAAGGAGACGGCTTTCTGAGTCGGAGACAAGGAAATGCACCTCCATACCCAGCTTCCGGCAGGCAAGGGCGACAGAAAAACAGCGCACCAGATGTCCGGACGCTATTTTGGCATTGCCGTCTGTTCGGATGTAGATCAGTCGATGAGTTCCCATTGAAGCGGCGTTCCTTTCCGTAAAAATATGTTTGCCTTTTTGCCCAGCACCTCCTCGTAGTACATGGTGTGGAGACCGTTGCCCGGGCGGATGGAGCGTATGTTTTCGGAAGTCAATACTTCTCCTTTGGCGATATCTTTTACCACAAACAAGGAACGGGAACCGCCGTGCTCCAACTCCTGTGTGGGGGTAAGCTTGTATTCGCTGCTTCCCAGAGCCTTTTCCATAATACGGATATCTTTCACCATCCGGGAAAATTCTTCCGGTTCCATGGAAAAAGCGCCGTCCGGTCCGCCGTCTGCCCGGCGCAGGGTAAAGTGTTTCTCCACCATCTTAACGCCCAGAGCGATGGATCCGGCAGAAACGATGCTGCCCATGGTATGATCGGAGATTCCCACCAGACAGTCGTAGGTTTGGGCTAAGGTAGGAATCACATTTAAGTTGACATCCTCGTAGGGAGTGGGGTAGGAGGACACGCATTTTAGGAGGATTACGTCCCTGTTTCCCTCTTCCCTGCAGACGGAGAGCGCCCGTTCGATATCCTCGGGGTAGGCAATGCCTGTGGCAAAGATGACAGGCTTGTGCAGTCTGGCAATTTTCCTGATCAGAGGAATATCGTTGATTTCATAGGAAGCAATCTTGTAGGCAGGCACCTGCATCTGCTCTAAAAAGTCCACGGAGGTAAAGTCAAAGGGGGAGGAAAAGCATACAAGCCCCAGCCGGGCAGCTTCTTCCATCAGCTTCGGCTGCCATTCCCATGGCGTGTATGCCTGTTGGTAGAGTTTGTAGAGGGTGGTCCCGTCCCAGATGGTTCCTTCATTGATCTGAAAGCAAGGATCGTCACAGTCGATGGTGATTGTGTCCGCAGTGTAAGTCTGCAGCTTTACAGCGTCTGCGCCGGCTTCCTTTGCCGCGTGAAGAATCTCCACGGCGCGTCCGTAGTCCTGATTATGATTGGCGGATAATTCGGCAACGATGAAAACAGGAGAGTGTTCGCTGATTACATGGGAGCCGATTTTGATTTCTTTGTTCATACTGTGCCTCCTGTTACTCCAGATGACTCTTTTGAAGGTATTCGTTGTTTGTCCAGGCATCTCTTGCGGTAAAAACAGAGCCATCCTCATGCTCCACATAAACAGCGGGGAAATAATTGATGAACAGAGGACTCAGGCACATGGTATATCCGCCTGCGGTATCGTAAATAACTTTATCGCCAGGCGTAAGTGCGGTTTCGCCCTTCAGCTCAAATAATCGATCATATTCCATGCAGGTGGCGCCGCAGATCCACTGCACGGGTTCTGTCTTGCGTGAGGATGTGTCGGAAGCGTATTCTATGTGGTGAGGATATACATGTCTGGTCACCAGCGGATTTAAGTTGGTGCGGCTGCCGTCTGTCACCACGAACTTCCGCCCTCGGATATCCTTTATGTCGATTACCGAGGTCTCAAAGGTGGTAGCCCTTGAAATCAGGGAAACGCCGGGTTCGGCAATTAAAACGGTCTTTTGCGGATTAAAGTGCAGAGAGAGTTCTTTGCAGATTTCCGCGAAGTAATCCCGGTAATCCGGTTTGTCGTCCCTTCCGCCGAAATAGCCGCCGCCCATATCCACGTAATCTAGAGCAAGATCATATTCTTTCGCAATCTTCACAGCCATTTTTGCAAGAGCGCCAAATACATGCACGGTGCGAGATTTGGTGGAGGAATGCAGGTGAAGACCCGATACCCACACATTGGGCAGGGCGCACAGCCTGTTGATGGCGGATTTCAGCATCCCATTTTCATAACAGTAGCCGAATCGTCCCCCCTCTTCTTCCGCAAGCGTCTCCTCCGGGCAGAGGGAAGCGAGGTCGCAGTTGACGCGCAGACCAATTCTAAAATGCCGGTTGGGATAAAGGGTGCTCAGCTCGTCCATCCAATCCAGCTCATAGTTGGAATCTAAATTGATATATCCTCCTGCAAGCAGGACGGTCTCAAAAACCTTCTTATCCTTGATGGGTCCGTTATAGATGATCTGCTTCCCTGAAAAGCCAAGCCGGCTTGCCAGATCGTATTCCGTTTTCGACACCACTTCCGCATAAAATCCCTGGTTTTTCATATAGGTGAGCAGCCAGGGAAGGGAATTTGTTTTTACGGAATATCCTACAATGTAATTTCCCCAGTTTTGGGAAAGGGATTCCTTCAAAAGAGTGACATCGTAAGATAGGTCTTTTTCTTTTATTTTGTAAAAGGGTGTTTGAAGCTGTTTCATAAGTTCCTCCATGTTCATTCCTGCGAGTGCTCCATTTTCAGCAGGTTGTATTTTATCTCCGCCAATGCCCAATCTTCCGGGGTATCAATATCCTGTACTTCCAGTTCGGAGAGGACAAGGGGGAGAAGGTTTTCTACGTCTGTGGTGCCCGCCTCTAAAAATGCCTTCGTCCGGCAGGCGTAAAACTGTCCGCAGTCGTGATAGATTTTTGGTAGATCCTGGCTGCGTGCCTCGGCATATTCGGGAAACTGTCTTTCCAAAAGACCGTGTCCGTTGATGATAAGACCTCTCTGGGGCGGATAAGAAAAAGGTACTACGGGCATAACGGAGTCGGCAGCGTCCAAAAGCGTCATGGCGCCCTTAAGCCGCGCACCGGTTAAAAAGGGAGCTGTGGGGTAAATACAGCAGAAAGCATCGAAATCCTGCCCGATTTCCGCGTAGGATTTGAGCACTTCCATGATCACATCGTCGGTGGAAGCATAGTCCCCTGCCGTTTCTTTAGAGCGGAAAAAGGGGACTTTGGCACCGAAGGTTTTCGCGATTTCGGCAATTTCTTCATCGTCCGTGGAAACCATGATTTCGTCAAAGACAGCCGCTTCTTTGGCAGCATCTATGGAATAGGACAGGATGGGTCTGCCGCAGAAATCCTTGATGTTCTTCCGGGGGATTCGCTTGCTGCCTCCACGGGCAGTAATGATAGCCAGTTTTTTGCCTTTCATAGTTCCGCTTTGCTCCTTGAAGTTACAATTTTGATACTTTCGATTATACACCCATATATTGGGATTTCGCAAACGGTAATTATATGGTGCAGCTTTGAAAGGTAAATTCTTTTATAGCCTGCCCGGGCACCTCAAATTTTTCAATTTAA
>BLLW01000036.1 GCA_011959285.1 Lachnospiraceae bacterium | reverse complement strand
GCTGGGGGATTTTATTATTTAATATTGGAATGGTTTGTCGTAACGAAAGGAAAGTTATGTGTACAGATAAATTTAATATTTTACAGCAAATTTATGATATGTGCTTACAAAATAGAAATGATGAAAATGAAAAATTACAAAGAAATTTGCAAAGCATTGATGAAATAAATTCTTATTTAGATACTGTTAAAAATAGCAGCGACCCAGACCATTATATTTTTTCTCCCAGAAAAGAAGAGAATGTCTTTAAAGACAAAATAGAGTTGTATGAAAATGAAAAGCAGATTTTAGAAAAAGATAATCAGCTTATTTTATTAAAGTTGAATCAGTTTGATATACAGATAATACAATTACAACAAATAATAAACGATTTTAAAACAAATCAAATAAATTATTCTTTTGAATTAAAAAACAATCAGTTAGATTTATATGATATTCTTAATATTCAAGAAAAAGAACGTCAAAGAATAGCAAATGAGTTACATGATTCTTCTATACAGAATTTAACACATTTAATTCATTTGATAGAATTAAGTTCAATGTATATTGATCAGGATCCAATTAAATCAAAATTGGAATTAGAAAGTTGTATTATTTTTTTAAAATCTATTATTGGTGAGATACGTGATACAATTTTTAACTTAAGGCCTATGTCATTTGATGATTTAGGATTTAAAAGATGTATTGATAATCTTATTTCTAACGTAAGAAATGAGTTTAGAAATATTGAAATAGAATATCATGTATGTGAATTAGAAGAATCTGTTTTTTGTCGAAGTGATAATCAAAAAGATAATTTATTTCTTGTTACAATATATAGGATTATTAAAGAAGCAATTTTTAATGCTTTAAAACATTCAAATGGAAGTAAAGTAGAATTAAATATAGAAACTAAAAATAATAAATGTTATATTATTGTTTGTGATAATGGAAATGGATTTGATTTTGACCATTCTAATGAAAATGATGATAAACATTTTGGTATTTCATTGATGAGAGAAAGAGTTGAACTATTGAATGGTAATGTTTCAATTATTACTGAACCTGAAAAAGGAACAAAAGTTGAAATCCAAGTTCCTTTAAAAGAACTAGGAGGTGTATAAAGTGAGTATAAAAGTAATGTTAGCTGATGATCATGCATTAATGCGTGAAGGAATAAAGCATTTATTAGAATTTGATGGTATAGTTGAGGTAATAGCAGAGGCAAATGACGGAGTGGATTGTCTTGAAAAATTGAAATATGTTCAACCTGATTTATTATTATTGGATATCAATATGCCTGGTATGAATGGATTAGATGTACTTGAAGAATTGAAGCGTAAAAAAAATCCAATAAAAATTTTAATACTTACTGTTCATAGTGAAGTAGAATATTTGATTCATGCAGTAGATATAGGTGCAGATGGATATATTTTAAAAGATTCAGGATCTTCAGAATTGAAGCAAGCAATTGATGTAATATTAAATGGAGATTCTTATATTCAACCTAGCCTATTACCAACATTGAATTCAAGATTGATTAATAGAGATACTGATAAGGATAAATTAGAATCATTAACAAGACGTGAATTGGAAATTCTCAAACAAATTGCTGGTGGAATGTTTAATAAAAAAATTGCAACGAATCTTAATATCAGTGAGAGAACTGTAAAAAATCACATATCAAATATTTTTAAAAAAATAGATGTATCAGATAGAACACAGGCAGCAGTATTTGCAATAAGAAATAACGTGGTAAGACTTTATTAGATTTATTATGGAGAAATTGTTTCACGTGAAACATTTTATAAATTTAAGTAACCTCAACACAATATAATGTTTCACGTGAAACAATTGACCCCAAAATATAGTAATATCTTCGTGAAACATCCCATTATATTCCAAAATCTCCTTGTGAAACATCCTTTTTACCCTCATTTAACATACAATATATTGTGTTATTCAAATATATAATATACAAGTATATTAATTATTTTATAGTTGCCTATAGTCTACAAAGTATAGATAAAAATAAAAGCTCTAATCAAATTAATAATTTTATTAGAATTGAATATGGCATATAAACATAAGAAGTGATATAATCATCTAGAACCTTTGCGAGAAGAAAGTAGATACCATACCTATAGATATGAAAGGAATAAAAGTAATGGGAAAAATAATTGCAATTGCAAATCAAAAAGGAGGAGTAGGAAAAACTACAACTTCTATTAACTTATCCGCCGCTTTGGCAGCAAAAGAAAAGAAAGTATTAGTCATAGATACAGATCCCCAAGGAAATACTACAAGTGGATTTGGAGTAGAAAAGAATGATTTAGAAAATACAATCTATGAATTAATGTTAAGTGAGTGTTCTATTAAAGAATGTATTATAAAAGATGTGATTCCGGGAGTATCAATTATTCCTTCAAATGTCAACCTTGCAGCAGCAGAAATAGAATTAATTGGAGTTGATCGCAAAGAGTACATATTAAAAAGAGAAGTTGAATGGATAAAAGACAGCTATGATTATATAATGATAGATTGTCCTCCTTCATTGAATCTTTTGACCATTAATTCCATGACTACAGCAGATTCTGTATTAGTTCCCATACAATGTGAGTATTATGCATTAGAAGGATTAAGCCAATTAATCCATACAATTAATCTTGTAAAGGAACGGCTAAATCCAGATTTGGATATGGAGGGTGTAGTATTTACCATGTATGATTCTAGAACAAACTTGTCTATGCAGGTGGTTGAAAATGTAAAAAGCCATTTAAGCCAAAGAGTATTCCAGACATTGATTCCCAGAAATATAAGACTTGCAGAGGCACCCAGCTATGGAATGCCTATCAATATGTATGATGGAAAATCAGCAGGTGCGGAAGCTTATATGTTGTTGGCTGATGAAATTATTGGCAGAAAGGATGGATAAATTATGGCGGCAAGGGGATTGGGCAAAGGGTTAGATGCATTAATACCGAGTGGAATCAATGAGAAGAAGACTCATTCTGAAAGTAATTCAGTCCAAAAAAAAATAGATGAAAAAAGTAATGGTGAAACAATGGTTAATATTACCAAAGTAGAACCTAATAGAGAACAGCCTAGAAAAAATTTTGATGAAGATGCCCTTGAAGAATTGGCTGAATCTATTAAACAGTTTGGTTTATTACAGCCGATTCTTGTTCAGGATAGAAATACTCATTATGAAATTATTGCAGGAGAGAGAAGATGGCGTGCTGCTAAAAAAGCTGGACTAAAAGAAGTTCCTGTTATCATCAAGAACTTGTCAGAACAGGAAATAGTAGAAATTTCTTTAATAGAAAATATTCAAAGAGAAAATTTGAATCCTATAGAAGAAGCACAAGCATATAAACGTTTATTGACAGAGTTTAATTTGAAACAAGATGAAGTTGCAGAAAGAGTTGCTAAAAGTCGTACGGCAGTTACAAACTCCATGCGTCTTCTGAAATTATGTGATAATGTGCAGCAAATGATTATCGATGATATGATTTCAACGGGACATGCCAGGGCACTTATTACAATTGAAGATGAGGATCAGCAGTATGCAATTGCACAACAAATTTTTGATGAAAAGCTCAGTGTCCGTGATGTAGAGAAATTAGTTAAAAATTTGAATAAACCCGTTAAGATTAAAAAGACAATTGCTACAGATACAAGTCTTGAAGCTGTATATCAGGATATAGAAGAAAATTTAAAACAAAAGCTCAGCACAAAAGTTACAATTACCTCTAAAGGAAATGGTAGCGGAAAAATAGAAATTGAATTTTATAATCATGATGATTTAGAGAAACTTATGGATTTGCTTTCAAAATAATTGAAGCAGGTCATACAAAAAGAAAAGATGCAGAAAGGTACGAGAAGAAAAATGAATAATTCCTTTTTTACCAGTATTGGTCTTGGAAATATTGACTTTGGAATTGTGGCATTGGTTCTGGCAGCCGTAATATTAATTTTACTCATTTTGACTATAGTAAACATGTGTTCTATATCAAAATTGAAAAAGAAATATAATAAATTTATGCAGGGCAAAAATGCTAAAAGCCTTGAAAGTGAAATTATTGGGCTATTTGATGACAATAAATTTATAAAAAATGCGGTTGAAAAGAACAAAAAAGATATTAAGATACTTTATCATAAGTTTGAATCAACCTTCCAGAAAATAGGTATAATAAAATACGATGCATTTAATCAGATGGGTGGAAAATTAAGCTTTTGTCTTGCACTTTTAGACGAAAATAATAATGGATTTATATTAAATTCTGTTCATAGTACAGAAGGATGTTATTCTTACACTAAATCAATAGAAAAAGGAGAATGTAAAATTTCTTTAGGAGAAGAAGAATTAAAAGCGCTGAATATGGCAATGGGAATAACACAGTAACAAGGCAAGAGGTGACAACATGAAATTATGCAGAGTAGAAAATTTAAAAGGCGGAGAAATACTGTCTAAAGATGTAATGACTTCAGATGTCAGAGTATTATTATCAGAGGGAACTGAATTACGTCCAGAGTATATAGATAAAATAAATAGGTTAGGAATTACAGAAGTTTATATTAAAGAAGAAGAAAAGATTCTTACACAAGAAGTTGTTATTTTAAAATCTGAGACAGAAGGCTTTTTTAAGGATAGGGTAAAGAGTATCCTTGAAAAACATACTTATAGTAAAAATGATGAATTGATGGAGTTAAGCCAGACGGCAGATCATATTATAACAAATATTCTTGAGGAAGAAGAAGTCGTAGAAAAGATTTATGATATAAAAGAGAGAAGTTGTGATATCTATGAGCATTCAATTAGTATCTGTTCTCTTGCTACACTAACAGCGCTTAAGTTAAAGCTTTCAAAGGAAAAGGTTCATGATATTGGAGTAGCCTGTCTTTTGCATGACCTGGGATTAAGGTACTTAACCATCGAATATGCTGATCAGGATATATCAACTTTATCAAAGATTGAACTTGCAGAATATATGAAACATCCTGTATATGGTTACTCTGCATTAAAAGATGAAAACTGGATTTCAAATGCAGTGAAAAATATTATTTTGTATCATCATGAAAGACTGGACGGAACAGGTTATCCATTAAAGGCAAAAGAAATTCCTTTTGAAACGCAGATAGTAAATATATGTGATACATTTGATGAGATGATATGTGGAATCGGATGTAAAAGAATCAAAGTATATGAAGCTGTCGAATATCTGAAGTCTTACAGAGGAATCAAATTTAATTCTGATATTGTAGACACATTTTTAGAATTTACAGCTGTATATCCTGCAGGGAGTCAGGTTTTGCTAAGTGATAACAGAGTGGGAAAGGTAGTTCGTCAGAACAAGGAATTTCCTGACAGACCTGTCATTCAAATTATAAAGGATAAAAGTGGAAAGCTAGTCAATGAAGAGATATATGTAGATTTAATTAAGGTGAATAACATTTTTATCGAAAAAGTACTTGAATAAAAAGGAGGAGATAATTATGATAGACATAAAATTTTTGAGGGAGAATCCTGAGATAGTAAAGGAAAATATCAAGAAAAAATTTCAAGATAGTAAACTTGCACTTGTAGATGAAGTGATTGAACTTGATGTTGAAAGCCGAAGAACAAAGCAGGAGGCAGATGATTTAAGATCAAACAGAAATAAGATTTCTAAGGAAATTGGCGCGCTTATGGCGCAAGGTAAAAAAGAGGAAGCCGAAATAAAAAAAGCAGAAGTTGCTGCGGAAGCGAAACGTCTTGCTGAATTGGAAGAAAAAGAAGCACAACTGAATGAAAAAATTACTAAGATTATGATGGTTATTCCTAACATCATAGATTCCAGTGTTCCTATAGGAAAAGATGACAGTGAAAATGTAGAGATTCAAAAATATGGAGAACCTGTTATTCCTGACTTTGAAGTTCCTTACCATACTGATATTATGGAAAAATTAAATGGAATTGATTTAGACAGTGCGAGAAAAGTAGCAGGCAATGGATTTTATTATTTGATGGGTGATATTGCAAGGCTGCATTCTGCAGTAATTTCTTATGCAAGAGATTTTATGATTGACAGAGGATTTACCTATTGTGTACCGCCTTTTATGATTAGAAGTAATGTAGTGACAGGCGTTATGAGTTTTGCGGAAATGGATGCTATGATGTATAAGATTGAAGGAGAAGATTTATATCTGATTGGTACATCAGAACATTCTATGATTGGAAAATTTATAGATACAATTATTCAGGAACCTGAATTACCCAAAACACTGACCAGTTATTCTCCTTGTTTCAGGAAAGAAAAAGGAGCCCATGGGTTGGAAGAAAGAGGCGTATATAGGATTCATCAATTTGAAAAGCAGGAAATGATTGTAGTTTGCAAGCCGGAAGAATCTCCTATTTGGTTTGAAAAATTGTGGCAGAATACAGTAGATTTATTCCGGTCTTTAGATATTCCAGTAAGGACTATAGAGTGCTGCTCAGGCGATCTTGCCGATTTGAAAGTGAAATCCTATGATGTGGAAGCTTGGTCTCCCAGACAAAAGAAATATTTTGAGGTGGGAAGCTGTTCTAATTTAGGGGATGCTCAGGCAAGAAGATTAAAAATCCGCATTAATGGTGAAAGCGGAAAGTATTTTGCACATACATTAAATAATACGGTAGTTGCACCTCCTAGAATGTTGATTGCATTTTTAGAAAACAATCTTCAGGAAGATGGATCTATTAAGATTCCAGAAGTACTTCAGCCATATATGGGTGGAAAAAAAGAAATAAGGTAATTTGAAAATAAAATGATTATTTTTATGATAGTTTTGACAGGAGGTGAAATCCTTGCATAGATATATGAGAGCCATTGGCTTTAGTAAACTAACTGATAGGAAAGACTTGCAAAAGCTTGTGACAGATGTAGTGGTGGAGGGAACGGAACGCTGCTACACTTCAAATGGAGAACAAACACTTTTAGCAGAATTTTGCAAGGATTTTGCTGTAAGTACAAGAAATGGGATGCAGGCATCTATTGGAATTGCTGTATGCGGCGAATTTGACAATGATGATAAATTTACTTATGATTATTATTTTCCTTATTTGAAAGGAACTGGTATCAGTTCAGAGGAAGATGTATCTGTTGAAAGGCATGCTGCTCAGGAATCTTATGCAGGTGTTTGTGATGACGTGAGAATTGGAGTATCTCTCATTTTTTATCTGCAGAATATGATACCCTATGTCAAAGCAAAAAATTTAGGATTGTTGCCGATTAGAGGAACCACGCTTACACTGTCTGCTTTATCAATAAGCGGTACAATTATGATGCCAATCAATAAAAGCGAAAAAGATCTTATCAAAAACAAACGGGTTTCTATGAATAGGACACAGCTTATTAACGCTGCCAGAAAAGGGGATGAGGAGGCAATTGAGAGTCTTACCCTTGATGATATGGATACTTATACAACAATTTCTAAAAAAATACAAAAGGAAGATTTATTCAGTTTGGTAGATACTTACTTTATGCCTTATGGAGTTGAATGTGATCATTATTCAATTTTAGGTGAAATTGTAGATTCCACTCTGATTAAGAATCATCTTACAGAGGAAGAGATTTATTTAATGACAATAAGCTGTAATGATTTATTTTTTGATTTGTGTATCAATAAAGAAGATATTTTTGGTGAACCCTGTGCTGGTAGAAGATTTAAAGGCACAATTTGGATGCAAGGTCATATCAACTTTCCCGATTAATTTTAAGGTTGCCAGAGAGAAAGGTTTGTGATAAAATCCTGTCTTTGACAGTTAGGAAAAGAAAAAATCGCTGTATCCCTTATATTTGCTGGGATGCAGCGATTTTTGCCTTTGTCACGGACCATAGTAATTTATTCTTTTCCTTTGCTTTTTTTCTGAATATTTCTCATTTTATTTTTGGTTATGAATTGATAATCCGTCCGGAAGCCACAGACCTCATGGAGGGCATCTGTGATAGCTTCCCGCTTGTACAGGGGGATAAATCCCTGTTCCTGTATTTCAGCGAAATTCATTGCCTTAAGAGTTTCAAGCAATTCTTCGCAGGTATATTTAGAATCCAGTTTTTTTTCAAGAAAGCGGTAAATGGTTAATGCAAGAAAACAGATTAGGAAATGTGCCTTGATCCGGTTTTCATCCTGTAAATAAACAGGCCTTGCTGAAAAATCTGTTTTCATAATCCGGAAGCATTCCTCTATCTGCCATCTGCCCTCGCTCACTTTTAAAATATCACTGGCTTCATCATCTAAAAGGTCTGTGCATACTGCGTAAAGCCCGTCATACTGAGTTTCCTCAGAAATCTTATTTTCATCCAGATAGTGCCTGACATCAGCGGCTTCGCCTTCTTTAGTAACAGCCATTGTTCCAATGAAACGTGCCGGGTCGTTTGGGTTCTTGCGGTTCCTTTTGGTATTGCCCAGATCAAGCATCTTCTGCGCCCGTTCTATCTGTCTGCCGCGGATGGATTTTTGATAAAGGGCATATTTAGGGGAATAGGTGATGACCAGGCGCTGGTGCAGTTTTTTCGTAGTATAGGGTTCGTCTTTATAATAAAGCCCTTTGTCATCTTCCGGCAGCTTTGTGATATCGACCGGGGTGTTATCCGATACCCGTTTAAAGCCTTGTGGGCTTAAAGCCCATTCTTTTTCTTCCTTCTTCAGCTTTTTGATAGACTGGGTTACGATATACGCCCGTTCTCCCATGTGGTTGTATTCCCGGATAGATTCGGAACCCAGCCCGGCATCAGAGCAGTAAATGAATTTCTGGCATCCGAAATCCCCAAGGACTTTTTTCTCCAGCGGCTTGAGGGAAGTCTGCTCATTTGCATTTCCCGGGAAGAGCGAAAAAGCAAGGGGAATCCCATCACCATCCATAAACATTCCCATTTGGATGATCGGATTTGGTCTGTGTTCTTTGCTTTTGCCATATTTTTTATTTCCATTCTCCTGTTCGATTTCAAAGTAATAATTCGAGCAGTCATAATAAAGCACCTTATCATTTCTTTTTCCAAGGAAGTGGGAATTTTTGTATGCTTCCGCCTGGATGAGATCACATTCAGCCCCAAGTACATCCAATGCCCGGTAGACATCATGAAGTTCATAGGATGGTTTTTCTAAGAATTCAGAAGCAGCCCTGTAAGAAGAACATTTGCTGCAGGGATCCAGGATTCTTGTGTAAACCAGGTCAGAGAGGATTGCATTGATATCATACTTGAATTTATATTTTTGCTTTAATTTCCGGCAGATCTTATTCATCTGCAGCTGGTAATAAACGGATTGGAGGAAAAGATAGCCGCCGCGGAAAAAGATTTGCCTGCCATGATCCAGCTGCCTGTCAGCGTGGAATGGGATCAATACTGTCTGGGCTTCTTTTTCCTTTTTATATTTTTCAGTTTCTGCTTTCACTTCATTTTTTGCCCATGCAAGGACATCATCCCTTGTAGGGCCATGTTCAGGAAGAAGCTGTTCCAAAGTTCCCAGCTTACGGACGATTGTAGAAGTAGTGCAGCCATTTGCTTTTACATAAGATTTACAGATATAAAACGACTCTGCATTTTTAGATTTTGTAATGTGAAGATTCATATACCATCCCTCCTGGTCTTATTATATCACACAATAACATAAAATAACAAGTACAAAAACAGAAAATTTGACATAAAAAAAGCAGGTTTTAAGCGACCTGCAGATACTTTTTTGATTATTCAACTGTCAAACTCCCGTGTAAAATATTGACTTAATATATAATGAATAATGGTATTCGTAATTTTGATTACACGATAAATTAAGAAAAAAGCTGACAGCTGCATAGGGAGGGAGATATGGAAAAGATGAAGGCAGAAATGAAAGTGGATAAGAAGAAGTTATTGATGAACATAGCGCTGAGGAGCATATTGTTCATCATAGTGGGAATGGTGCCTGTTTTTAATCAGAGCGCAAACAAAACGGCAGAAATTGCAATTATCGTTATATTAATAGCATTGCTTGTGTTTGCATTATTTCCGCTGGTTCACTTAAAGGATGTACTGATTTATTATGATGACAAGATCGTGCTTGGAAAGAAGCAGATTACATTTAATAATCCTGAGGAGATTCAGTGGAGCAGGCAGAAAATGTATTTTTTGGGAACAAGGACAAGGATTTGCAATTCGGTTGCTGCCCAAAGGCAGTCTTTTATGGACTTTATGCTGAACTCGAATATGATAGACGTTACCTATATGAAGGATGCAAAAGATACATTTATAAAGTGCTATTTAAATCAGTGACAAGAATTTATGCGGAAGCGTCACAAATTCTATGATGGCGGAGCGAAATTGGATGGTTTGCCCGCCTTCTTTATGTAAAACGTTTCGGAATGGAGGAAAAAATGGAACATCCGGTGCTAATGTTTTTTGGTGTATTTGCAGTTGGTGTATTAGTTATTTGGATTAAATCACTTTTCGACGAGAAAAAAGGGATAGACAGTCCTGAAAAGCGGAAAATCGAGGAGATTCTTCAAAAGATCATGCAGGAGAACAAAGAATTTGGAGAATATGTTTCTGTATATGCTTACCAGAGGGAGGACCACGCAAGAAGCTCCAGATGCTGGTATTATGCTATTGCGCTCACGGCAGAAAAAATGTATGTGGTTCCCCTGACCTTCGGAGATAAAGAAATCGGACACGCGAAGGCAGTCGTGATAGAAAAGGACTGGGTAGATAAAATTGATACAGGAAAGCCGGGCGGACCATACTATTGTATTAAATGTATGGACAACAATGGCAAAGTTATATTGGATTTCAGATTAGAAGAGAAGAATACGAAACTGGATAAAACATACCCTGTCAACATCGTTCAGGTGGAAGAAGCGCGGGCGTTTATGCAGATATTGGAGCAGTGGAAGCAGAAATAGCAGAATTTAGGATGTAGTATCGGCGGCATTCCATCCTTCTTCCACAGCCCAATTTTGCATTTCCATATACATATTCCCTTTTAAATCTTCAAACTTAACCCATACCAGTTTATGGTCATTCTCAATGGGCTCCTGTATTTTTTCCAATAATTCTCCTGCATAATAGGATTGAATCGGGTGAAAATATCCAATCTGGGGAGCCCTATAATACGTTTCGGCGGAGCCAATCTTATGTTTAATGCATACGCTATAGCCGGTTTCTTCCATGCATTCACGCGCGATGCATGCCGCGTCGGATTCGCCTTCATCCAGACCGCCGCCTAAAAGGAAATAGCCCTTGTCTGTCTGGACAACGCCAATAGAACCGTCCTTGATTGGAATGAGATAGGCGCCTTTTCTATGAGTGTATGGAACATCTTCTTTTTTCCCGAATATTTTGTGCATTTTCCAGTCTCCTTTAGATAAGTAATGCGACCGTGACAAATGGTGATTTTTATTGCTATTCCATCTGTTCACCGATATAATTAATTATAAGCATAAGAAAAATAGATTGCAACGAAGAAGTGGAGGTTTTCTGATTGACCGTAACAGAGCTTTTGAAAGAGAAAGTAACTGCCGCATAGAAGGAGAAAGGATTCATGCAGGAGAGCAGATTATTTAAGATCATGTACCACCTGCTTGCGAAAGGACAGGCGACGGCGCCGGAACTAGCACAAAAATTCGAGGTATCGGTGCGGACGATTTACAGGGATATTGATGCGCTAAGCGGCGCCGGTATCCCTGTTTATACGGAGACGGGGCGAAACGGCGGAATCAATCTGATGCCGGATTTTGTTCTGGATAAAGCGGTATTGTCCAAGGAAGAAAAGGATGAGATCCTTGCCGCGCTGCAAAGCGTAAATGTGGCAAAAAATACCGGCAGCAGCGATATCCTGCAGAAGCTTTCGGCAGTGTTCTCTTCCCATTCGGAGAACTGGCTCGAGGTGGATTTCTCCAGATGGGGAGACATAAAACAGGACAATGAGAAATTTGAATTGCTGAAATCAGCCGTCATTTATCATAAAAATGTGAGGATACGATACGCGGACAGCTATGAAACAATCAGTGAAAGAGTCATACAGCCCCTTAAGCTTTGTTTTAAAGCAAAGGCATGGTATTTGAAAGCGTTCTGTACCCACAGGCAGGATTACCGTATATTTAAACTGAACCGCATTTTGTCTTTAGAAGTTCTGGAACAAGTTTTTTCGGACCGTGTCTTCCCGGAGCGTGAAGAGGAGGGAGAAGAAGGATGTCGTGAGATTATCCTCCGCTTTCCGAAAGAAATGGCATACCGTGTCTATGATGAATTTGAGGAGGCGCAGGTGAAGCGGCAGCAAAATGGAGACTTAATTGTTTCGGCAAAAATGCCGGAAGATGCATGGCTGACCGGATTTCTGCTCTCATTTGGTCCCCAGGTGGAAATATTGGAGCCTGCCTGTCTGAAGGAGACTTTGGCGGAACAGGCAAGATTGATTTTTGAAAAAAATCGGATGCCATAAAAGAAACCCTGACATAAGGTGTCAGGGTGAGGCTGGTAAACTGATATAAAGTGAGTGTTAAATATTTGTTTACAGAAAGGAAAAGAATTATGGCAAGACCAACATCAAAAACAGATCTGTTAAATGCGGCGGAAGCAAATTATGAAGAATTGAAGGCGCTGATTGCATCGCTTACGGAAAAAGAATTATCTACTCCCTTCCAGTTTGATGACAGCAAGAAGGAGGCGCATTGGAAAAGGGACAAAAATCTTCGGGATGTGCTGATTCATCTTTATGAGTGGCATGGGCTTTTGCTGGACTTTGTCACATCCAACCAGGCGGGAATCAGCAAGCCCTTTTTACCCAAACCTTATAATTGGAAAAATTACGGGAAGATGAATGAGTGGTTTTGGCAAAAGCATCAGGATACTACATTGGAAGAGGCAAAGGCGATGCTGGAAGAGTCTCACGGGAAAGTGATGGATTTGACGGAAAACTTAACAAATGAAGAGCTCTTTTCAAAAGGAATCTTCCCGTGGGCAGGAAATAACGCGCTGGGCGCCTATTTTGTCTCCAACACGGCAAGTCATTACACTTGGGCGATAAAGAAGATAAAGGCGCACAGGAAGAATTGTAAAGCGCTTGTTTGACGAAACCATTTCTTTATATTATGATAAGGAAAAATGAATGGTAAGGAAAGGCAGCGCAAATGGAACAATTGATCAACATAGGATTTGGAAATTTTGTGAATCGTTATAAGATTATCGCAGTCATCAGCCCGGATTCAGCGCCGGCGAAGCGCATGATCCAAAACGGCAAGGATCAGGGAACGGTGATTGATGCCACCCAGGGAAGGCGTACAAGGGCAATTATCGTGATGGAAAACGCCAACATTGTGTTGTCCGCAGTATTGCCGGAAACCATTGCGGGCAGGTGTGTACAGACGCAGCCCATTGCCGGGCAGTGATGCGGCAGACCGCCGGGCAGAGGGAACTATTTTCAGACAGAAAATCCAGTGAGGATGTCAGGGTATGGAAAAAAGAAACATGGGACCAAAGCACAAGCAGATCAAAGAAGATATTGTGGAAGATATTTTGGGTGGGGTTTACGAGCCAGGGGATATGATTCCCAAGCAGAGCGATTATGCCAAGGAGTATAACGTGAGCCGGTTGACCGTGCGAAAGGCAATAGATGATCTGGTGGCAAAAGGAATTTTGCGCACAGAGAAGGGAAAGGGGACCTTCGTCCAGGAAATCGCTACCAAGGCGTACAGTTACCGCAGGGTGGCGGGATTTAGCTCTAACGTGGTCTCCAAGACGGCAAAGGCGCACTCGAAGGTGATCGAAATCAAAGAGATCAAGGCGGATAAAGCCCTTGCATCCTATCTGCAGATTGCAGAAGGGGGCAAGGTGGTGATGATTGGCAGGCTACGATATTTAAATGAGGTCTGCGTGGCATTTCAGAAATCCTTTCTGCCGGGAGAGCGGGTTGCTGGAATCGATTTTGAGCAGGAAAATCTGAATGAATATTCTTTATATGATGTGTTACAGAGAAAGGCGGGACTGGTGCTCAGCTATGTGGACGAGCGGTTCCGCGCGATTCGGGCGGATGAGGAGCTTTCCTCTTACTTTAAGGTGGAAGAGGGGGATCCTATTTTGTATGTGAGAAGAGTGACTTATGATTCGCATGATGTTCCTATTGAATATTGTAAGGATTATGAGAGCTCGGATGTTAATGGGATTTGGGTGAGGTCGATTAGTATTGATTAGATTGGTTGACGATGAAGAAAGGTTTGGTTATAATAAAATTATAATTTAGATTAGACGGATCTTGAGAGAAGCATATAATGTTTTAGGAAGGAGCTATCGTTATGGCATATATTGAGAGAGCGGCAGAGGATGCGGTTGTAAGAATTTCAAAAATGTTTCCGGTTCTTTTGGTTACAGGTCCCAGACAGGTGGGGAAAACGACTTTGCTGCAGAAACTTTCTGATGAACAGAAGGAAGAAGGGATAGAGCGGAAATATGTGACTTTGGATGATCCTGATGTGAGGTATCTGGCAAAAACGGATCCGGCATTGTTTTTGCAAAGATATGAGCCACCAGTGCTGATTGATGAGATTCAGTATGCAACGGAATTGCTGCCTTATATTAAAATGCGTGTGGACCGGTCTAAGCGGAAGGGGGATTTTTGGATTACAGGTTCGCAGATTTTCAGGCTTATGGAGAATGTAAGTGAAAGTCTTGCCGGACGTGTGGGAATTGTAAATTTGTTGGGGCTGTCCGATGCAGAAGTTTATCAGACGCCAAGTGCGCCCTTTACTACAGATACCGAGGGGTTGATGCAGCGAATGGCGGTAAAGAAGCCTCTGGGGCTTAATCAGATTTATCAGCGGATATTTAGAGGTTCCATGCCGGAGCTTTACGCAGATGAGAATATTGACGGGGAAACTTATTACCGTTCTTATATAGATACCTATTTACAGCGGGATATAAGGGATCTGACACAGGTTGCGGATGAAATGCAGTTTTACAATTTCATGACTATTGTTGCCGCACATACATCAAAACCGGTGGTATATGAGGAACTGGCGAATATGGCAGGCATTTCAGCGCCTACGGCGAAAAAGTGGCTGTCGATTTTGATATCTTCTCATATTGTCGCGCTTGTTCCGCCATATCATAACAATGTGCTGAAACGTGTTGTAAAGATGCCTCTTCTTCACTTTTTGGATACTGGTCTGGCAGCCTGTCTTTTGAAATGGGGGAATGCAGAAGCACTGGAAAGAGGCGCTATGTCCGGTGCTTTTTTTGAAAGTTATGTTTTTTCTGAGATTTATAAAAGCTATCTGAATGCGGGAAAAGAACCTCCCATTTTCTATTACCGGGATAAGGATCAGAAAGAGATTGATCTGCTTATTTATCAAAATGGTGTGCTGTCGCCGATTGAGATCAAGAAGGCAGCTTCGCCGGGGAAAGCAGCAATTAAGAATTTCCATGTTTTGGAGCCGGCAGCATCGGCGGAGGCATTTGGGGGATTAGAAGCACTGAAAGTGGAGATTGGAACGGGAAGCGTTATCTGCATGGCAAACGATTTGCTTCCTGTGGATGAGAGAAATTGGTATGTGCCGGTCTGGCTGATTTAGTTATAGTAATTTAAACCGCAGCTTTTGGGAGAAACCCTGAAAGCTGCGGTTTTCGGTTCACAATAAGTTGGCTGATTGACAGGAAAAAGCATTATTTAGTATCCCCAGGACAGTTCTTCCTCATCTAACCAGGCGTCCTCGATGCCCAGTTCCTTTGCGTATTGTGTGATTAACTCGTCAATCTCCTCTTCTGAAACAAAGCGCATGCCTTTTTGCTCGCACAAGGATATATATTCCTGGCATAGAGAGTCGATGGATGTATCGTAGGAATGCATGACATAGTAGTCTGCGCCGTTTATCTGGTAATGTGTGACATCGGCATCGGGGTCGACGGAGCTAAAGACGGTGTCATAAATTTCTCCCTCTAAATCTCTAATCCATAAGCCGCCCAATTGTTGGGCATAATATACAGGATGCAGATTGTTGCTGCCATCCAGATATTCCAGACCGAAGATGTGATCGCCTGCTCCGGCAGAACCGCTGCTTGGGATGCATCCGTGGTAGTGGGGCTCTGTATAACTTCTTGCCCACGATTCACAGGAATATACGACTTCAGGTGTGCCATTGCTGCAGGTAATAATCATGATTAAATTGCTCATATCTTCGGGCGAATAAATATCAAGACCTGTAAAACGGATGGCAAGTTCTTCCACACCGTCCCCGCCGCAATCTAGATAAGCATGTTCCACATAGGGGCGGCGGTCAGTTCCTTCCAGATATGTGTTGGTAAGTTCGTTTAGGATGTCGTTCAGGCTCCATTCAGATTGTTGGCGGTCAGTGTACCATGCGTCTTCCCGTATTTGTACGGTTTCCTCCCCGGCGAGAAAACGTCTATAGAAGGACAGGGGGCTGTCAAAATCGTTAAAGTGGTATGTGACAGAAGAAAACGTCTCCTCATAGCGGTAGTCGCCCCACATTTCCAGATGCAGGAGGGTTTCATATCCGTCCATCTCTGCGATGCCCTGGTAGATATCTGCGTCTTCCTGTAAGGCGGCTTCGCTGTCTAAATCAATTCCATATGCGTCAAAAAACTCTGCGATACGCTGGAAATAATGTTCCAGCTGATTATCCTCCTCATCCAAGTACATTAAAGTCTCGTCATAAATGACTTCCTCATTCACCAGTTTTCCCTCCGGGTCATATTGATAAGCGGTATAGGCGAAATCCGAAGAACCGCCAGCCGTTTGTTCAATGGTCAGAGCAGGAAGCAGCTGGCTGCCGTCATAACGGTACAATCTGGCGTTTGTATCGGAAAAATCAAAGATAATGCCGTAATGACTTTCATGGCAGAACAGGTAAGGTGTTCCGTCTGCATGAAATAAAGACCAGGAAAGATCGAACCCGTCCATGTCTGAGTAACGTTCTTGAGAATAGGCAGCTGCCTGGCGGACTTCGTTGTTTTCCGCTTCGTAAATGTAGAATGTGATATCTTCTTCGGTCAGAAGAAAGACGAGCAGTTCTTCGCTTCCGTCCTGATCAAGGTCGTAGATTTTGGCATCGGAGATGCCGGCGGAAGCTGTCCAGAATTGGTTTTCTGATTCTACCGCATATACGTTGTCATAATCAAAGATTTTGGTCTGCGCGCCCAGATTAGCAGAGCCATATTGAGGAATCAGATTTGTCTCCAGATAGTCTTGGAGCAGTTCAGCTGCCGCAGAGTCAGAAGGGGTGTCTTCTTTGCCATCAGTTTCTTGAACAGGTGCTGCTTCGTTTTCGGTCTTGCTTTCCTCTTCTGCACTTTCCGAGGCAACGGTTTCTTGCGTGCGGTCATTGTTCCTCGTTGTGAAATAGAATACACTGCCTGCTACGACTGCGGCAGATAGGATGACTGCGGAAACAATGCCGATGAAAACAGGGGAAATACCTTTCTTTGGAATTGTAGGTGCGGATATTTCCGGAGACGGTGTGCCGGAAGACGTGCCGGCATGCACCGGGGTTCCGCAATAATTACAGAAATTGGCGTGACCATTTATTTCTTTACCGCAATTTGAACAAAACATTTGAATCCTCCAGTATACTTATCTTTTTTGTAGTTGGTATGGGTTTATTATGGCATGCTTTTACGGTTTGGTCAACATAAGAGGATCCTGAGGAGGGGCATGTTTCATGATAATAGCATATGGCACCTACAAAAATTAAGTGAGCATAAAATAGTAAGAAAAAGAGAGAAAATATAAGGAAAAATGGAGAATATCATGGCATTTTGCTGGAATAATCCGTGTACGATTTGCGATAGGGAAGGCTTTTATATAAAATAAGATTTAAGAAAAAAGATGCGGAAGCTAAAGGAGGTGAAGTATGGAACTGAAAAAAAAGATATTCGGATGTTTATTGGGCGCAGCCGTTGGAGATGCTATGGGAGCAGCCACAGAATTGCGGACAAAGGAGCAGATTAAAGAGCGTTTCGGCGGAACTGTGCGGGACATCATTCCGCCGCCGGATGACACCTTTGCAAGAGGGGCGAAAGCGGGAAGCGTGACGGATGATTTTAGTTTGACTTATTATACAGCCCGGGCGATTCTTGACAGGAACGGCATCATCGATGAAGAGGCAGCAAATCAGGCGCTTTTAAGCTGGGCGGAGGATCAGGCTTTTTATGATAAGTATGCGGGTCCCACCACGAGGGCAGCGGTGGAAAAAATCAAAGGGATAGAGACTGTCAACCCTTATGCATTTATCTGCTGTGACAATGCAAAGGCATCTAATGGTTCCGCCATGAAAATTGCGCCTGCTGGCTTATTCAACCCGGGAAATGTTGAGGAAGCGGTGAAAGCGGCTGTCACCATATGCAGACCGACACACAACAACAATTTATCCATTGAAGGCGCTTGTGCCATAGCGGCAGCAGTAAGCGAAGCTTTGCGGGAGGAAAGTAATCTTTATTCCGTTGTGCAGGCAGGATTTTATGGGGCAAAGCGCGGAGCTGAGCTGAGTAAAGGAAGTTGTGCAGTTTTAGCAGGTCCTAGCGTGCAAAAGAGAATGAAGCTGGCAATCCAAATCGGGCTTACAGCCGGAAGTCTGGATGAAGCGACAACAGAGATTGCGGATTTGGTCGGCAGCGGTCTGCACGTATCGGAGGCGGTTCCGGCAGTTTTCGGCATTATCGTAGCGGCAAAGGGAGATTTAACGGAAGCAGTGGTAGCGGCAGTGAATATCGGTTCCGACACGGATACCATCGCTTCTATGACCGGAGCTGTTTTGGGAGCACTGTGTGGAAGCAATGCGGAAATGGAGAAATATCTGGGTCTCATCCAGTCGGTGAATGGATTTGATATTGCCGCTATGGCGGAGGATATTGCAGCTTGTGTTTCGGCATGATAGGAGAAACAGTATGAAGAAGAGATTAGGAAAGATAGAACCCTATATATATTTATCGCCGGCATTGATTTATTTTGCGGTGTTTTCCTTTTATCCCTTTTTGAGGACCATCGGTCTAACCTTTTTTACGGTCAGTGCAGACGGTAATGTAAAAGCCTTTGCCGGATTAGACAATTACATCCATGTGCTCACAGATCCGGCATTTTTGCGTTCCATATGGAACACCGTTGTGTATGTGATTCTGGCATCGCCGCTGGCGATTTTCATTGCACTGATTCTTGCGGTGCTTGCAAACAAAAAGACCAGGACCTCATCGATTTATGAGACCATGTTCTCGCTGACGATGGCGATGTCAATGTCTGTCACGGCAATGATCTTTAAGATTATGTACAATCCAAATGTGGGACTGATCAATAAGCTGCTTGGGACAAAAATCAATTGGCTCAATGATGCAAAATATGCCATGGTTTCCATGAGTTTTATTTCGGTTTGGATGAATATCGGATTTAATTTCTTGTTCTTGCTTGCTGCAATCCGCGGGGTTCCGGGAGAACTTTTGGAAAGCGCCGACATTGATGGGGCGAGTCTTTACAAAAAGGTGACCAAGGTCATTCTTCCTATGATCTCACCTACCGTATTTTTCCTGATTTGTACGTCCTTGGCAAAAAATATTATTATGGCGGGACTTCCCATCATTTTGACAGAAGGCGGTCCTAAGGGATCCACTTCAACCATGATTTACTATATGTACAAACAGGCTTTCGGCAACATGAGCTATAACGATGCCTATGCGGCGGCAGTAATCACATTTCTATTTACGCTCATTGCAACGCTGATCAGCTTTTCCTTTGAGAAAAAGGGGGTACATTATTCATGAAAAAGAAAACGTACCAAAATATACTTTATCAGGTGGTCTGCCTGCTTGTAGGGCTGATCATCATTGCACCGATCTTGTATGCATTTTCCATTTCCTTTATGGAGCAGAGGGAGATTCTGACAAAGAAGCTGCATCTATTGCCGAATAGATTTCAGTGGGACAATTACAAAGAGGCGCTGCGGCTGACGCATCTGGTCAGATATATGCTTAATTCCTTTATTTTAGCAGGAGGCTCCAGCCTCGTGCGCGTAATCGTAGCAAGCCTGGCGGCATTTTCCTTTGCATTTTTTGAATTTAAGGGAAAGAACTTTTTGTTTATGCTGTGCATGTCCACCATGATGATTCCGGGAGATGTGGTGCTGATTACCAATTACAAGACGGTTGCATCCTTAGGGCTTACCGATACTTACTTTGGAATGATGACCATGTTTTTAGTATCGGTGATGAACATTTTTATGTTCAGGCAGTATTACCTATCCTTTTCAAAGGAACTATATGAGGCTTCAAAAGCAGACGGATGCGGGAACTTAAGGTTTTTTACCAGCATTCTGCTGCCTTTGTCAAAACCGGTCATCGCCACGGTATTCATATCTTCTTTCGTGAGCACATGGAATACTTATCTGTGGCCGATGCTGGTAACAAACAAAGATACCATGCGCACAGTGCAGGTGGGAATTACCATGCTCAACTCCAAAGATGGAGGCACGATTTACGGTCCCATCATGGCGGCATCTGTGATGGTCATGGTTCCGACCCTGATTATTTTTATCGTATTCCAGAAACAGATTGTGGGAGGCATGATGACAGGTTCGGTGAAGGGGTAAGCAATTTTAGGCAACATAAATCAATTACAAAAGGAGGAAGAAACATGAAACGATTCATCAGTCTATTAATGGCGGCAATTATGATTTTATCTTTAGCGGCATGCGGCGCTAAGGATACAGGGGAGGTCAAAGAGCCGAAAAGCACCGAAACAGCGCAGGAAGTGCAGCCTGAAGCGGACAGCCAGCAGGAGGAGGCACAGGAGCCGGCAGAGGAGTCTAAGAGGATCAGCGATGCAGATATAGAAATCAGCTTCTGGCATCACATGGAGGGCACCAACGCCAATGCCCTTGAGACCGTATGTAACAATTTCAACGATACGGTAGGAAAAGAGTACGGAATCATCGTAACACCCAGCTTCCAGGGAACCAACACAGCAGAAAAATTAAATACTCTGGCACAGGCAGGCGACTGGGTGAACTTCCCGGATATCTGCCAGGTGGCAAGCGCAGGTATTCCCACGATTTCGGGATATGACCTTTTTGTATCACCTGAGGAAATGTATGCAAAAGGGGAGAACATCATTCTTCCCAGAGAGTCCATTATTGCAAACAATGCGCGTACTTTTACCTATAAGGATGAGCTTTGTGCCATTCCTTTCAGCAACTCCACGATTCTCCTTTATTATAACAAGGGGCTCTTTGAGGCAGCAGGATTAGATCCGGAAAATCCGCCCAAGACCATTGCTGAGATGGCGGAAGCAATTGAAAAGCTGACCCAGAAGGATGGGGATGAAGTGACCACTTATGGTCTGAATGTTCAGGTAAAAAGATATCAGTTAGTCAACTGGGTAGGCGGCGAAGGCGAATACAACTTTATAGGCGACAACGAAGGCGGACGGGCAGGTCTGATGTCAAAGGTTACTTTCGGCGAAGACGGTACCCTCATGACCTATTTAGACGAGTGGGAAAAGGTTATCGCTACAGGAGGCTACAAGCCGGTGGAAGATAACATCAACGAAGAATTTGCAATGGAGCTTTCAGCAATGGCAATTATGTCTTCTGCAAGAATCGGCAAGCTGAAAGATTTGATTGGAGATGAATTTGAATGGGGAACAGCGCCCCTTCCGAAGGTGAATGCGTCCGACAAGGGCGGAACGGCAGTAGGAGGTTCCGGAATCGTTATGTTTGATAAGGGAGATGCCGATGAGCTTACGGCAACATGGATTTTCCAGCAGTATTTAGGCGGAGAAGATGCACAGTATGATTTCTGTACGGCAAGCGGATATATCCCCATGAACAAGGATCTCTACGAGACAGAAAAGATGAAGACCTATATGGCAGAGAATCCTGAAATCGTGGCAGCAGTGGATCAGCTTCTTGCGTCCAATCCCAATGTACAGGAACCTTTCGACATCGTGACCGGCGATATTAACTCCATCATAGATGAAGAAATGGTAGCATTTGCACAGGGAGAGCAGGATAAGCAGACGACCCATGACAACATCGTAAATAAGTGCAATCAGAAACTTGCTGACTATGTGAAGGTAAATGCAGAATAATTGTATTTCGTGATGATAAGAAAGGCAGACATACTATGGTTAAGATGATTGTAACGGACGTGGATGGGACCATCGTGGGAAAAGATGAGATTTTACATGACGCGATGACCAGCTACGTGAAGCAGCTTAAGGAAAAGCAGATTGATTATACCATCGCAACAGGAAGGTGTGCCGGGCTAGTAAAAGATTATGTGGAGCAATTGGGAATTGAGGTTCCTTATATTGCCTGCAATGGAGGGAGTGTTGTAAGAAAGGGAGAGGTTCTCGCAAAGAGAACCATCCCTCTTAAACATTTACGGAAGATATTTGAAACGGCGGATGAAATGGGAATGGCTGTGATTTACAGTGTGGATGGGATGGAATATGCTTACAGACAAACGCCCTTTATCCTTTCCCAGCAGGAAAGCCATAACCGCTATTTCTTGCAGCCTGATTTTACGGAAGAAACGTGGGAAAATCTGGAACTGGAAAAGGTAATTGTCATGGCGGCAGTCCGGGATGGAAGCATCCATGCCATAGAAGAACTATGTAAGGAATTGCCATCTTCCATAGAATATATACCCTATGGAAACAAGGCAATCGACATTCAAAGTGCAGAGGCGACGAAGGAAAATGGCGTCCGCGAGCTGGCAAGGCTGATGAATCTGTCCATGGATGAGATTCTTTTCGTAGGTGATGACCTAAATGATGTCAGTATGATCAAGGCAGCAGGTATCGGCGTTGCAGTAGGTAATGCCCAGCCCGCAGCCAAGGAAGCCGCGGACTATGTGACAAAAGAAAAATGCTATCTGGGGGTAATGGAAGCGGTGGATAAATTTACAGGGGCGGATGCATGGCGGGCGGCTATGGACAATTCTCTCAGACGCCAGTCTTATAATCTTCCAATTGTTTTGAAAGAACAGTTTGAGAATTTAATGAATCAGGTAAGGAAATTGTTGGAGGATGGATCGTTTGAACAGATAGACCGGCTGATTCTCACCGGCTGCGGCGACTCCTGCGCAGCAGGTCTTGCCCTGCGCTATCCCTTAGAAGAACTGACGGATTTGCCGGTAGAGCTGGTGAATGCCATGGATCTTAGCCGATATTATGAGAAAAAGCGCATGACAGACAAGACGCTGGTGATTGTGGTAAGTATTTCCGGGAATGGATTCCGTATCAAGGAAATCACGGAAAAGGCAAATGCCTGCGGCGCAATGACTCTTGCCGTCACTAAGAACAAAGACTCTGATATCGGAAACCGGGCAAAGAGAGTGCTGCGGCTTCCTCTTACCCCTTTTGAAGGAGGACCCGGCAACCGTACTTATTTTTCAAGCCTGCTTGCCCTTTTGTTGTTTGGAATTGCCATGGGAGAGGCGAGGGGCGTACATGATGAGGCAAAAAGCCGGTTCTATTATGAAGAGATTAAAAAGCAGGGAGAGCTGCTTGCAGAATTTCTGCCCACTTGGGAAGAGCCTTTGTTCCAGCTGGCAAAGGACTGGAAGGAAATGACAGGATTTGATTTCGTGGGAAGCGGCATGGAATATGGCAGCGCATGGTTTGGTCATGCAAAGATTTTGGAGATTACAGGCGCTTTTGCCATGCAGATCAATTCTGAGGAATGGTTTCATATGAACAACTTTGTGAAAGTTATCGATCAGTGTGGAACCATCTTTCTTGCATCTGTGAATGCCCCCGGATATGAGCGCACCAAAGAGGCAGTGCGCTATAGTGTGCGGCTGGGACGTCCTACTTTGGTGATTACAGACGGAACGGAGGAAGACTTAGGGGTAAAGGTTCCCTGCATCAGGGTGCCGTCCGCAGATTTCCTGCCGGCAATGGCATTGACGCAGTACGTACCGGTGTGCATCCTTGCCGGATATATGGGCGCCATGCTGGGAGAAAAGAACTGCAGGGGATGCTTGGGTCCATGGAGCTTCGCTGCAGGCGGGGCGTTTATCAAAGAGAAAAAAGAACTGTGAGAGGTGAATGGGATGAGGCTTGCGACTTCAACAAATCTTCTGTATTTGAGACCGGACGGAACAAGATTTGATCTGCCTAAGACGTTAGAGATGGTATCAGCGGCTGGTTTTCGGATTTTTGATTTAAATTTCTATGACTGGTCTTTACCTGGAACAGAGTTTTTGACAGACAGATGGGAATGGTGGATCGATGATGTGGCGGAGTGTGCGGCGAGGCTTGGCGTTACCTTTGGTCAGTGTCATGCCTACTTTTATCCTTTTTTAGACGAAACCTTAAGCGAGGAAAAAAAGGCGTATCATAAGCGCCTGCAGCAGCGTTCCTTTGACTGCTGCAGGCGGGTGGGCGCCCATACCTGTGTGCTCCACCCGGAGACCAGATGGGAGGGCGTGGATATTGTCAAAAATTCCATTGCCGGCAACCGGGAACACTTTGCGCCTATCATTGAGCAGATGGAAAGCTGGGGGATGAGGATTGCCCTTGAGAACATGTGTGATTATGGGATTGCCCCCAGGAGAAAGTTCGGTGCGTACCCGGAGGAGTTGGCAGCTTTTGTAAAATCTTTTGGCAGCGACCGGATCGGAATCTGCTGGGATTTTGAACATGCGGATATTATGGGACAAAATCAACGGGAAGCATTGCTTTATATAGGAGAACTTTTATTTGCTACCCATGTGTCAGACACCTACAGTAAGACCGACAATACATTGATGCATGTGCTGCCCATGACGGGAACCGTTCCATGGGGAGAAGTCATGCAGACACTTAAGGAAATCGATTATCAGGGGGATTTCTGTTATGAGGTCCACAACTATTTGAACCGCCTGCCGGATGCGGTCATTGAGACGGCGCTTCGGCTGGCATACGAAATCGGCGTGTATCTTGTATCATGAGAAAGTGCGCCCTATGAAACAAAATTGGATGCGCAGCTTTACGCGCAGAATGGGGGCTGCGCAGTAGCAGGCAGAGGAATGGAAAGTGAATGGATATTTAAACGGAGCAAGTGAAGGAACTCAGATTTTGCTGGTGTTATCGATTATCCTCTTTGCAGGTTTTATTATGACCCGTCTGACCAACACGCTGAACCTTCCCAAGGTCAGCGGCTACATATTGGCGGGCATCTTGATCGGACCTTGCGGGCTTAATCTGATACCGGCAGAGATGATAGGAAAAATGGGATTTGTCAGCGACGTGGCGCTGGCATTTATTGCCTTTGGCGTAGGGAAGTTTTTTAAAAAGGAAGTGCTGATGAAAACCGGCAGCAGGATCATCATCATTACCCTGTTTGAGACATTGGCAGCAGGGGTACTTGTCACTTTTGCTGCAACGTTTGCTTTCGGGCTGGATATTAAGTTTGCCTTGATTCTGGGGGCAATCGCCACAGCCACAGCCCCGGCGAGCACCATGATGACTATCAACCAGTACAAAGCAAAGGGAGAATTTGTGAATACTCTTTTGCAGATTGTTGCCCTGGATGATGTGGTCTGCCTGATGGCGTTCAGCATCGTGGCTGCGGTTGCAGGAAGCAGCGGTGCAGGGACGGTTGAAGTAAGAGACGTGATGCTGCCAGTTATTTATAACATTCTGGCATTGATTTTTGGGTTTTTCTGCGGCTATTTCCTAAGCAGGCTCCTCATTCCGGCAAGAAGCAAGGACAACCGGCTCATTCTGGCAATCGCCATGCTGGTGGGAATCTCCGGCATTTGTGCATGGCTCGATATATCGCCGCTGTTATCCTGCATGGTCTTCGGTGCAGCATATATTAATCTGACCCAGGACAAAAAGCTTTACAGACAATTAAATAATTTTTCGCCGCCGATTATGTCTATCTTTTTCATTGTTTCTGGCATGAACCTAGATCTTGCATCTCTGGGGACGGCAGGAGCAATCGGCATAAGTTATTTTCTTCTGCGTATAATTGGTAAATATGCAGGGACCTATGTAAGCTGCCTGATTACGAAAACGAGCAGGGAGATTAGGAACTATATGGGGTTGGCACTGATTCCCCAGGCGGGGGTGGCAATCGGACTTGCCTTCCTAGGGCAGCGCATCCTGCCGGAAGAGACGGGGAAACTGCTGCTTACGATTATCCTGTCCTCCTCCGTTTTGTATGAAATGGCGGGACCGGTCTGTGCGAAATTGGCGTTGATTTTATCTGGTAGTATTCCGGGGGATAAGCCCGCTTTCTTAGGGCAGGGGGAATCAGGCGGTCAGGATGAGCCTGCCAGCGTTGAAGATATGGAATCTAGGGAAAAAGACAAAGGGAAAGCGGCGGAAAGTTTTGAAAAAAGCGAAGGACTTGAGGAAAAGGAAGGAATGGAAGGTTCATGTGGAAATCCGGACCGGACAATTGCAGAGTGCTTGGAGGAACTAGAGTCAGGGGTAGAAAATCAGGAATATTTTGATATAGAACAGGAACATGGGTTGACGGAAGAAAACATTGCGGATGCAGGGAAGGAAAAAAAATCGAAGAATTGCAAGAAGGAGAAGCAGGTGAAGAAAAAGAGGAAGAAGCATTAAGAACGTGCATTTTCCTCTTTATTCCTTAAATCTTTTCGGAATTTTTATTCGACCTAATAATAAGAATATTTTTTAACGGTGCATAGAATATTGCTTTGAGAGCATGCAATTAGAAGTGTCGTATAAGACAGAAGAGATTGCTGAAAAAGTAGGGTTAAAAGGACCAAGGACAAGGCAGTTGCTGAATGAACTGGTGGCAATGGGAAAATTAACCTGCACGGCAGCCACTAAAAATAGAAGGTATATGAGGATAGAATAAAGTCAGCAATGGCGTAAAATATGCTTGTACAGGTCGTAGAGTTTGAAGAAGTAGGTCAAGAGCTTTCGCCTGTTTGCATTCTCCATCTTTATCATATCTGTTGCCGAGTAGATGACCTCTTCAGCTCCTGACACCTGTTTTATTTCTTTTTTCTGGAATCTTACCAGTTCCAGCATATTTCCCTGATTCTGACGGTATATCCTTAACCTGGACATCTTATCTGCCCCGGTTCTACACCACCCTAAAGGTCTTGAACTCATTCTGCCGGCATACACATGGCTGACATGCCCTTCCTCATCGCTATCCATACCTTCATAAACATAGATTATTCGGGGCATCACTGTATTTGTCCGCGGTTTCCTGATATCCCCTTTATGCTCCAGATATTGAAGGGATACATGGTCTTCATCTGCATCTATATAAATCGTTTTTAATTCTTTCTTCTCATCCGGCTTAACCACCGGAAAGTCCAGCCGGTGCAGTTTGTTCATTACGGTTTCTTTGCTTATGGCATTACCGTTTATGCTGGCATTTGCACCGCCTTTTCTATAACTGCTCTCTGCTGCTTCTTTAAAGATCCCTGCTTCCGCATCTTCTGTAATCCTGACATGATCTCCCAGTCCCATCAGTTGGTCTAAAAGACAGCTTTCCCGCAGCAGTTCATCATAAGTTTCCCACTCTTCGGCAATCATACTGCATCCCAGCCTTGTAACCTCATCTGTCACACCATAAACCATTTCGGCGATTTTAGTAAGATTATCGGTATAAGTTTTGAAAATATCTGTTAATCTTTTTGCCCCATGCTCACAAGACTGTTGTATACTATTAATCATGAAAGCACCCTCCTTGGATTTTTGTCTTGTAAACTTCAATCCTAACATAGGATCACGGTGCTTTCTTTATGTCTATTTATTTTTCCTACAAAAACTTTACCCTACGTATAGTAAATAGGCTGTTAACATGATATAATCGAACTGATGATCGGTTGCGCGCGGCATAGGAAGGAAGTTTACTACAAATGAAATTATTTACCGTGTGGATTATACAGATTATATTGTCATGGCTGATTTCAGCGGGATAAATGACAGAAGTTTATTTTACATGACGCATTTTATCAAGTAAGTCTCATTTTTCTATGATATACTTGAAAAGTCAAAAAGCATGCAGACATTATGAGAGGGACCAGAATTTATGATTGAAGTAAATCACATTTCTAAGGATTTCGTATCCCCAAAGAAATATCCGGGGCTTCGGGGCGCCATCAAAGGCTTATTTTCCAATGAAAAAATTGTAAAGACGGCAGTGGACGATATCTCCTTTTCCATAGAGAAGGGAGAGATTGTGGGATATATCGGGAGCAACGGCGCCGGCAAATCCACCACCATCAAGATGATGACGGGCATCTTAAACCCCACCAAGGGAACCTGCCGGGTGGCAGGGATAGACCCAGGCAAAAGAAGGCGGGAGAACGCGCAGAATATCGGCGTGGTGTTCGGGCAGAGGACCCAGCTTTGGTGGGATCTGCCTTTAAGCGAATCCTTTACCATCCTGAAAGAAATCTATGATGTGTCGGACGATAATTACAGGGAGCAGATGGCATTCTTAAACAGAGTGCTGGCGCTGGAGGAGTTTTTTGACAGACCGGTGCGCACCCTTTCTTTAGGGCAGCGTATGCGTGCCGACTTGGGCGCGGCGCTATTGCACAATCCGAAGGTTCTTTATCTGGATGAGCCCACCATAGGGCTGGATCTGGTGGTCAAGGATAATATCCGGGAGGCAATCAAAGAGATTAATGAGAAATATCAGACAACAGTTATCCTGACCACCCACGATATCGGCGATATCGAGGAACTTTGCAGCAGGATTATCATCATCGATGAGGGCAAAAAGATTTATGACGGCTCTCCTGATAAGCTGAAGGATACTTATGGAACGAAAAGAAAGGTGTCCATGGAAATCAGGCAGCCTTACAAGGCAAAGAATCTCGACCTTGCAAAGATGCTTGACGTGCATGCGCAGGAATGCCTTACGGAATATGATAAGGAAAACAGCACCCTTACCGTTACGTTTGACAAGCATAAACTGCAGGTGCCCCAGATCCTTTCGGCGGTCATGGAGCAGGTGGAAATCAAAGATGTGCAGATACAGGAAACGGAGCTTGCCCAGATTGTGAAGGAAATCTACAATCACGGCGCGGTGGAGGGAGCATGATGGGAAAAAGACTGAGAATCTATCTGCCCTTTGCTGCCAATGAATTAAAGTGCAAGATGGCATATAGGGGCGCATTTTATCTGTTTCTTGTGATTAACCTGTTTAAGTCTTTTATCAGCTATTATCTCTGGATGGCGGTCTATGGAAGTTCTGACCGGGCGGTAATCGGCGGGCTGTCCCAAAGCGAGATGATCGTCTATGTGTTCATGGTATATGTGACGTCGTCTGTGATGGTTCCTATTTCGGATGCCATCAGCGAGGATGTGGTAAAGGGGACGGTTGCAATGAACCTGATCAAGCCCATTGATTACCGATTAAGCCTGATTTCCCGGGCAGTGGGCAGTATGATCTACAATTTCCTTGCACCCAGCGTCTTTATCTGGATCGGGGTGGAAATTTATAAAGTGACGGTGCTGGGATTGGCGCCGGTGACGGTGGAAAGAATTATTTTGTATCTTATAAGCTGTATCATGAGTTTTTTGATTTATGTGCTGTTTGATTTCTGCTTCGGGATGGTCGCTTTTTTTACCACTTATATTCTGGGACTGATGATGGTGCAGGAAGCGCTTTTGGGATTTTTGACGGGGCAGCTGATTCCCATCAGCTTTTTCCCGCAGGCGGTGCAGACTCTGTTTGAGTTTCTGCCCTTTTCTTCCATGATTTATACGCCAGTGATGATCTACCTTGGAAAGTACAGTGGGGAGATGCTGGCATTCGTGCTCGCGCGGCAGGCGGTGTGGATTGTAATTCTCTATGTGCTGGGCAGTATGATATGGAAAAGAGTGACCAGACGTCTGGTGGTGCTGGGAGGTTAATGATGAGAACATGTAAACGCTATCTGCGTCTTTACCGGGTATTGATTACCCAGTTTATAAAGACGATTATGCAGTCCAAGGTTGATTTCCTGATGGGGCTGTTTGGATTTTTCTTTACCCAGATTATGGGCATTGCCTTCTTATATCTGGTGTTTGAACAGATTCCTTCTCTTAAGGGATGGACGCTGGACCAGCTGATTTTTATTTATGGGTTTGCCCAGATTCCAAGGGGAATCGATCATCTTTTTACGGACAATGTGTGGCTGGTGGCATGGCGGCTCGTCCTTAACGGCGATTTTGACCGCTATATGCTGCGCCCTATGAATATTTTTTTCCAGGTCATAGCAGAAAAGCTGCAGCCGGATGCTTTAGGAGAACTTTTAGTGGGGACGATTCTGGTGGTGCGTTCGCTGTCAAAAGGAATCGTCATCACGGATTCGGTCCATGGAATACTATTCTTTGTATCTATTTTTGCCGGAGCATTGATTTATACGTCCATCAAGCTGTTTTTTGCATCCTTTGCATTCTGGATTAAAGTAAGCGGTCCTTTTCTCCAGCTGGCGTATGAAACGGCGGATTTTGCAAAGTACCCTACGGAAATTTATGCAAAGGGAATTCGCTTTTTGATTACCTGGGTGATTCCATTTGCCTTTGTGGCATACCTGCCGGCGAGCTTTTTCTTAAAGAGAGAAGCTTCCGGGGTGGTGATTGGAATCGAATGTGCAATAGCGGTGGTTTTTTGGTGCATTGCTTATGCGGTGTTCAACAAGGGGACGCATGTGTATGAAAGTGCGGGGAATTAATAGAAGGAAGGATTTTGTTGGCACAGATGTGGAATTATAAGAATAATTTTTGAATGCATTTGTAATCATATGATTGCGAATGTATTCAAAATGTGGTATGATAAAAATACCAGAAAAGGAGATGATAGCATGGCAAGTTCATTAGTACAATTCCGCACAGAAGATACTTCAAAGATTAAAGCAACAAATATATGTGAACGCCTCGGAATCGATTTACCGACCTATATGCGCATGTGCATTTCAAGGTTGATTCAGGAAAATGGCATACCATTTAGCATGAAACTTGAAAAGGAGCCAGAGAATCGTGCAGTGGCGGCAATGAAAACAGCTAGCCGTATTGCAGAGGAGAATGGGATATCTGAGATGACGCTGGAGGAGATTAATGCTGAAATCGCAGAAGTAAGGAAGCAGGACGGTATATGAAATATTACGCGGTTATTGATACGAACGTGCTGGTATCCGCGATGCTTAAATGGGATTCCGTGCCGGGAACCATCATGGAACTAACCTTTGATGGACTTATTATTCCTATATTGAATGAACACATTGTAAAAGAGTATCATGAGGTGCTTGTACGTCCTAAATTTCATTTTACAGAAGAAATTATTTACGATGTATTAGAAAATATCCAAAGCAGAGGAATTTATGTGGATGCAGAATACCTTGACATTGAACTGCCCGACCCGAAGGACAGGGTGTTTTATGAGGTCGTCATGGAGGAGCGCAAAACAGAGGACACATACCTCATAACGGGAAATATCAGGCATTTCCCGACAAAACCGTTTATTGTCACCCCAAGAGAAATGATGGATATTATCCTTTCGGGGGCTGAGGATTGAACTTAATAACGACTGTGAGAGTAATTTATTTTAATTCATAAAAATACGCCTTCTCCTGCGTATCATAAATATACTTGAATGGTAATGAAACCTTTCTTTACAGTGAAAAGTATTTTATGTGAAACAAAATGTACGGAGGAGGCGTTATTATGAAAAAAGACTAACAGCAATGATTTTAGGCGCAGCTCTCATGACAGGAGCACTGTCAGGATGCGGTGCCGGCGGAAGTTTAAGCGGTTCCAAGGAGGAAGGGAATACGACGGTGGAGCTGGAAGCACCTACAGACGAGTCCGCGTCGGAGTACGATTCCGGCGAAGCGGCAGAGCGCGGATCTTATGAGGAGGCAGAAGGAGAGGGGGGCATAGCAAGACCGGGGATGGAAGAAGAAAGTTATGCGCAGTCCTGCTACCGGACAGATGTGCTTATTGAAAACACAGAGGAATACAGCAAATGGGACGAGAAGGGATATTCTTCTGTGCTGAATCAGCCGCTATCTACCTTTGCAGCGGATGTGGATACTGCTTCCTACAGCAATTTACGGAGAATGATTACAGACGGCTATCTGCTGGACGAGATTCCTGAGGGCGCTGCCAGGGTAGAAGAGATGATCAATTACTTTACATACGATTACAAGGAACCTAAGGGCAGCGAACCTTTTGGCGTGACCACCGTAATCAGCCAGTGCCCATGGAATGAGGAAGCGCAGCTTTTGACAATCGGGCTAAAGACACAGGAGATTGACTACGGGGATGCGCCCGCCGCCAACCTGGTTTTTCTTTTGGACGTTTCCGGTTCCATGGCAGATAGCGACAAACTTCCTCTCTTGCAGGAGGCGTTTGGTCTTTTGGCAGAAAACCTTACAGATAAGGACAATGGAAATTATGCATATATCGACAGCTTTAGGGAAGCAAAAAAGGTTTTGCAGACGGAAATGACAGCAACCCTCCTTACCATCTGCAAGGACGTTAAATTCCAGGTGGAGTTCAATCCGGCAGTGGTGGAGCGTTACAGGCTGATCGGTTATGAGAACAGGGCATTGGATCGGAAGGACTTTAATGACGATACGAAAGATGCCGGCGAGATTGGCGCAGGACACAACGTCACCGCAATGTATGAACTTATCTTAAAAGAACCCCTTGGAACCATGAGTGAGAATGAGATAGAAGATTTAAAATATAGTGATAAATATAAAGAGGAATTGGGGACATCCGGCGCCGGCAGCAAGGCGATGGAAGAAGAGTGGCTGACCATCAGCATCCGCTACAAAAAGCCGGCGGAAGATACCAGCAGCCTTTTGCAGTATCCGGTGGATTATGACAGCTATACCTATGAGCCGGGAGAAGATTTCAAGTTTGCGGCTGCAGTGGCAGAATTTGGGCTTCTGGCATCCCACAATGAATATCTGGAGAATGCATCGGTGGAGCATGTGGTGTCCGTGCTTAAGGGGATGAATCTGGAAGATGAATATAAGGCGGAATTTGAGGATTTGGTGAAGGAAGTGAGGTAGCGGTTGTGTTTTTCAAAAAACAATTGTTCGCAACAACTTCAACGGAACTGAAGTCAAAGGTATTAGATATATTGAGGCAAAATAACATTAAATATTATTTGAAAACGAAAGACAACTTTGGCGGAGGAATGTTTTCAGAAAGAAGATTTACGGGCAGTTTCGGGATGGAGACATCGAGCAGGTTTGTCTATCAGATCTTCGTCTCAAAAAAGGAATACGAAAGCGCAGCATATTTTTTACAGCAGAGTCACCTTTAAATTTATTAATCAATATGTAATAAAAAAGAAAAATACTACTTTTAAGCCAAAGAGTAGTATTTTCTTTTTTTATAAATTAACTTAAAATGAACAAAAGAAAACACACCGCTGATTTTCTTTAGATAAAATTAAGAAAAATTTATAGTATGTTATAATTTTTTCCCCATATAATTCGTTATAATGTTTGGTGGACATTTTTCACGACATAAGTAAGCTGTTTTGTGATTAGAGTATTGACAAAACGTGTTCTAGTTGTATAATACAATAGTACAAACAAAATAAGGAGCGCTTAGACAAATGAATGAATTAATTGAAATCCAGGATATGTGCAAGATTTACAATCCGGGAGAGAATGAGGTCCGGGCATTGGATCATGTGAATTTGAGGATCGATAAGAATGAATTTGTAGCCATCATCGGGCAGTCTGGCTCCGGTAAGTCAACCCTGATGAACATGCTGGGATGTCTGGATGTGCCGTCCAGCGGTACATACATATTAAATGGGCAGGATGTTTCGGGACTTACAGACGACGATCTGTCAGATATCAGGAACAGAGAAATCGGATTCATTTTTCAGGGATTTAATTTGATTTCAGGGCTCACCGCCCTTGAGAATGTGGAACTTCCTCTGATCTACCGCGGCGTCGGCAAAAAAGAAAGGCTAAAGCTTTCCAAGATAGCCCTTGAAAAGGTGGGGCTGAAAGCAAGGATAGACCACAAGCCTACCGAGATGAGCGGCGGACAGCAGCAGAGAGTCGCCATAGCCAGAGCAATCGCACAGGCGCCTCCGGTCATCCTTGCGGACGAACCCACCGGAAACCTGGACTCTGGTTCTACCAAGGAAATCATGGAAATATTAAAAGGATTGCATGCGGAGGGCAGAACTGTGATTCTGATTACCCATGATAATGATATTGCCGCCAGAGCCAGACGCATCATACGGATTATGGACGGCAAGATTGTGAATGACATTATAAATCAGCAGGAAATTTAATAGACAGCGTTTGGGAGGAGAAGAAAATGTCTGATAAGAAGAAACCAAAAAACAGCAAGACGGAGAATGAGAATGTGGTTGACATTCTGGAAGGGTCCCCATTAGAGAATGCGGAAGATTTGAAGCAGGAAGGCACAGGAACGGAACCGGCATGGTCGGAAGAAATGGAATCGTCAGATGATGCACCAGATGGATCAAAAGCCGAAAGTATAGAGCCGGAGAATACACAGACTGAAATACCGGAAGAGGAAAGTGTGGAGCTGGTAACCACCACCAAATACAAGGAACTTTCGGAGAAAAAGAAGAAGGAAAAGAAAGAGAAGAAGAAAAAGGAAAAGAAACCCTTAGACAGGGCGGCAAAGAAAAAACGTAGAAGAATCATCCTCTGCAGTCTCTTAGGAGTGGTCATCGTGTTCTTTGCCGTAAGCAAAGTTTTTGGCAGCAGTGGTCCTCAAACGTTTGTAATGACAACAGGTGCGATTACCGGTGAGATCGAGCAGACCATCAGCACCAGCGGAACGGTCACAACGGAAACCACGAAGAGCTATTTTTCTGATGTGGATGTAAAAATCGGAGATGTGGCTGTAGCGGCAGGCGATGCGGTAAAAGCGGGGGACGTACTGATTTCCTATGACGCGGAGGATCTTGCGACGAAGACGACGCTGGCGCAGCTGAAGATTCAGTCGAATCAGGGGAATTACAACAACTCCGTACAGAGCAACGGTCAGAAGTGGGGAGACTTAAACGAGGCAAACGTCAATATAAGCGTGCTGGATCAGCAGATTGCAGACACGGAAGCCTACATAACCAATCTGGAAAATAAGATCGAACAGAAAAAAAGCGATCTGGCATACGAGGGCGCGCTGCTCCAGATTTCGCTTTTAGACTGGCAGGACCACCCTGATTCTGACGAGTATATGAACCTGCAGAAGCTGGTGCAGCTCAACAGTTATGAACAGCAGAACAACGCAGAAGTCAAGGGCTGGGAGGATGAGCTTGCAGTATATAATAAAATGCTCTCAGACTACAAAGAATACCGCTCAGAAATGAAGTCGCAGAAGAGCTCTGCAGAAGCCGGCAGGATGACTTCCGGCGCTCGTCAGGAATTAGAGGCAGACAACCAGACCAAGGGAATCGAGGCCTCTGACTCACTGGAAAGCCTGCAGGCGGCAGCAAATGGCGTGGTGGCGGAGTTCGACGGCGTTGTCACAGAGGTGAATGCCGTGGAGGGCGGCACAGTTGCCACAGGTTCTCAGCTTTTGAAACTGGAAAGTACGCAGGATGTCATGGTCAGAGTAACGGTGACAAAATATGATTTGGATAAGATTGCAGTAGGTCAGAATGCGAAGGTCACCATCGGAAGCCAGGAATATGAAGGCAAGGTGACGAAAATCAATAAGATGGCGGAACAAAATAACAGCGGCGCTTCTGTGGTAGGTACCGAAATTAAGATTACCAATCCTGACAGCGAAGTTATTCTGGGAGTGGAAGCAAAGGTAATCATAAGCACTGCACAGGAAAAGGATGTCGTGCTCATTCCGGTAACGGCAGTCAATGTGGACATGGAAGGCGAATTTGTCTATGTTGTGCAGGAAAATATCTTAGTGAAGAAACGGATTACAACAGGCATTTCGTCCGATACCATGGTGCAGGTGACAGAAGGACTTTCAGAAGGCGAACAGGTTGTTACGGATGTGACTGCCAACCTTATGGAAGGCATGGCAGTAGCAACAATGTCCCAGTAGCAGGCAGACAGAGTGGAGGTAGAAATGGCACAGATATGGGAATACATCAAGATTGCTCTGATGAATATCAGGAGCAATAAGGGGCGCTCCGTTCTAACCATGCTGGGAATCATTATTGGTATTTCCTCCGTCATCATGGTCATCTCAATTGGAAATGGTGTCAGGGGACAGGTTAATTCAGAGTTAGAGGGTCTTGCCGGCGGGCAGATTGTATTTTATGCAGATACCACAAGAAAAGATACTACAGTGTCTTTTAACCAGGAGGATTTTGATGCGATTAAAACGCAGGTCGATCATGTAAAAGGCGTCACGCCGCAGTTCGGATCATGGGGAACGGCAGAAGGTCCTAAAGGTGATTTTGATATCAGGATGAGCGGAGGTACGGTCGGGCTGCAGTATATTTCAAGCGAGCCCATTGTCAAAGGTAAATATTTCACCCAAAACGACTACGACGGTGCGAGTAATGCCTGTGTAATCAATGAGGGCAGCGCGGTAGCGCTTTTTGGAACCACGGACGTAATCGGCATGAGTTTTGACGCTACTTTCTGGGGAATCACCCAGGAACTGCGGGTGGTGGGAATTAGGAAGGACAGCGCTTCGTCGCTGATCAGCGGCAGTTACGGCGTCACCACCATAGAGGCGGAAGTCCCGTTGACCTTTATGGCAAATAAGCTGGGCTACTATATTGATGAGATTGATCAGTTTTATGTAATTGCAGAGTCTTCTGCCTATTGTACAGAGGTGGCATCTAAGGTGCTGGCATTATTGGAGGGCAGGCATAATGTGAGGGGTGAAAACCAGATTATGATGCAGAGCTTTACGGATGTTGCAGCGCAGTATGACACGATTTTAGGGTTCATTACGATATTTATTTCCTTTGTGGCAGCGATTTCCCTTCTGGTAGGCGGTATCGGCGTTATGAACATCATGCTGGTGTCCGTGACGGAACGGACCAGAGAAATCGGAATCAGAAAGGCGCTGGGGGCAAGGACAGGTTCGGTGCTTTTGCAGTTCTTGGCGGAAGCGGGCATCATTACGCTGCTGGGAGGTCTGATTGGAATTGCGCTGGGCGTTTTGGGGGCTATGGGAGTCGGCTCCATTGCCGATATTTCACCGGAGGTCAGCGTGGGGACGATCTTGTTCGCTTCGGTTTTTTCCTGCGGGGTTGGAATTTTCTTTGGGATTTATCCGGCAAGGAAGGCGGCAAGGCTTAGTCCGATTGAGGCGCTTCGGCACGAGTAATTGAATACTGGAGGTTGTGGACAAAAAGCGTGACGGATACGGCGCCGGCTGGCAGTCCATATGCACACCGGCAGGA
>BLLW01000035.1 GCA_011959285.1 Lachnospiraceae bacterium | reverse complement strand
AGATTCCTCCGGCAGGAGGAATTTCCTATTATATAAAAAGAGCATACGTCTTTTGCCTTACACGGCAATGACGCATGCCTTACATTTACCTTAATTTTTGTATAAAAAAGAGAAATCATTTCGATTTTATTTTATAATAATAGAAACAAACGGCAAAACTAATCCATTTACAGGAGAACCATGATACATGAACCATATTTATGAATGCCAAATCCTCTTAATCGATGACAACAAAGAGCTGCTTTCCATGATGACCCACATGCTAAGCAGGGAAGGTTTCACAAACTTAAGCACCGCTGCCTGCTGTCAGGAAGCAAGAGCGGCGCTTGCCAAAAGGCTGCCGGACCTTATCATTTTGGACGTTATGCTTCCTGACGGAAACGGCTTTTCCCTCTTTCAGGAAATTCGGGCAAAAGCAGACATCCCCATCCTCTTTCTCTCCGCCCGGGATGAAGACAACGACCGCCTGCTGGGGCTGGGGCTCGGGGCAGACGACTATCTGACCAAACCCTTTCTGCCCAAGGAACTGACCTTAAGAATCAGTGCTATCCTCCGGCGCACCTATCTCTCGGATCGTTTCATCCAATCAGAAACGTCAGACTTAAAGCTGGGAACACGAGTCGTTCATTTTGACCGGGGAACCGTGGAAACTGCTGAAGGGGAAACTGCCTTGACCGCTAAGGAATTGCTGATTCTCAAGAAACTTTATGAAAACCGGAACCGCATCGTGACCTTTGACGCCCTCTGCGACGCCGTATGGGGCGACGGTTACTACACCTACGAAAATACGCTGATGGTGCACATCAGACGCCTGCGCGAAAAGCTGGAAGAGGATCCCTCGCATCCCCAATATCTCCTTACCGCCCGAGGCATCGGCTACCGCCTGATATAAAAAAATAGGAAGGATATACAAGGTAACTCCCCATGAAAGACCTGCTTAAGATATACCGCCGTTACATTTTTACCGCCGTCTCTATCTGCACTCTGGTTCTTATTTTCAATCTGCTGCTTTTGTTCTGTTTTCTCTTAAACCAGTTTGGATACAAGACAGCAGAAAATTATGCCTCCACCCGGACAAGTATCCTGTCTGCCCAGCTGACTTTAGATCACGGACAATATATCCTTTCAGAGGATGCCCAAAAGCTGATCGATGAGCAGCTTGCCTTCGCGATGCTCATCGACCAGGAAGGGAACGTGATCTGGAGCTATCATCTTCCCGACGATCTTCCCCGCACCTACTCGCTTACCCAAGTGGCATCCTTTTCACGCTGGTATCTGGAAGGCTACCCCGTCAAGATCCATATCCGCCCGGATGGTCTCTTTGTGGCAGCCACTCCCCGCCATTCCATGTGGAAACATACCGTGGAATTTAAAGAAGATTTTATGAACGCCTTGCCCCTATACCTGCTGCTGGTTTTCCTAGGCAATCTGCTGTTGATGCTTGTCCTCGCCCTGCTTTTCGGACACCGTTTTTATACTTCCTTAAAGCCTTTGGTAAATGGAATCGACCAGCTCACAGGCGATCAGGTTCTCACCCTGCCTGAGCAGGGAATCGTGGGAAATCTGGCAGGAAAGCTCAATAATGCCTCCGCCACTTTGGTTTTTCAACAGCAGTCTTTGGATAAAAGGGATCATGCAAGAACCAACTGGATTGCCGGCGTCTCCCATGACATCCGCACGCCCTTGTCTCTCATTCTTGGCTTTAGCGACAACCTTGCCGAAAGCCCTAATTTAAGTCTGGAAGAAAAAAAAGAAGCTGCCTCCATTCAGGAGAACAGCCTTCTGATCAAACGCCTGATCGAGGATCTTAATCTTACCTCGCGCTTAGAATATAACTCTTATCCTTTGCATGTAAAAAAGTATAACCCAGCCGCTCTTCTTCGCAGCCTGATTGCTTCCTGCTATAACCATGGTCTTAGCAGTCAATATTCGCTGGACCTTGCTCTGGATGCCTCACTGGAAGGACTTACCTTAAGCGGGGATCCCGACCTCCTTTTGCGCGCTTTCCGCAATCTGACAGACAACAGCATCCGCCACAACCCGGCAGGCTGCCATATCCAAATCTGCGGCAGATTACATGGGGACTTCCTACAGCTTGATTTTTCCGATACAGGATGCGGTATCCCCGCTCTGGTCATCCAGCTCCTAGACCACACAGAAACAGCTGCTGATGACAGTTCCCTTCCCCATGTGATGGGGCTTAGAATCGTAAAACAGATTATTGAAATCCACCATGGGACTATAGAATTTGAAGGTTTAGAAGATGTGTGCCGGTCTGTTGTAATCCGGCTGCCATTTTTTAGATAGTTTTACTCCCTTTTCGGAAAAGTGTTCCCACTGCTTATTAGCTTGAACTAACCTGTATATTCATATATTTCTTAATTTTTCAAACAATTTAAGCAACTGTATTTGGAAGTTTATCTACTGAATATTGGGGAAAATTGGTCTGAAAATTGCAAAAAGGCTATCCGTTTGATTAGCTAGCCTTTTGAATTTAATATGAGTTTTCTGTCATTTATTTTCTCATTCAGATTCCCCTCTGTATTCAAAAACAAACCATTTATTATTCATGTAAATCTCTATTGTATCGTCTGCTCCGTACTGATAGCCAAATCCACTTCCAAAGTTAGACTGATTATCTTCCATTGGGATTTCTGTTCCATCTACTGTTGATGTTATTTCTCCATCCATATTACCACAACGCCCACTGATAGTGCTTTCTTTCCCTGTATCATAATATAGTTTACCATTTACCCTTACCATGGGTATTCTATCCCACATTGTATTGGCTTCATCCAAGTCCAATCCTAGCATATTTCGTATATTGCGTATGTATTCTGGGTTTTTCACCATATCATCTGTAACCATATAACTGGAAATGGGATTCTGCCATGGAATCACAAAAATATCCCTGTCTTCTATTTCAAAGGTAGACAGAATCAAAGACATTTCCTCTAAAGTAGCACCGTTTAATGCCATTAGCTCTTCTAAAGTTTTCTCACGATTTGTTCCTTGCATCAAGCCAAAACGATAGTCGCCCTCTGCCATTTGCCAAACATAAACCTCTAGTCCTTTGAAGGTTCCAAGCTCAAAGTATTCTGGGTATTTTTCATGTAATTTCTCTATTTCAGGAGAGTTCCACTCATATTCTGATTCGAGACTATCTGGAATATTGGTAACATTTTCTTCCTTGAACAACATTGCCCCTCCATCTACGGTAAGGTAAGTCGCTATCCATTCGTCTGTTGGATAATCTTTATATTTGCATACCCTGTTATCAGTTTCTCCATCCAAATAGCCGATTTGTGTTCCGCAATCATTTTTTGACACAACACAAAAAGGAATATATGTCCTGTCTCCCCATATAATAGTCATATATTCATCACCTTCCGCAGTACTCATGTCAATCAAATTTGTGTTTTTTCCACATACACACAACATAATTGAAATAAAGCTACATAAACAAATAATGCAATATAATTTCTTTTTCATGGTTATTCTCATCCTCAAAAAACATTTTATATCATACTATATTTTACTGTATAGTTCAATGCAGGGTAAATAATCGGAATAAATTTTTATACATCAGAAATGTATATTTATTGGCTCGTTTTCACTGGGTACACAATTCCGAAAAGGGAGTAGTTTTATGCAAATTCTTTATCCAATTGATACTTAATATCCTCTCCCACATCATCGGCTCTATATCCATGGTAATTTACATCCCCTTCATGTTGGAATGCATAATAGTGACCATTCTTCTTGGCGTATAATCTCCCTTTGATTTCAACCGCTTTATTTAGCAAATCCTGCGCCTCTTCATCGTTTAAGTCCATCCGGCTTCCGACCTTTCCTTTTCCATAAGGATTTTCTCTATCAAATTTATGCTTTGTGTCATTTGCAATGAACCTTCTAATACCCAATTCTTTTCTATAGTAATTTATATGTTCCATTTTAGAAAGATTCCGCAGATCAATCTCTTCTCCTGCAACAATTCCCTTTACCACCGGCGTTTCAAATAATGCGTTTGACAACAAACTTATCAATATATTATCTATCGCATATGTACATACCAACGACTCTTTTTCAGCAATCCAACACGGATTTCCTTGTTCTGAGCGATAAGTTCCTTGATTTGTCAACAATCCAAGCAGAAATGTTCTTTCTTCTCTTGTCTGAAAGTTTTGCAATAATTGAATTAATTTGAAATCATTGCTTATTTCCCTTTGTGTATCAATAACTCCTGTTTTTATTTCATGAACATTAGTCACTTCATCTCTTTTTACCCGTTTACATATATCAAGAAACCTATGCATATATTCGATTGCAAGTTCCTTTGTAGCAAATAAATATTGGAATGAAACATCATTAATTACAGCTATCATTTTATCCCCTGCCTATAGCAGCTCCAAAAGAGCATTATCCCATTCGTCAAAAAATCCTTCTGGCCATTCGTCCAATCGACCATTTTCATCTAATACCGGACATACAACTTTATGCTTATACCCATCACTTGTGTCTTTATAAAAATAAAAAAATCCAGTATCTTTTGATTTCAATCTTCCCTTTTTTACGGCAACACGGATTCCATTCAGTACGTGATCGCTGTGCGTTTCAACAATAATTTGAACGCCTCCTGCTCCAGCAGCCGCTATTAATTCTCCCAACATCCTCTGACCCTTTGGATGAATATGCGCTTCGGGATTCTCCAGCAAAATGATATCCCCCGGTTTTGCAGATACCAAGGTAGTTACTACCGGAAGCACATAAGTAATGCCAAAACCAACATTAACACTTTTATATGAATTTGTTTTTTCTCTTCCCTCAATGTATTCATATTTAAGCTCTGCTGTCCTGGAAGATGTGCTAATGGTAATTACCGGTGATATCCCCGGTGAAATTAAATCCATCCATACCTTTACCTGATCTGCAATTGTCTTTTTGTTTCCAATCAGAACCGAACGATTCATTACATCATCTCCACCATACAATTTTAAGTACTGAATGGAAAACTCCCCATTTTTTGCAAAATATCTCTCAGAAACTTCTTTTTCATTCTCTATATGATAAAGGAATTGCGGTTCAATACGATATGCTGACAGGTAATATAAATGATTTTCCCACACCAAACATAAATCTCTATTCACATTTTTATCCACATTTTTTAAAGGTAAAGCATCTGTCTCTGGCTGGTATGCGAAAACATACCTTTCTTCCATATCCTCCGTCATAACACAAATACCAATTTCATCTTTCTCTGCTTTTTCAAATAGAATATCCTGACCCACACCCAGGTTTACATATTTACCTTTTAATGACAGTACTTGTTCCGACATAATGCTATTTTGAGATTGTCCCAAAAGCAAAATGCTCTGCATGACTGTTGACTTTCCCATTCCATTTAAGCCTGTTAAAACATTTACAGTAGAAAACCCCAATTTTATTTTCTCAAAGCACTTAAAATTTTCAAGTTCTAATCTTTTAAGCATAAAAACTCCTTCACAAACTTTCGACATGTGTCAACGCGCTTTATAAGTGAATATTGATCACCGGCTTTTAACGCAGTTGCAAACTCAGTACCCGCTAAAATCTCTCCAAATTCAGCTACAAACTTTTCCTTGCTTTCCTTTATTTTTTCTAACTGTTCATAGTCCAATTCGCTAAAGCATATTGCCCAAATTTCAAAAATAGCTTTATTGATTGGTCCCCGCCGAAAATCTTTGTTATACTTTCTAAAAGCATATTTTCCAAAGACGTCTTTACATACGTTCATTACTCGTATAAACTGTTCTGTAACTCGCTCAACATCACTTTCGTTAAAATTATTTGCTTTTTTTAACCCTTTTATCAAGAAATTATCAATATTTCCTTTGTATTCTTTTTTATAATCCAATTCGGTAAAAGAAAGAAATCGTAATACATATTCGCGGTCCAACATCCGTTCCGATTTTACTGCAAACTGGGTTGCCTCTTGAAACTCCTTCCGTTCCGCCAGTTCTTTGAGCAAATCTGTTCCTCTCCCCGAATATAGTGCCTGCCTGATTTCCTGATCGTTTAATTGGATTCCCCCTGTATTAATTCTCTGGAAAATATTAAATACAACCTCATCCGGAGTCCCCTGTGTAACGGTGTATGCAACGATTGAAGATTCTTTAATTCTCCTAATATACTGCCTTGGCAGTTCATCAAAAGTTTTTCCATTGAAATCTGTCAGATACTGCATACCTTTAAAACAACTCTTTTTACTTGATCCATCTTCCTGTTTATTACCCACCAGATAATTTTGGAAAGTTGTAAGGCGTTGCAGACCATCTATTACAATCCACTCATCTTCTTTAGACGCATCAAAATAAAATGCCGGAAGCGGTATTTTTAACATTAACGACTCAATCAACTGACTTTGCTTTACTTCATTCCATAACCCGCCATGTCTCTGAAATGCTGGAGTCAGATCAAATTCTTTATTTTCTAATCGATCCATTATATTTGAAATACTGGTCGGAACTTGCGTGATATTCACGTCGGAAGGAACAAATTTATCGGGTTCATCCATATCTGCTTTATATCCTTCGTCCATATCCAGCGGAAGAATCTTCACTCCTTGTTCCTGCAGCTGATGAAGCGCTCTGTTCAACAGGTCTTCATCAACTCCTGTTTTTTTATTCTTTATTATATCCTGAACAATAAATAAACTGATTTCATTATCGTTTTCCTTCGCAAACTTTATAATTTCCTCTATACGATCTGATATAGTCTGTAAATTTTTCATATCCCTTTCACGCCCTATTCTTCCAAACTAATATTTTTTCACAACAATTAAATGATAAGCGTTTAATCCACTATACCACAAATTTCAAAACGTGAAAATAAAGAATTATCAATACTTGAGGGAATAACGAACACCGCCACGCTTTGCGAGCCGGCTTATCGTAATAAATTTGCAGGTCAACCTCATAAAAAAAGTTGACCTGCCATATCAAACCCCTATATAAAACGAAACGGAATAATCCCTGTCCCCATAAACATGGTATTCCTCCTCCACGTCCGTCCCCCAGCTGTCGATTCCTCCTACGCCCCTGACAGCCCCATAAATGCATACTACCGTCCTTCTCGCCGGCGGAAGTTCCTCCTGATGGAATGCATTTTCCAATTCCTGCGCTGTATAAGGCAGACAACTAAAGGCAAACCCTTCCCCTTCCGCATAGAATTTCAGAGAGAAATCCTCCCTCCTTCGGTCTGCATTATTTAAGACCATATCCCGGGTAACTTCCACCCATTTTGTATCCATGTGCATCCCACAGTCCTGAGGCACTAAATAAGGCGTGACGGGAAGTCCTTCCACATGAAAGACACCTTCTCCCCTCCCGCCTTCCGGTCGGGATACGTTTCCCCGCTAAGCCCTTCATAACAGTACCCCCTTGCCTTCGTAGGCATTACAAAGCGCATGCCAAATACCGGAAGTTCAGGAAGCCCTTTCTTTCCTTTATATTCCGCGTTGACGAAAATTTTCCCTGATGAATCTATTTTATAGGCTACGCTGACTGTTGTCTGGGGATTTATAATCGTTTCATAAGTAAAGGCAACCGCCACCTCTTCCGCGCTCTCATCCTGACTGTACCGATTGTTTTCCGTGGCTTTGGGAAGAGGAATCTCCTTTCCATCCACCAAAACTTCTATCTGTACACATTTTATAAACATATCTGCGCTAAGCCAGCCGCCCGATTTCAGATGGAAACCGCTTCCCCTGTCGTTATCCGTCAGTGCCCGCCAGAAGACAGGCTTTGGCGTGCGGAAAAGCCATTCCCTTCCATCAATACACAGGGATTCCAAGCCTCCTGTCTGGTAGGAAAAAATATAGTGGAACTCTTTTTCCCCAGCCCTGCCCCGGATTCCCAGCGTGCAGTCTCCGTAAATAAGCTTAAGCTGATCCTGCGCCTTACTTGCATGTTCCATAATAATACCTCACTTCCTGCATGGCAGGTTTTTCGGTCCTGTCCGCAAAGACAATCCCATTTCCCGAAAATTCATAATCAGAAGGTCTGTCGTCAAAATCCCCTCCGTAGCGCAGGACCTTCTGACCGGTCACCTCATCCTTCACCCAGAGCGCCTGATCGATAAAGTCCCATATAAAACCGCCCTGATACATCTCAAATTCATCTAAGAGCCTGATATAGGATGCCATACCGCCCAGCGAATTTCCCATATCATGCATATATTCGCAGAGAATAAAGGGCTTTTTCGGCTCCTTTTCAAGATACTCCCTGATCTGCTCCGGCGGCGCATACATGCGGCTCTCCACATCCGATATGGTATCTTCATATTCCCTGTTATGGAAGACCCCCTCATAATGTACCAGCCTGCCGTCCTGCTTCTCTTTAAAGAAAGCGTTCATCTCCTTTAAATTATCTCCCGCATAAGATTCGTTTCCAAGAGACCAGAATAAAATGCTGACATGATTTTTAAAAAGTTCAAAGTTGCTCCTTGCGCGGTCTAAAACCGCCTCCCGCCACTTTTTTAGGCTCCCCGGCACGTTCCAGGAAGGCTCCACCTCCCCCATTTTCTGCCAGCTTCCGTGGGATTCCAAATTGGTTTCCGCCATCAGATAAATCCCCTTCTCGTCACAAAGATAATACCATGGTATCTGGTCGGGATAATGGCAGGTGCGCACCGCATTGATATGGTTTCTTAAGATAATCTCCATATCCTGCTCCATCTCTTTTTCACCGATGCACCTGCCTGTTTTTGCGCTCCACTCATGGCGGTTCACACCGTTTATAATAAGGCGCTTCCCATTCAGATAAATAATCTTATCCTTTATCTCGACTTTCCGAAAACCTACAGGGTAAGGCACTGCCTCTGTCAAACTGCCGCTCTCATCATACAATTTTACCGTAAGATCATACAAAGATGGATTCTCGTTGTCCCACACTTTGACATTTTCAATCGACTTTTCCTCCATCTTTACACGGAAGTATCCCTCGTCAGTTCTGCTTCCATCTCTTGAAATGGAAAGCCTGTCATTCAAGCATTCTCTTCCGCTCCCGTCTTTCAGCGTTATTTCCGCCCATCCAATATTCTTTTCAACATCAGCTGTTAAATCTGCGGAAACTTTGAAATCGATGGCAATGCACCCGTTTCCATTCTCACAAAGTGCCTGTTTCACCCAGAGATCCTCCAGATGTACTCGCGGCTTCCCATACAGCGACACATTGCGGAAAATGCCAAAGAAGCGGAAGAAATCCTGGTCCTCCAGAAATGCAGCCGTACTCCTTTTGTGCACTTCCACGGCAAGCCGGTTCTCTTTATCTTTCACATAAGGGGTCAAATCGAACTCGGACGGCGTAAAGCTGTCCTCCGCATATCCTACGAAATGACCGTTCAGCCATACATACATCGCCTGCTCCACGCCTTCAAAGCAGATGATGACACGCTTTCCCAAAAGCCCCTCCTCCAGATTAAATTCCCGGACATAGGAACCTACCGGATTATAGGACGCTGCACTGAACATTCCCTGCCATGACTCATTACCCAAAGTGCCTTCCTCTCCCAACGAATAAGCAGGTCTTCTGTAAAAATGCCCTTCCCAAGGATACATGGTATTGATGTAATGTATCTTGTCATACCCTGCCATTTCAATATGACAGGGTACCGTAATCTCATCAAAACCGGCAAGGTCATAATCTGCTTTATAAAAATCTGCAGGTCTCCCCCCAGCATTCTTTGTATAAAGGAATTTCCATATGCCATTTAAAGACTGTTTAAAGGAACTCTTCCCCTCTTTCATCTCATGCTCATTTCTAAAAAAGAGATGATCACTGTGTGCCGGAAGCTGACCCACTCGAAAGACCTCCGGGTCATCTAGCCATTTAATTTCTGCTTTCACAATCATCCTCCATTCTGCGCCTGTTCTCTTTTCTACTATATTAATCCCTTAATTACCTCGCCAGCCATAATCAGCCCTGCAACAGAAGGCACAAATGCATTGCTTCCAGGTGTCTGTCTGCGTCTCGTTTGCTCTGTATTAGACAGCACCCCTTTCTTTTGACAACCATCCTCTGCACTGCTGTCATCCGGCTCTATGGGCGTAAGCGCCGGTTCCTTGGAGTACACTACCTTCAGCCTATCAATTCCCCTTTTCTTTAACTCCCGCCTCATCACCTTTGCCAACGGGCATACGCTCGTCTCATAAATATCCGCAACCTTAAACTCTGTGGGATCCATCTTATTCCCTGCCCCCATGGAGCTGATGATAGGCACTCCCGTCTGGTGTGCCCGCACGGCAAGCTCTAACTTTCCCGTCACCGTATCAATTGCGTCTACAATATAATCATACTGGGTAAAATCAAACTGGTCAGCCGTTTCCGGCAGAAAAAAAATACGATGTCTTTTAATGACTACATCCGGATTGATCTCCTCCATACGCTCTTTTGCCGCATCCACCTTATACTGTCCGATAGTCTTATGGGTAGCAATCAGCTGCCTGTTGAGATTAGACAAACACACCTTATCATTGTCAATAATATCAATCGTCCCCACACCGCTCCTCACCAAGGCTTCCAATGTATGACCTCCCACGCCGCCGATACCGAATATCGCCACTCTGGCATTTGCTAATTTCTCCATTGCTGCTCTCCCAAACAGCCGCTCTGTTCTTGAAAACTGTTCTGACATGCCTCGTCTCCTCTATCCTTTTCTGTGCATACAACATGTGCGGCAGTTTCCTGCCGCACAGTTTACATTTATTGTTTGTTTCGATTGTTTTTCTTAGGAAGCAATACCTTGTCCAGATGCCAAATATCATCCACATATTCCTGTATAGTCCTGTCAGATGTAAATTTACCGCTACATGCCACATTTAAGATCGCGCTTCTTGCCCAACGTTTCTCATCCCGATAAGCTGCTTCCACTTTCTTCTGTGCATCTGCATAAGATCTGAAGTCCTTGAGGATAAAATAGGTATCCGCCTTTGATGTGCTTATAGTGTTAAGCAGCGAATTATAAAGCGTCCTGAACCGATCGGGATCATTCTGCGCAAAAGTACCGTTAATCAGCTGCATCAGCACCCTTCTCACATCAGAATCATTATTAAAGATCTCTGTAGGATCATATCCTCCATAATTTTCAAAGTGAATCACCTCATCGGAGGACAGACCAAAAATAAATGCATTTTCTTCCCCTACCTCTTCTACAATCTCTACGTTTGCGCCATCCATTGTGCCAAGCGTGAGCGCTCCGTTTAACATGAACTTCATATTTCCTGTGCCAGAAGCTTCCTTGCTAGCCGTCGAAATCTGTTCTGATACATCTGCTGCCGCAAAAATCAACTCTGCATTCGATACCCTATAGTTTTCGATGAAAACCACCTTAATCTTCCCCTTAATGGCAGAATCATGATTAATCACATCTGCTACAGACGTAATCAATTTAATAGTCATCTTTGCATTATAATATCCTGCTGCCGCTTTTGCTCCAAATATAAATGTTCTAGGATAAAATTCCATATCCGGATTATCCTTTAATTGATTGTACAAATACATCACGTGAAGAATGTTAAGCAACTGCCGCTTATACTCATGTAATCTCTTTACTTGCACATCAAAGATAGAACGGGGATCAACTTCAATTCCATTGTGTTCCATAATATACTCGGCAAGACGTATCTTATTTTGATACTTGATATTCATAAATTCCTGCTGTGCCTTCTCATCGTCCGCATATATCTTTAATTTACTGATCCTCGGCAAATCCGTAATCCAATCGCTGCCTACATGTGCAGTTACCCACTCTGCAAGAAGAGGATTCCCGTGGAGCAGGAAACGTCTCTGAGTAATTCCGTTGGTCTTATTGTTGAACTTTTCAGGCATCATCTCATAGAAATCTTTAAGCTCTTGTTTCTTTAGAATTTCTGTATGCAGCCTTGCCACGCCATTAACTGAATAGCCTGAAGCAATCGCAAGATGTGCCATCTTAATCTGACCGTCATAAATGATTGCCATCTTGCGGATCTTCTCCTGATTTCCCGGATACATTTCCTGTATCTTAAGGATGAATCTTCTGTTAATCTCCTCAATAATTTGATAAATTCTGGGAAGCAGTCTGGAGAACAGTTCAATAGGCCATTTTTCCAGTGCTTCTGCCATAATCGTGTGATTTGTATAAGCACATGTTTTCGTTGTAACCATCCACGCTTCATCCCATGAAAGGTAATATTCATCCATAAGGATTCTCATGAGCTCCGCCACTGCCACCGTGGGATGCGTATCATTCAACTGGAACGTAACCTTCTCATAGAATTTTCTCACATCATCATGCTTTCTCATGTACTTGGCAACCGCCTCCTGTACGGAAGCAGAAATAAAGAAATATTGCTGCTTTAAACGCAGCTCTTTGCCGGCATAATGGTTGTCGTTGGGATAAAGCACCTCCACAATATTCCTTGCAAGATTCTCCTGCTCTACCGCCTTTTGGTAATCCCCCTTGTCAAAGGAATCCAGCTTAAAACACTCCACTGCCTCTGCATCCCAGATACGGAGCGTGTTTACAATACCGTTGCCATACCCCACAATCGGAAGGTCGTAGGGAATCGCCTTGACGCTCTGGTACCCCTCTTGTACAAAATTACTTCTTCCATTCTCATCCACATGGACATTTACATACCCCCCAAACTTAACCTCCTTGGAGTATTCCGGTCTTCTAAGTTCAAAGGGATTGCCATCCACCAGCCAGTTATCCGGCACCTCTACCTGATATCCGTCCCTGATTTCCTGCTTGAACATACCATAACGATATCTAATGCCGCATCCATATGCCGGATACCCCAGCGTTGCAAGAGAATCTAAGAAGCAGGCGGCAAGCCGTCCTAAACCGCCGTTTCCAAGCGCCGCATCCGGTTCCTGATCTTCAATCACATTAAGGTCAAGCCCCAATTCCTCCAATGCTTCCTTCACTGGTTTATATGCCTGCAGATTAATGATGTTATTACCGAGAGCACGTCCCATCAAAAATTCCATTGACAGATAATAAACCATCTTGGGATCCTGCTTGTCATACTCTTTGTGGGTTTCTAACCACTCATCCACCACCATGTCTTTGATCGCATAGGCAACTGCCTGAAAAATCTGCTGTTGGTTTGCCTCTTCCAGCGTCTTTCTATATAAAGTCTTTACATTATAAATAACACTTCTCTTAAACTGTTCCTTATCAATGGTATGTAGCGCTGGCGCCACTGCTTTTTTAATCATGATCTTCTCCTCCATTTTACCAGATTCTAGTAAACACACTTGGTACTATTATACTACATCCATTGAAAAATCACAAGATTTCCACTCCAATTACAACCTTTTCTCCGTTCACATTCCATTCTTTGCTGACTGCAAAATTCTGGTCTGTCACGATCTCATCTGCAAGCACCTTTTCGGAAATAGCCGCCTTGTTCGCTTCCACGATGCCAGCCACCTTCTCATTTCCGTTAATCGCCACTTTGATGTGATCCATGACCTCAAACCCGGCATCCTTACGCATGGTCTGAATCTTGCTGATTACCTCATATACAAAGCCTTCCTCAATAAGTTCTGGTGAAAGATTGGTGTCCAACACTACCGTTACATAATTGTCAGCTTCCGTCACAAATCCTGCCTTCTGTGCTACATCAATCAGCAAATCTTCCTCCCCAAGAGAAATCTCCACGCCGTCCACTTCAAACCGGAGTGCGCCTTCCGCTTTCAACTGTTTCATCGCCTGTGTTCCGTCTACTGCCGAAAGATATTCCCTGATGCCGCCAAGCTGCTTGCCGTACTTAGGACCTACCGTCTTTAACTGAGGCTTGAAACTATAACTTGTAAGATCGCTGACATCCTCCTTGAACACCACTTCCTTTACATTCAGCTCATCCTCAATGATATTCTTAAAATATTCCTCAAGGGTATGAGGCGCTTTCACATACATGGTTCCGATGGGCTGACGGTTCTTGATGTTTGCCGCATTACGTGCCGCACGCCCCATTACCACGATATCCAGCACTTCTTCCATATTCTCTTCCAGCTTCTTATCGATCATAGCATCATCCGCTGCAGGGAAGTCACACAAGTGAATGCTCTCAGGCGCTGTCTTGTCATTGGTTCTCACCAGATTAAGATAGATTTCTTCTGTCATGAATGGAATCAGCGGCGCTGCACACTTGCAGATATCCACCAATGCCGTGTAAAGCGTCATATACGCATTGATTTTATCCTGCTCCATTCCCTTTGCCCAGAAACGCTCACGGCAGCGGCGCACGTACCAGTTGCTCATCTCATCCACAAAATTGTCTAAAACCCTTGCCGCTTCGGGAATCCTGTAATTGTCAAGGTTCTCATCCACTTCCTTGATTGCGGTATTGAGCTTTGACAAAAGCCACTTATCCATAACTGGAAGTTTATCATACTCCAAAACATACTTTGTAGCATCAAAATCATCAATATTCGCATAGAGGATAAAGAACGCATACGTATTCCACAAAGTCCCTAAGAATTTGCGCTGCCCTTCCATCACTGCCTTCCCATGGAATCTGTTGGGAAGCCAGGGTGCGGAATTGATGTAGAAATACCAGCGAATCGCATCTGCTCCATAAGTTGCAAGGGCATCAAAAGGATCCACTGCATTTCCTTTGGATTTGCTCATCTTCTGTCCATTTTCATCCTGCACATGTCCTAACACAATGACATTTTCATAAGGCGCTTTGTTGAACAAAAGGGTAGATTCCGCCATCAGAGAATAGAACCAGCCACGGGTCTGGTCTACCGCCTCTGAAATAAACTGCGCCGGGAACTGTGCCTCAAACAGCTCCTTATTCTCAAACGGATAGTGGTGCTGTGCAAAAGGCATGGCGCCTGAATCGAACCAACAATCAATTACCTCCGGCACTCTCTTCATAGTCTTGCCGCACTCAGGACAAGTACAGGTAATCTCATCGATGTAAGGTCTGTGCAGCTCCACCGTCTTCGCCGCAGGATTGCCGCTTAATTTTTCCAGTTCTTCCCTGGAACCGACAGACTCCTGATGCCCGCAGCCTTCACACTCCCAGATATTCAGCGGCGTGCCCCAGTAGCGGTTACGGGAAACGCCCCAGTCCTGAATGTTCTCAAGCCAGTTTCCGAAACGTCCCTCTCCGATGGATTCCGGGATCCAGTTTACCGTCTTATTATTGCGCACCAGATCGTCGCGGACTGCCGTCATCTTAATGAACCATGATTCTCTTGCATAGTAAATGAGCGGGGTATCGCATCTCCAGCAGAAGGGATAATCATGCTCAAACTTAGGCGCATCAAAAAGTTTTCCTTCTTTATCAAGATCAACCAGAATATCCTTGTCTGCATCCTTCACAAACTTGCCGGCATAAGGCGTCTCTTCCGTCATATCTCCCTTGCCGTCTACGAACTGTACAAAAGGCAGATCATACTTTCTCCCCACCTGAGCGTCATCCTCACCAAAAGCAGGCGCAATATGAACGATACCGGTACCGTCTGTCATTGTGACATAGTTGTCACATGTTACATAATGCCCTTTCTTATGCTGCTTTGCCGCAGATTCTCCCGCACAGGCAAATAAAGGCTCATATTCCTTGTATTCCAGCTCCTTTCCTGTATAGGTCTCCAACACTTCATAAGCGCTCTCACCCTCAGAAGTCAGCTTTCCTAGCACATTGTCAAGAAGCGCCTGCGCCATGTAATAAACATAGCCGTCCGCCGCTTTTACCTTGACATAGGTTTCCTCCGGATTCACGCAGAGCGCTACGTTAGAAGGCAGGGTCCATGGGGTGGTGGTCCATGCCAGGAAATAAGCATCCTCCCCAATCACCTTAAAACGAACAACTGCTGACCGCTCTTTCACTGCCTTATATCCCTGTGCAACCTCATGGGATGAAAGAGGGGTACCGCATCTCGGACAGTAAGGCACGATTTTAAACCCTTTATACAGCAATCCCTTGTCCCAGATCTGCTTAAGCGCCCACCACTCAGATTCAATGAAGTCATCGTGGTATGTCACATAAGGATCATCCATATCCGCCCAAAAACCAACGGTAGCGGAAAAGTCCTCCCACATGCCCTTGTACTTCCAGACACTTTCCTTACATTTATCGATAAAAGGCGCCAGACCATATTCCTCAATCTGTTCCTTGCCGTCTAGACCAAGCAAAGTCTCCACTTCCAGCTCTACCGGAAGCCCATGGGTATCCCATCCCGCCTTCCGGGGCACCATATAGCCCTTCATGGTGCGGTATCTGGGAATCATGTCTTTGATGACACGGGTCAGCACATGACCGATATGGGGTTTTCCGTTTGCAGTGGGCGGTCCGTCATAAAAGGTATAGGTGGGACCTTCCTTCCTGTTCTCCATACTCTTTTGGAAGATGTCATTCTCACGCCAAAACTTCTCAATTCCTTTTTCACGGTCCACGAAATTTAAATCTGTAGATACTTTCTGATACATACTTTCCTTCCTTTCCTATATTAAAATTAAGTTCAAAAAAACCCCGTCCGTAAAAAGGACGAGGCTGCTTATACCGCGTTGTACCACCTGATTACCCATACGCACCGATTATTCTACGGCTTAATATGCTTTCCCTTAACGGAGGAATCCGGCAAAAGCTTACTCATTTAAAATCCATGGCATATGGTTCTTCCACATCCCCGATTCTGATTTTCAGCCCGCAGCTTAGAAGTGATCTTCCCTGTTTTCCTACTGATACCGGCTCCCACCTGCCCCGGCTCGCTGTAATGTTTGAAAAACAGCTACTGTCTTCGTCATTGCTTCTCTGATATTAATGATATTAAGTAAAAATTACACCACAGGCAGGTGGTTTGTCAAGCCCTGTCCGCAAATAAATACTTGTATTTCCGCCTTTGATGCAGGAGAATCGTCTTCACTCTGCTTTTCATTTCCTTAGGGTAAAATGATTCTGCCAAAAGCAGCCTGTCAATCGACTTTTCATCATAAAAAAACTGAATCCTCTGACCGTACAGCTCCTCCACAAGATCTAGTTGCTCGTCAAAATCCGCACAAATATTCCTCCGCGTCATCCAAAAGCACCGCAATATTATGTGTATGCCTGTCCTCATTGAGAAACAATGCATCGATTGGCAAGATATCGATTTTGCTTATAAGAAATTTCTTCTGTCTGATAGGACACAAACTCCTCTGGTAAAAGACTGCTCTCCAAAAGAAGCCCGGATACCACATACTCCGCCAGCCCCTCGCATCCGGTGTAGTCCGCCTTATACCAGATTCCGCCACTCTCCCATTTTAACTGATTCCCTTTGGATGACTGCCGATTATCCAGTTCTCTTAAGATCAGTTTCATCTTATCCCTGCTGCGCGGAAAACATCTGGATTCCAAAAATGCCTCATATGCCTCAAATGTAGGATGCTCCTCCCTTCCAAATGCCCTTGAAAGAAAGTTGCGGGTATAATTATAGATTTTCACCCTTCTATGACGTTCGTCTACATCGATAATGGTGTATATTTTGTTTCCGCACATATACCAGAGCCGTAATGGGTATTCCTTTTCAGGAATTTCCAGTTCCTCCTTAATCTGCGGATACTCCGTCAGAATCTTAGCCAGTGTTACAATTGGACCGGTGATTTCCTTTTCGCTCGATTCCCAACGCTCAATAGTTTTCTTGGATACACAGACCAGACGGGAAAACGCTTCCTGCGTCATGCCCAGCGTCTGGCGCAGGGCTTTAATATCTTTTCCCGCCAATGTATCTGATATGGCAAACGCTGACATGTGCACTCCCTCCTTATTTACTTTATCGGTCAATATTATCATCCCCTTAAAATAAGGGTGTGTAAACATATTTTTGCCCTTTTTTTAAGGGTATATATGCATTTTTTATTTTTCTTAATAGTATTATGCGTAACAAACTCTGATAAAATACCGTTTTCCCATGATGTCCGCTTTCCTCAGAATATAATTTTTCCCCCAAGATGAGACCATAAAATTTCCCTCTTCATCCATATCTCTTAAATTCATATAGTGCCATTCATTTATGTAAAACTTTTTTCTGCGATTATCCAGCAAAATAAATTTTTCTGCCATGATTATTATATATGAATCCTTTTCCTCCATCAGATTTTGGGGTAATTTGAGCAGAACATCTATTTTCGCCTTCAAGCCATAGGCTTTTGTAAATACACGAAACCTGCTTATCATTTGTCCAACCGTCATTCCAAATCCATCTTCATCCGTCATACAGTAAAAATGCAGCAGCAGAATATCTGCATTGCTTTCTACTCTTCCATCATACATGGAGAAGCCAAACGTATGCGCAAAATCATAACTGCGCCGGTCGAAATAGTGCATCACCGTTCCAATTAAAGCAGCATATCCACATCCTTCTTCCGAAAGCTCAACCAAAACAGACCTGGCGTCCTCCAACGAATATTCAGGAAAATACTGACAAATTATAGAAAAGTATTCCGCCATTTTTTCCTTTTCATCCCAGTTTCCCACTAGTTTTTTCTGTGAGCAGTCTTTATAAAAAGAATTATCCTCTGATATCTTCTGTATTTTATTACGATATTCCCATAACAAAGCCTGATAATCTACGCCCTTTTTTTCTAAGTACGCATGGCATGCCTTCCTGATTTCTATATCTTTCCCCCAGAAGTCATAGGCAATCACTGCCTCACTTACCACATCGCAGTCCGGATATTGATTCAGCAGCTTTGCTGCCAGCCTTACAACATATTCATTATGATCCAGCAACAGCTCCCTGACCAAATCAGGCGATGTTTCCCAGAGTCTATGATAGGAAATATTTTCCAGCGCCGCCCGCCTTCGGTAATAATCCTTATTTCTAAGTTCCCCCTTTAAAATTGAAAAAGATCTGGAATCTCCTTTCCACGCAAGCGCCCTTAAACATACCACATAATCCCCCATAGGCGCATCCAATCCCTTTTTCAATTCTGATATCCCTGCATCATAAGGTATCGCCACACCGTTAATGCTCGGTGCTTTAAAAAAATCACCCATTTCCCTGACCAATCCCTCTTCACGTGCCTTACTGCGATATATAATCAAGAACTGCCCTGACCGTCTTCTCCTCCACCTGCGCATTCACCTTCTGCGACATCTCTTCATCATAATAAAGATACTCATTTTTCCCCTCATAAAGCCGGACCTCTGCGCGTATATCCCTGCTTTCTTCCTCTAACGGCGATACATAGTCCGCAATGATAATTACATCCGTATTCCCATCCTCATTATAATCGGCAAAAGCAACCGCCTCCACCTGATGAAAAATCTCATTTTCCCTGATATTGCCTTCAGCAATCCCCTGCAGTCTCCGCAGTTCCCTTCCGTCCCTCAATATGAAAAAGGACACATCCGCAAAGGGGTATACTTTGGTATCCGGTACATAAGACGCAAAAATAACATTCCCGAGAGGCTCTATAGCGACCGCAAAAGACTGCTCTTCGATAAGCCCCCGCTCCCACATCAAGCGGTTTGACAGGAATCTGTATTCCTCATCCCACTTCTCTAACGTAAGCTCATAATCCATCACATGATATCCGTCAACACCTGCACTGTCCAAGTCACACGGTCTGCATCTTAATTTAAATACCTGCTCATCCGTCGTGTAACCTTCCACACAGGAAAAAGCCCTGTAATTGGTGTCCCCATGCTCCGCATAATAAGCATCATATGCCGGAAGATAAGTCCACCTAAGACGTCCGTTCATCTGTTCATAGGACAGTCCTGTCTTTTTCTGCAAAAATGCGTCGATCTGTTCCGTGGTAAGCTTCTCAAAATCCGTATAAATCTCATCCCACCCGCACGCCTGCAGATAAGCTTCCACCTCTTCTGGTGCAACTTCCTCCTGCTCTATCCCCGCTCCGCAGTAAAAAATCTCATCCAGATCGACTCCCGCAGGGGTATCATACACAGACAACAAAAATCCATAATTATCACTCCTGCCAATCCAATCAGTAAATACCTGCAGTTCCCCATCCGACAACTGCCTTCCTAGCTCCTCACCGCATCTTACCGGCTCCGCCTTCTGCGCCGCTGCTAATTCAATCCTTTCTTTTTCAACCGTCTCTTCCTGATGAACCTGCATCTTTTCTTCCGCCGCATCCTCCGGCTGTACCTCTGCCTCTGTCTCTTCCTCTTCCTCGGCTGCAGCTGCCACTGCTTCCTCCAAGTTCTCCGGCTTTTCCCCCAAAATAACCGCAGTTTCCTTCGCGGCAGAACTTTCCTCCTGTCGTCCACATCCCCATACCACACTGCCCCAAATCAGAAGCGCTGCTATTTTACCTAGTTTCCTCATCTGTATACCCCCTGTATACCATGTGATTTCCCTAATTCTAACTTATTAAAACCCCTGCCACTTGTCAAGCACAAAGTATCTGGTGTAAAATAAAACAACAAGAGACTATAAGATTCTGACCTTTACCTGTCTCAGAAAGGCTCAAATTTATGGATGATAAAAGACAGACCCCTGTTTACCTTGAAACCAACGGCGATTTCCGAATGCGGGAATTGGACAAAAGCGACTTGGAGCAATTCAATGCTTTGCTCCAATATGCATTCCAAGTGACCTCCTACGATTTGTTTCAGACCGGCTGGGAGCAGGAAGAGATCAAATACGCCAAAAGACCGATTCTGGAAGAGGCTTATGTCTTGGGATGGTTTTATAAAGAACGCCTTGCCTCCATGATCGTTGTTTATTCCATGAAGGTCAATATCCACGACGAAATCATGGATATGGGCGGCATCACCGGCGTCGCCACTTATCCCGAATATACCGGAAGGGGGCTGATTCATTCCCTTATGAAGCACGCCCTCAACTATATCCACGAACAGGAAATGCCCATTTCTTTTCTTTATCCCTATTCTATTCCTTTCTACAGGAAAATGGGATGGGAAATCGTCTCAGACAAACTGTCTTTTACCGTAAAAGATACACAGCTTCCCAAAGCCCGTCCCGTCACTGGAATGGTGGAACGCGTCAGTCTGGATTCAGAAGATTATCACAATGTACATTCTTATTTTGCCCTGCAGCGCCATGGCTGTCTGATCCGGGATGCTTTATCCTGGGAAGAATACTGGCGCTGGGACAACGACGATATGATTGCCGCCGTCTACTACAACAAGGATCATAAACCTTTAGGATATGTGGTTTACTATATCGCCAATGAAATTTTTCACATCAAGGAAATGGTCTATCTGAACATCGAAGCCAATTACGGTCTCTGGAACTATATCAGCGCCCATTTTTCCATGGTCACACAGGTGCAGGGCGATAATTACTCCGGCGAACCCATGGCTTATCTTTTTGAAGACAGCGAGATTACAGAAACCATTTCCCCATACATTATGGCAAGAATCATCAATGTACAGGATTTTCTGACCGATTACCCTTATCAGGTACAGCCTGAAGATTTTAAGATCCATTTCAAAGTACACGACCAGATGGCGCCATGGAACGAAGGTGATTACATGGTTTCCTGGCATGAGGGAGAAACCGTCTGTGAACAGGTAGAAAACAATCAATCCATCAATGTGGTGGAACTGGATGTAAATACCTTAACCGCCATGATGATGGGCTACAAACGCCCTTCTTATCTATATGAACATGAAAAGATCCAGACCGAATACTATATGCTCACTTGGCTGGAACGATTGATACCCGTTGAAAAACCTTACTTTTCTGATTATTTTTAAAGGAGATTACTATGGACAGACAAAACTTAACACTGCTGACAGACCTTTACGAACTCACCATGATGCAAGGCTACTTCAAGCATAAGGATCGAAACGAAACCGTCATCTTTGACGCCTTTTACCGGAACAATCCCTGCGGAGGCGGTTATGCAATCGCTGCCGGATTAGAGCAGTTAATCCAATATATAAAGGAACTGCATTTCTCTCCTCAGGACATCGACTATCTGGCAAGCCTGCATATCTTTGACCGTGACTTCCTTGACTACTTGGCAGACTTTCACTTTTCGGGCGACATCTATGCCATTCCCGAAGGAACCGTAGTCTTCCCCAGAGAACCTTTGGTCAAAGTGATCGCCCCTATTATGGAAGCCCAGCTTGTAGAAACCGCAATCTTAAATATCATCAACCACCAGAGCCTAATTGCCACCAAAGCTGCACGCGTCTGCTATGCTGCAAAGGGCGACGGCATCATGGAATTTGGTCTGCGCCGCGCCCAGGGACCTGACGCCGGCATTTACGGCGCAAGAGCTGCCGTCATCGGCGGATGCATCGGCACCTCCAACGTACTCTGCGGTCAGCTTTTCGACATTCCCGTCAAGGGCACCCACGCCCACAGCTGGATCATGAGCTTCCCCGATGAATACACCGCATTCAAAACCTATGCCGACCTTTACCCCTCTGCCTGCATTCTGCTGGTAGATACCTATGACACCCTAAAGTCCGGCGTTCCCAACGCCATCCGCGTATTCTCTGAAATGCGCGCCGCCGGTATCCCCCTCACCTACTATGGCATTCGCCTAGACAGCGGCGACCTTGCCTATTTGTCCAAGAAAGCCCGCCGGATGCTGGACGACGCCGGCTTTACAGACGCTGTCATCTCCGCCTCCAACGATCTGGACGAATACCTAATCGAGACCCTGAAAGCCCAAGGCGCTGCCATTACCTCCTGGGGCGTAGGCACCAACTTAATTACCGCCAAAGATAATCCTGCCTTCGGCGGCGTATACAAATTAGCTGCTATCATGAACGAGAATGGAGACTTCATCCCCAAAATCAAACTATCCGAAAACTCCGAAAAAATAACCAACCCCGGCAACAAGACCGTCTACCGCATCTACGAAAAAGAAACTGGCAAAATCAAAGCCGACCTGATTTGTCTGGTAGGCGAAACCTTTAACGAAAACACCCCCTTACTCTTATTCGACCCCACAGAACCTTGGAAGAAAACCAAACTCGCCCCCGGCACCTACACCCTGCGGGAAATCATGGTTCCCATCTTCCAAAACGGAACCTGCTGCTACGCTTCTCCCAAGGTCATGGACATCCGAACCTACTGCCAGAACGAACAAAACACCCTCTGGGACGAAACCAGACGCTTCGCAAACCCCCACAAGGTATACATAGATCTATCCCAAAAACTATACGACATCAAAATCGAATTACTGGATCAAATGAGTAAGAAGTAAATTGGATGAAGGACCCAATGTCAGTCAGCGGGTCTGGCTGCTTATGCTTCCCACCGCAGGCGCCCCGCTGACTGACATTGGGTCTGGACTCTCCCTTTAAGTAAAACTATTGATTTCCTCCTGATATAAAGCAAGTCCCTTTCGGTCAGCCATAGCGGGTTGAACGCCCTGTCTTGTGATGCTTACGCCAGCTGCATAGCTGGCAAATCCAATGGCATATAGAATCTCATGACCTTCGCTCAGTGCCACCGCAAATGCGCTGATAAATGCATCCGCGGCTCCTGTCGTATCTAAAGGGTAAAAATCTGCTGCCGGGAAATATCGTTCGTACTCGGCATTTTTCAGATAACACCCTTTATGTCCTAATGTAATAATCACATTTTTTACACCCTTCGACAGTAGGATATCTGCTTTTTCTTCTATTGTGGTATCCCCCGGAATCAATTGCTTTACTTCTTTTTCATTGGGTATGAAGTAATCGATATTTTCAAATAGACTTTCCTTCATCTTCTCTACTGAGGAGGGTTTTAAGATGACTTCCACATTCTTCTTTTTGCATTTCTGGATGGTGTATTCCACCGTTTCTTCTGCAATCTCCAATGTGAGGAGGCAGTATGCCGCATCATCCAGAAGCTGGGCATATTGGCGCACCTGGCTTCTGTCCAGTTTTTCGTTTGCGCCGCCATAAATGACGATTGTGCTCTCGCCATCGGGTGGAACGTTTATATACGCTTTTCCTGTGGGGATATTTTCATCAAACACGACTCCATCGGTATGTACGCCGCTGTTCACCAGACTGTTGTATATCTCTTTTCCATCGCTGTCGTTTCCCAGCCTTCCAATCATATACACAAGCCCCTCCAGCCTGCCGGCACCCACCGCCTGATTTGCCCCTTTTCCGCCCGGAAGGGATACGATATTCCCGCTTCTGACGGTTTCCCCTCCTGTAGGGATATGAGAAACATTAATGATGCAGTCCATGTTCATGCTTCCCACCACCACGATCTTTTTCCCCTGATCATGATTTGCGGGTTTTTTTACACTTCCTCTTTCTTTTATTTTCAATTCAAAACGTTTCCTGCATTCATAAGCCGGCTTCCTTCCCTCCATGATTTCGATCAGGGCACCCACCGCTGCTTCCCCTATTTCATTTGTTGGAATATGTACTGCCGTCATAGGCGGACAGATTCTCTCTGCCATCTTGTGATCCCTTGCACTGATAATGGATATCTTGTTGGGGATTGTGTCTCCCCTTTCACGCAGCTTCTCATATAGGATATTTCCAATCTCCATATCTGCACAAATTACCGCAGTGACCTCTTCCCCGAGACACCTGGCAATACCAATATTCATAATATCCTCATCCGTTCCCAAGAAGATCCATTCCTTGTCCGGAGAAATAAAACGTTCTTTATAAGCCAGCAGGCACCCTGCTTTAATATCTATATCATCTTCCCTCAAAAGACATGCTATCTTTCTATGTCCTTTTTCCAACAGATAATTAGCCGCCGCATATCCGGCTTCCTGCATTTCAAAATAAATATCTGCCGTGTCATTCTTACTATTTTCCTTCTTTTTACCAAGAATCTGTACCTTGGGAATCTTGCCGTTTTCCAGCAATTCCACGTCCTGACACACTGAGATGATTCCATCGACACCCTTATTCTCAAGAACACCGCAGTACTTCTGAAGCTTGTCCTCTTCCCCTTGTGTGTTGCACAGAATAATGCTATAACCTTCCCTTGCCGCAGCAGCTTCTATCGCATAAAGAAACTCCTGCCCTCCATACATGTCCCCCGAAACCAACACACCAATCATATTCGTCTTCGGTGCAGCGCTGTTGATCACTTTTGAATACGGCACATACTGATATTCCTTGATAACCTCAAGCACCTTTTTCCTTGTCTCCACACTGATATTTGAATCCTTGTTATGGAGAATTTTTGACACTGTAGACGGAGACACTCCACAAAGCTTTGCAATATCTTTTATATTCACCTATCTGCCACACCCTTCCTGCTCAACCTCTGCCTTCCATTATACACCTTTTACCCGTCCTTTTCTACACAAAACCGCGCTTTCACATCTTCTTTTTTGTAATAAAACTAGTATTATCTCTGCACCAGTAACTGGAACCGGGCACACCATAAGCGGTCAGAAAGTCAGAATACCGGGCTTTATGTTCCGCCCCTTCCGCCTGACTTCCTGTCACCTACGGTATGCCCGGTTCCCGCAGCAAAAGAAATAGTTATTCTTTTATCAAAATCTTATCCGTAACCTTATACACATAAGGACGCAAAAACTGTATAGCCGGACCCGTCATAAACGCTGCCAGCACCGTTCCAATTCCAACAGCTCCTCCCAGCGCGAATCCAACTGCCACAAATACCACATCTGCCGCAACACGAACACCCCTGTAAGAAATCTTCAATTTATCGCTGATAATCTCCGAGACCAGATCAATGGCGCCTACTCCCAAATCCGCCCTTATGTAAGTAGCGATTCCGGTACTCATGACCAACAGACCGATTACAATCATAACAAGCCTTATAATGATATGCTGCTCTCCCTTTAAGAAAATCCCCAGTACAAAATTAATAAGGTCTGCGGTATATCCAATTCCAAAAATTGCAAGAATAGATGCAATGTTGATATAGGACTTGTCCAAGAAAAACACAATCACCAGTATGACCACATTAATTGCCGCTGCGGAAGTCCCATAGCTTATGTGAAAGACATTCCCTATTCCAAGCTCAAACACGCTTGCAGGGTCCACTCCCAGACTGCTGTATAAAAAAATCCCTACACCTATTCCGCAGATAATCAGCCCTGCCATGGCAACAATCAATTTTCTAATTAAGCCTTTTGTATCGAATTTCACGCCTTTCCTCCTACTCCTTGATTTTTTCGATGGCTTTTAACACCTGCCTGGCAAGATGTGAAATTGTGGTGTACTCATATCCACGCATCAAAATCGTTTCTCCCAAAGTAAAGCGACACTACCTCCGCCGCCGCATTGGGATAAGTGTGAATCCAATTATACCGTTTGTATTTCTCTTCGCAGGCTTTCCACGCATCTTCCCAATAATCGGATTGTTCACATGCATCCCAGGCAAATTTGACAACGGAATAGTATTCGCTTTTGGGCGGCATCATCTTAATCGTCTTTTCCAAAAGCTCCCTTACATCATTTTCCACATAAGCCAAGGATACCAAAATCGCATTGAACACTTCTCCCAGCACCCCATTGTTTACATGGGACACCGTCCCGTCCATTCCTTTTCTTCTTCTGTTTACAGTACGGGAACTGCCCGCTTCGTCATCTCATGCGTATATTCCCATGCTTTCATCAGCAGTCCTTCTCCTTTCCTGCTTTTAATACAGCATCCACTGTTTTTTCTGCCAGAAATACGCCAGCTTTGCCGCCATATAGGGATTGCCCGGCGCCACCATGCCGCAGATTCCTCCCCCTCATCTGTGCACCAATCAATTCCCTGAAAGGATTCCTGAATTTCCCGCTTTCCGGCGGATAGATGCCATTCTTAATATTCTTAAGCGCGATGCCTTCTGCGGTAAATGCAAAAGGAAGCTTTGCCGCCCAATCCTCTGCCACATCCGCTGCGGTCAGATCATACCCCTTTCTTATAAATGTCTCCAGAAATGCCAGTTCAAACGTCAAATCATCATTATACATTTCGGGATCTTTGATATAACGGTCTACCATACCGCAAACTTTTCAAGCGCTTTGGTGTGATACCCTTCAATGGCTGTTCCGATTGCGCCTGCACATACCTGAGCAATCCAGCCTGCGTAAATCTTATCATACAGTTCGTCTCTGTCAAGGACATAAGACCCATACGCCGGAAATTGCACCGATGCGACATACTGCTCAAAACTGTTGTATTCCGTGTACTTCCAATGTGCATGATCTTCCTTTTTGGGAGAATCAAATAAGGTCTTAAAAAGCCTGCATGTATGCCTATATAAAGCAATGTCATTTTTTGTTCTTGCCAGCACACGTCCCGCCCGCTCCGGAAACGGTCTTTCGTTCTCAACGATTTCTCTTTCATATTCCCATGCCTTTTTACTCATAACTACCTTCCTTTCTTCTATATCGTTTTACTGTTATTTTCTCTAATCCGCTTTAATTCTTTTCTCTGCTTTGCTATAGAAAAGACCACCAGACCGACAATCGTGGTCACATAGGGATGGACTGTACGAATTCCGATGGCATCTGCAATGCCTGAAGGTTATTTGCCAGCGCATCTGCCATTCCAAATACAAGGGTCGCACTCATCGTTCCCAGCGTAGTGCCCTGCCCCAGCTGCTGTGCTGCCAGCGCGATAAACCCACGCCCTGCCACCATGTCACGGGAAAACCAGGATACATATCCCATGGACATATAAGCGCCTCCCATGCCGGCTAAGACACCGCTGATCAGCATAGCGATAAACTGATATTTTACCGGCTTAGCGCCCACGGAAAGCGCTGCCTGTTCATTCTCCCCTACTGCCCTAATTCTAAGCCCGACCACCGTCTTGTTCAAAAGAATATAGGTAAATAAAACCCCTAAGAAAGACAGATAGGTCAAAATATTGTGCCCCGAAAGAACCTCTCCGATGATCGGTATCTTATGAATCAGAGGAAGTTCCACTGATGGCATGACCTTGCTCGCCAGAGAAGAGGAAATTCCTTTATCACCAGTCACAAGATATAAAATGAACACGGTGCATCCCGAGGCAAACATATTGATGGCGATACCGGTAAGGGTGACATGGGATTTTAAAACCAGCGCAACATATGACATCAAAATAGCAATTAGTACGCCTGTCACCACCGCTCCCAAGAATCCTACCCAGGCGCTGCCTGAAGCGGCGCTGAAGATGACGCCGAACAATGCCGCAAACAACATAATTCCCTCTAAACCGATATTGATTACGCCCGCTCTAGATGTGATAAGCGCTCCCATAGATGCAAACATGATGGGGGTGGAGATCCGGAGTATGGGCTAAAAGAACTGGGTGGAAAAAATGATATTAAAAATTTGTTTCATTCTATGACGCCTCCTTCTTCTCCATCTGCATTTTAGAATATTTTACAATCTGTTTGTGTTTCAGGTTATTTAGGAACATCTTTGCAACAACAAGCATAATGATTGCCGACTGGATAACGGAAATAATTTCATAAGGCACATCGCTTGTCCTGTTCATAATATCCGCTCCGGTACGTATATAAGCCAAGAAGATTGCTGCCACCGGTACAAGCGCCGGATTATATTTTGCCATAATCGCAATCAGCATGCCGTCAAATCCGTATTGAGGCAGCCCCTGATACTGGAATCTGTTGTACATTCCGAAGGAAATTATACAGTGCATTCACTGGGTCATCACTGACAATAACAATCACGACCAGCGCAATCATCAGTGCAATGATGACTGCCAATATCGTCCTTATCACGTCAAATCTTTTTTCTATCGTTTTACTGTTCATGCACTGCACCTCCTATCTGCTCCCGGCTCATTTTCTTGATTCCCAGCATGTATTCTCCTAATTCTGTTTTAAGAAGGACGTCCCTGCCAATCATCAGTCTGGATATCTCCTGCTCGGACACCTCATTCACCATCCTGACATCGATTGTCCTTCCGTCCCTCATGATTGTGATCCGGTCACAGATTTCCTTAATCTCCCCCAGCTTATGAGAAATAAATACAACCGTATGTCCTAATTCCTTAAGCCGTTTTAGTTCTTGGAAAATCTCTACTGTTTCCTGGGGCGTCAGGGTCAATTTCCAATCCATATTTTTCTGATACTTCCCTTGTCCTCTTTTTGGCTTCTTCCTTGTCCAAAAAACCTGCCTTTTCCGGCTCTAAGCCAAGCACCATGTTTTCTGCAACGGTCATACTTTGAACCAGCATAAAATGTTGATGTACCATGCCGATTCCCATCTTGATCGCACTGAGAGGACTATCGATCTTAACCTCTTTGCCTTTATAAAGGATTCTGCCCTCCTCACACTGCTCTTCTCCGAACAGAACCTTCATCAGCGTTGATTTCCCTGCTCCATTCTCCCCGGCAAGTGCATGTATCTCACCCCTGCGCAATTCAAAATTTACATTTTTATTTGTGATAAAACCATTCGAGTAGATCTTCGTGATATTTTCCATGCTGAGAATGGTCTCCGCTGCCTGTGCTTTCCCTCCATTTTCCATTCTGTTCACCTCATCACTCCATCTGTTGTTTAATATGGGGCTGTCTATTTTTGACAGCCCCATATACCTGCTTACCTACGGTGCAACTTCATTTCTAATTACTTCAAATTCTGCTGTGTCCATACCAAGCGCCGATTCAACTTCAATCTTTCCGTCAATAATCTGCTGCTCAATATCCTTTATCATGCTCTGTTTTTCTTCGGATAATTCTCTCTCAAAATTTTCACCGTAGATGATGCCTACGCCCAGTTCCTTAAGACTGATCACTTCTGTCTTTCCCCACGGCAGATTTCCGTCTTCCGCCATCTTGATCGCATGGCGCAGAAACTGATCCACCCTCTTCATCATAGAAGTAACGATTACTTCTGCCATTCCGGGATCGGAATCCTTAAATGCCGCTGCCTGGTCTCCGTCCACCCCGATTGCATACAAGCCTTTTTCCTTTGCTGCATCCAGTACGCCGATTCCTGTCTGGGAAGCAATCTGGAAACAGATGTCTACGTTCTGCTGACTCATCTGGGATAATGCTAATTCTTTTCCTTTTGCGGAATCCACAAATGTACCTGCATAAGCAACTGCCACTTTTATATCAGATTCAACATGCTGTGCTCCCCTGATATAGCCAATCATAAAGTCATTGATAATAGGAAGGTCTCCCCCGCCGATACATCCGATGACCTTGTCAGGGTTTGCATTCTTGCCTTCTGTAGTCATGACCGCTGCAACTGCGCCTGCCAGGAAACTTCCTTCGTTCTGCTTATACTGTACACAGTAAAGATTGCTGAAATCGCCCTTGCTCCAATCCACCTCTGTATCAAACATGATGAATTTCTTATCGGGATATTCGGGAATCAGGGCTTCTGCAATTTCCACTGCCGGAGAAGAACCTACAATAATGTAATCCCAATCCTGCTCAGCAACGTCCCTGAAATACGGTTCATACTTGGAAGGATCCTGCCCCATCTCGATGGTCTTCACTTCTGCACCCAGTTCCTTTTCAATTAACTTCATTCCATCATTTGCGCTGTCATAAAATCCCTTATCGCCAAGATTACTGGTAATCAACAGCACCACTTTCAGTCCATCCTTCGTCTCTTTCGCCTCTTCCGTCTTTTTGCCGCATCCCGTTATGCCTAATACCAATACTACTGCCATTTCTCTTGTAGCTATAGAAGTCTGAGCACCGTTTCTTGTAACAGCGATAGAAGATGCAACATTGGCGAACATTACAGCTTCGTTAAGCTCTCTTCCATCTCCTTACTGACGAACAGCGCCCCTTTCTTTCCAAGAGTGGCAAGAACATTTCTAACGCCCTTCTCAAGCAGCTGCCTCGCCCATTCCACGTAATCCTCCACAGAATCGCCTTCTTTTCCGCACAACTTCATAAGTTCCGATTCATTTGGCGTTATGTAATCCAGCATGGAGAAAATCACATAGTCACATTCCCGCAGGGCTTCGTCATTCATTTTAAATTGCTTTTCTGCATTCTTCCAAAATCATCTTCTCCTATACATCCCAGCATTTTGACATCCTCACCAAGCCGTGCCGCCGCATACGCCTGATTTGCCCCCTTGCCTCCCGGCACGTAGGTCATCTTCGTTCCAAGAACCGTTTCACCTACGATTGGCATCCGTTTCATTTCAATTACCATATCCATATTCAAGCTGCCGATCACTAATATTTTTTTCACTCTTTCACTTCTTCCCTCCTTTTCATAAAGAAATATTTTTCCCATACACTAATCACACCTACATTTTCTCCATCCGTCAACCAAATTTGCATTATTTGTATATTTAATTTACTTTTACATCTGTTTTTTGTGCATTGTGCACACTCCACTTTTATAAAACAAAAAAGCATTGCAAACCATTTCACTCCAAAATGACCTTGCAATACTTTATCCCCATTTTCTTCTAACCTTATCCTATCTCATACAATTTAATAACGGGAAACCAACAGGACCGCAGTGCCGTATGGACGGCACTGCGGTCCTGCTTTTCCCCCTACCTACTCACCGCACAAAACCTCCGCCAAATATTCCGCCGCCCCCAAAATCACCTTTCTATCTACCATAAATCCCGGTTGATGAATCAACTGCCCCTTTCCTGTCCCCACCTTAATATAGCAGCTAGGCACCCTTTTCTCATAAAAGGAAAAATCATCTCCTCCCATAGAGCTTTCCTCCGGTACCACCTTTAATCCCCGAACCTTTGCTATCTGAATACTCTCTTTAACCATCCCGCCGTCATTACAAGTTGCAGGGGGACCCGCAATCCACTCCGTCTTCACCTGCGCTCCATAAGCCCGGGCAATATTTTCCGCAAGCTCCCTTATCCTCTTTTCAACCAGAACCCTGTCCTGCCTGTCCATCGTACGAACAGTCCCCTCCAGCACAGCAGCCTCCGGAATCACATTCCAGGTATTTCCCGCCTCCAGCCTTGTGACGCTGACCAGCGCCGGATGAAACGCATTCACATTCCTGCTGACAATCGTCTGAAACCCCTGCACAATAGCCGCCGCCACCGGAACCGGATCGATTCCATCGTCAGGATGCGCTCCGTGGCACCCCACGCCCTTTACTGTTACCACAAACCGATCCACCGCTGCCGTCACATACCCTTCCCGGATTCCAAGCGTTCCCACCTCATTGGTGGGATCCGCATGGAGTCCCCATATCCGGTCCACATCCTCCATGACGCCCGCCTCCAAAATCTTAAGCGCCCCCAGTGAAGATTCCTCCGCCGGCTGAAAAATAATCTTCACCGTTCCCGCCAGTTCCTGCTTCCTCCTCTTTAACAAAATTGCACATCCGATTCCCGCCGTAATATGAAAATCATGCCCGCATGCGTGCATCTTTCCCTCACACAAAGATGCATAGGGCAGACCTGTTTCCTCCCGAATCGGAAGCCCATCGATATCACACCGAAGCGCCTGCACCGGTCCCGGTCTCTCCCCCCTCACGACCGCCACCAATCCCGTTTCCAAATCATACGGTAAAATCTCAATCCCTTCTTCCACCAGAATCTCCTTAATCCTGGCTGTCGTCTCATACTCCTCATAGGACAATTCTGGGTGCATGTGGAACCATTCAAAATATGCTGCTAACCGCTCATTAAGCTGCATCTAAATTCCTCCTGCCTTTTATATTTTTCGGTTGAAACATCATCCAAGCTGCCTCCTTCCCCGAAACTATCTTCCACTGTTGGGGTCTAATGCGTCTCTAAGGGCATCCCCAATAAAGTTTATCGCCATCACAAGTACTACGATGAGTATTCCGGCAGGTATCCAGAGCCAAGGCTGTTTGGTAAGGACGGTAAGGGACTGGGCTCCGTTGAGCATGTTTCCTAAGCTTGCTGCGGGAGGTTGGACTCCAAGCCCTAAAAAGCTCAGAGCAGCTTCATCCAGCATGGAAATGGCTAACACGGAAGTTGCATACACGAGGATGGGGGCTACCGTGTTGGGCAGGATTTCTGAAAAGAGGATATGGCTAAGGGGCATTCCTGCTACGATGTTGCCTTTGATGAAATTTGTTTCCCGCAGGTTCAGTACGTTTCCTCGCACCAGTCTTGCTATGCCCGGCCAGTCTACGAAGCCAAGAATCAGAATGATATTCCAGAGTCCGGGTTTGAAGATTGCGGCTGCCACTAATACCAAGAGAATGTAGGGGAAGGACATGACCATATCGGTGAAGCGCATAATGAGCATATCCGGTACGCCGCCGAAGTAGCCAGCAGCCAGCCCTAGGACTACGCCCACCACTGTGGAAATCAGGGTTGCCATGATTCCTACCAGAAGGGAGATGCGCATGGCATACAAAAGTCTGCTGAAAACGTCTCTTCCAATCTGGTCTGTCCCAAGCCAGAATTCTTTACAGGGAGCGCCGCTGAAAGTTCCTACAATCTCATCAGGTTTGTAAGGAGCGATAATAGGCGCCAAGAGAGCCGCACCTCCTAAAATTACAAGCACGATCAGACTGATCACCGCAAGGTAATGGCGCCGGAAACGGCGGAAAATAGTCTCAAGGTAACTCTCATTGACAATATCTCTGCCCTCATATTCTGTGCTGTCATGCACTACATGCGCTTTTCTTCCGTTAAATTTTATTTTCATCTTAAATTTTTCCATGCTTTTCTCCATCCTGAAGTGTTGCAACACGGTGGGTTTATCTTTCTCCTAGTCAAGCTGAATCGTAGGATCTACCAGCGCGTATAAAATATCTGTAACTAAATTTGCAACAAGGACCACTACCGCGGACAACAGGCATACGCCCATGATTACAGGGTAGTCCCGGCTAGTGATGGCACTCATGGTCATAAGCCCCAGCCCCGGCCAGGAAAACACCTGCTCTATGATGACTGCGCCTCCGAACAGTACCGGAATCTCCATACCGATTACTGTGACGATGGGCACCAGCGCATTGCGCAGCGCGTGTTTGTTGATCACCTTAAACCGCCCTATTCCTTTTGCCTTAGCTGTTCGCAGATAATCCTGCTGTAAGATCTCCAGCATCGCGCTCCTGATATATCGGATATTGCTCCCTGCCATGGAAGCCGCAAGGACAATTACCGGCATAATCATATGTCTTAACACATCGAGAAAACCACCCTGCGTTCCAAGCGTCGTCATTCCGCTTGATGGAAGCCATCCTAATTTTACCGTAAAAATATAAATGAAAAGAAGTGAAAGGAAAAAGCCTGGAATGCTGCTTCCAAGGAAGGAAAACGTCACTACAGCATAATCACCTTTTTCATATTGGTGGATAGCACTGTAGATTCCTGCTGGAACCGCTATCAAAAGACTCACGATAAGCGATACTCCCATCAAAAGAAGAGTGGGGCCTAAGTGGCTTTTGATCATATCGCTCACAGGCTGGTAAGACTTGATAGAATATCCCAAATTGCCGTGGAACAGCTGACCGAGCCACACAAAATATTGAATGTAAAATGGTTTATCCAGGCCTAAGGCTATTTTTTTCGCCTCCACTGCCGCCTCCGACACTCTGGGTCCCTGCAGCATTTCTAAGGGGCTTCCCGCCATACACATAATCGCATAGTCTATAATCGTAATGCCAATCAGCACCGGAATCGCAATCAATATACGTTTGATAATATATTTAGTCAATTTCCTGCACCTCCTTGCTGTTGATCACAATAGGACAGGCTGTCTCATGCCCGGATCCGCATCTGATCTCCTGCATGCCGGGTTCTTTTTGCCTGCATATCTCCGTAGCGTAAGGACACCTTGGATGGAATCTGCACCCCTTCGGGGGATTGGCGCTGTCTCCGATTTCTCCTTGGAGGACACTGTGGGCTTTTTCTTTTTCATTCGGGTCCGGCACCGGAACTGCACCCAAAAGCGCCCTTGTATAGGGATGCATCGGTTGGCGAAAGACCTCCTTTGCTTCCCCCATCTCCACGATCTTGCCAAGATACATGACGGCAATCCTGTCGCTGACATAGTTCACCGCCCCGAGACCATGTCCTACAAAAAGTAAGGTTAGACCAAGCTCTTTCTGCAGGTTCTTCAAAAGATTCAAAATCTGCGCCTGTATCGATACGTCCAGTGCGCTTACCGGTTCGTCACAGACGATGAACCGGGGATTTAAAGAAAGCGCTTTGGCAATCCCGATTCTCTGGCGCTGTCCTCCCGAAAATTCATGAGGATATCTCCCCAAAACATTCCTAGGAAGCCCTACCATATCCAAAATCTTCAAAATATCCTTTTCCACCCTTCCTTTTTCGGATATTTTGTGATAAAGCATAGGCTGAGCAAGAATCTCGAAAATATGCTTTCTTGGATTTAAGGAAGAGTAAGGATCCTGAAACACCATCTGCAGCTGTGTGCGAATCTTCTGTAGATCCTTTTTATTTAATTTAGACAAATCCTTTTCTTTATAATAAATCTTGCCCTCTGTGGGCGTCTCGAGCCCCACCAGCTGCCTTCCTATGGTAGACTTTCCACAACCCGATTCTCCCACAAGCCCCAGCGTCTCGCCCTCCATAATGGAAAAGCTCATACCATCCACCGCCCTTACATAGCCGGTAGTGTGATTGATAATCCCCCCTTTTATGGGGTAATACTTTTTCAGGTTTTCAACTTTAATCAAAGGGGTCTTTTTCTCTTCGCTCATGACCAAGTCCCCCCTTCTTTCATTACAATGCACTTTGCCACATGACCGGGTCCAAATTCATAATCCTGCTGCTTTTTTTCGCACTCAGTTCTTCTGTACTTGCAGCGGTCCGCAAACCGGCATCCTTCTCTGCCGTCATAATTCTCCGGCACAATCCCCGGGATAGATACAAGCTGCCTGTCCGCATCATCCCGTATGGTGGGAATGGTATCGAGCAGCGCCCGGGTATACGGATGTCTGGGATTTTCAAACAGTTCCTTGACGGACGCCTCCTCTATAATCTGCCCGGCATACATGACCAGGACCCGGTCCGCCATATTTGCGACGAGACCGATATCGTGGGTAATGAGAATCATGGACATCCCTGTTTCCTTCTGCAATTTTGCAAGCAGCTCCATGATTTGCGCCTGTATGGTTACATCCAATGCCGTAGTCGGTTCATCTGCAATCAACAATCTGGGATTACAGGAAAGCGCCATGGCAATCATCACTCTCTGACGCATTCCTCCGGAAAGTGTATGGGGGTATTTTCTCATGACCCCATAAGCATCCGGCATTCCCACTTTTGCAAGCAGCGCTTCCGCCCGCTTTGCGGCATCCGCTTTAGATAAATGCATATGCGTCCTGATGCTTTCCGTAATCTGGCTTCCCACGGTAAAAACCGGATTCAGAGAGGTAAGGGGATCTTGAAAGATCATGGTAATCTGGTTCCCCCTTATCTGATCCAGTTCTTTTTCGTCCATGGCAAGAAGGTTCTTACCATCAAAGAAGACAGAGCCGTCTGTAACGGCTCCGCCCCTTCCTAGTAGTCCCATAATCGATAATGAAGTTACACTTTTTCCACACCCGGACTCACCCACAATGCAGACTACCTCCCCCTCATCCACATGGAAATGAATATGATCCACGCTGATGGTTCTTCCGTAATCGCCTTTAAAAGCGGTGGTCAGTCCCTGTACTTCCAGTAAATGTGACATAGCTGCTCCTTACGTTTAACGGTTGTCCTTTATTCTACCACATCCCAGTTATGCACGTTGTTGAAGAATCCATATGCACTGGGCTCTGCGCCGGCAAGGCGGTTGCTCACTGCCCCCTGGGCGCTGATGATATATGCAGAGAACATGGGAACATCCTCCTGCACCTTTTTATTTACAACAGCATATAACTCTCTAATCTTTTCCACATCGCTAGTCTGCTGCGTGCCTGCCAGAGCCTCACTGATCTCATCGCTGTGATAGCCGGTCCAGCTTCCCTCACCGCCAAGCAGCCAGTCAACATCCGGATAAGGATCCACCGGTGCATACGTATACTGTACCGCCAGAATATCATAATCTGTGGTTCCGGCAATGGTCATCAGGGTTGCCAGATCCACGGTCTGTACTTCCACTTTGATTCCCACAGCAGCCCACTGGGCTACCAATACCTGGGCACCGTTCACGAACGTGCTATCGCCGGAGTTTACATAGAACCGGAGCGTCTGGGATCCGTCCCAGCCAGCCTCATCCAATAATTGTTTTGCCTTTTCCGGATCGTAAGAAATAGGCGTCACCTCTTCGCTGAAAAAAGGGCTTGCCGATGAAACAAAGCCATCCACCACTTCTCCGTGTCCCTTGAGCAGCTGATCCACTAACTGCTGCCTGTCAATGGCATATAAAAGCGCCTGACGAACCCTTGCGTCTTGAATATTGGCAGTCTGGATAAATGCCGACTGGTTGGTAATAGGCGCCCCATATACTGTCTTTACATTTTCAAGCGCTTCAATACTGTCAAAATCCTCCTGCGGAATTGCCGTCATGGTATGATGGGTGATATCGATCTCTCCTGACTGAAGACCTGCGTAAACCTGGCTGGCATCCACGATTCTGATATTCAGCTTGTCGATTTTCGGCGCTCCCTTCCAGTAATCTTTGTTTGCTTCATAAGAAATATAATGGTCATTATCGAAATCCTTCAAGAAGAAGGGACCGCTGATCACATCGGGATGGCTGAACCAGTCCGCCGTCAAAAGTTCCTCTTCACTGAACTGCTCGATAATATGCTTGGGCATCACATGCAGATATCTTGCATAAGTGTTTTCAAAAGTGGTAAGCGCCATAGGATATTTAGACGTAAACTGAATGGTTTTATCATCTATAATCTGAAGCCCTGCCACGCTTTCCGCTCCCTTTTCCACAAACCCGTCATCGCCCACGCCTTCAAATGCATATAGCATCAGCGTCGTATTGTTGACCACCGGACTTGCAAGGCGGCGTACCGTATATTCCACGTCCGCAGCCGTAACAGGCGTTCCGTCAGACCATGTGGCAGCATCATTAATGTGCACCACAAAATTCATGTTATCCTCGGTCGTAACGGAATCTGCCAGCATCCCCTGAAAGTTCAGCTCCGGATCCAATTCCACCAAAGGCAGAAACATCAATCCCACCGCATATTTGTTGATTTCTGTCTGATCGATTACAAATGGGTTGACGCCTCCAAGGGAATCTGTGACGCCTACATTTACAATCTTTTCTCCTGCTTCTGCGCCCTGCTCTCCTACACCAGAGTTACCACCCTGCGTCCCTGCATCCTGACTGTCAGAGCCGCATCCTGCCGTCATAAGGACAAGGGCTGCCGCAAAAGAAAAGGCAAACAGCCTTCTGACAAAACCTTTCATAATATCTCCTCCTCTATGCCATACCGGATTTCAGACTTCTCCGGCACGATTTTTTATAGTTGGTTCATTATACTGTTACTATATAAAAATGTCAATATTTTCAAATAATTATACCAATGTAACGGCGAAATTCTTGCATTCCGCAGGTTCTTTCGATAGAATAAGATTGGAAGAGGCTTTCAGCCTTATTGGGGCATACAATGGAGGAAAATGCTATAT